>JAQGHY010000149.1 GCA_028291455.1 Rubritepida sp. | reverse complement strand
GCCGCGTCGGCGCCGCGACGCTCTACGTCACCCACGACCAGTCCGAGGCACTGACCATGGCGGACCGGATTGCCGTCATGCACGCCGGCGAGATCCTGCAGATCGGGACGCCCGAGGTCATCTATCGCGACCCCGTCGACCTGCGTGTTGCCAGCTTCATCGGCAGCCCCCGCATCAACTTGCTGGAGGCCATGGCCGACGAATCCGGCGAGATCAGTGCCGCTGGCCAGCAGACGCCGCTGCGAACCGCCGCGCGCGGACCGGTCACCCTGGCCATCCGCCCAGAGGACTGGATGCTCTATCCGAAAGGCTTCCCCGCTTGCGTCGAGCATGCGGAGTTTCTGGGCGACCACACGCTGGTGCATCTGCGTATTGCCGGAACCGCCGCCATCCTGCGCGGCGAGGCGGGCCTGCGCGTGACGCTCGGCGAGACCCTTCATCTCGGCTTCGCACCCGAGCGCGCGCTGCTCTTCGGAGCCGACGGGCGGCGCGTGAGCGCTGAAACGCGGGAGCTGGCCCGTGCCTGACGCCGGCATGGTCCTCCCCATCGAAGCCGCGGCCAGGCGCGGCCACGGCGAGACGATGGGCGCCTGGCTGCTGACGCTGCCGGCCGTCATCTCCTTCATCGTCCTGCTGCTGCTGCCGACGCTGGCTGCGGTGGCCATGGCCTTCACCGATTTCGAGCTCGGGGTGTGGCCGCCCAGCTGGATCGGCATCGACAATTTCACCGAACTGCTCGGCGATAGCGGCTTCCGGAAATCCTTCACGAACACGGTCATCTATGTCGGCCTGGTCGCGCCCGTCTCGGTGGGCCTCGGCCTCGCCTTCGCGCTGCTGATCGAGGCCGGCACGCGCGGGCGCGCCCTCTTCCGCGCCGTCTTCTTCCTGCCGGTCGTGTCGCTGACGGTGGCGATGGCCTCGGCTTGGCAATACCTGCTGCACCCGACCATCGGGCCGCTAAACACCCTGCTGCGCGGCCTCGGCATCATGGGCCCGGCCTGGCTCTCATCCTCGGATACGGTGCTGGTCTCGCTGGCTGCGATCGGCGTCTGGGAGAATGCGGGCTTCAACATGGTGCTCTTCATGGCGGGGCTGACCGCCATCCCGCGCGAGCTGCGCGAGGCCGCCTCGGTGGACGGCGCACGCTCGGCGGCCTCGCGTTTCCTTCTGGTGACCTGGCCGCTGCTGGGGCCGACAACGCTCTTCGTCGTGACCATCACGCTGATCCGCAGCATCCGCGTCTTCGACACCGTGGCCGTGCTCACGCGCGGCGGGCCGAACCGCGCCTCGGAGACGCTGCTCTACACGATGTACACGGAGGGCTTCACCTTCCTCCGGCTCGGCTATTCCGCCGCGATCACGCTGGTGTTTCTCGCCATCGTGCTGGCCTTGATGCTCCTGCAGACGCGGGTGCTCGATAAGCGGGTTCACTATGGCTGAGGAACGCATCCCCCTCCTCCAGGACCTGCCGCGCCTGGCGCTGCTGAGCGTCCTCGGCCTGATGATGCTGGCGCCCTACATCTGGATGCTGTCGGCCTCGCTGAAGCCGACCGACGAGATCTTTCGCGCCAACCTCGCGCTGATCCCCGAACGCTGGGCCGCCTGGGAGAACTACAGCCGCGTCTTCGCGCAGGTGCCCGTCGGCCGCTACCTGCTGAACGGCGTGATCGTCTGCGGCGGGATCCTCTTCTTCCAGCTGCTCTTCGCCATTCCCGCCGGCTACGCCCTCGCCAAGCTGCGCTTCGCCGGCAAGGAATGGATCTTCGGCGCGATGATGTTCGGCCTGCTGGTGCCGCCGCATGTCCAGGCGCTGCCGCTCTACGTCGGCCTGTCGGCGATCGGCATGCTGAACACCTATGCCGCGCTGATCATCCCTTCGACGATCTCGGTCTTTGCGATCTTCCTGTTCCGCCAGTTCTTCCGCTCCCTGCCCGACGACCTGATCCACGCCGCGCGGCTCGATGGCATGAGCGAGGGCGCCATCGTCTGGCGCGTCGCCTTGCCCAATGCCTGGCCGGCCGCGACCGCCTTCGCGATCTTCTCCGTCGTCGCGCATTGGAACGACCTGTTCTGGCCGCTCATCGCCGTCACCGGTCATGCGCACGCCACGCCCGCGCTCGGCATCATGTACTTCCGCACGGACGAGGCGGGCGACGACTTCGCTGCCCTCATGGCCGCGTCCGCGATCATGACCGCGCCCCTGATCCTCGCCTTCCTCTTCGCGCAGCGGCGCTTCGTCGAAGGCATTGCCACCACCGGCCTCAAAGGTTGAGGCCCATGACCCCGGAGAATTCCGCCATGATCGACCGCCGCACATTCGGCCTCGCCGCCGCCTCGGCCGCCCTCTTCGCGCCGCGCGTGCTGCGCGCGCAGCCGGTGACCGAGATCACCGTCCATTACGCGCAGCCCGTGATCTACAAGGAGGCCTACGACGCCATCACGGCCGAGTTCGCCAAGCGCGAGCCCAATATCCGCATCAACTACGTGACCACGGTGAACTACGAGGAGGGCATGCAGCTCATCCTCCGCCAGGCCGCAGCGGGCGGGCTGCCGGATCTTTCCTACCAAGGCTTCAACCGACTGCGCCTCTTCGCCGAGCGCGGCATCGCGCAGGACCTCGGGCCGCTGCTGGCGCGCGACGGCGACCCGGCCGCGCAGGGCTACTCGCCGCAGATGCTGGCGCTGGGCCATTTCGGCGGCTTCCAGTCGGGCCTGGCCTTCGCGGCCTCCAACCCGATCTGCTTCTTCAATCCCGATCTCGTGCGCCGCGCCGGCGGCAATCCCGACGCGCTGCCAACGGACTGGGAGGGCATCATGGCGCTGTCGGCCAAGATCAAGGCGCTGGGCGACGGCATCGAGGGCATGCACTACGCTTGGTCGAGCGACGACTGGATGTTCTCCGCCCTGCTCTTCGGCCATGGCGGCCGCATGCTGACCGAGGACGAGCGAGACATCGCCTTCGCCGGCCCCGAGGTCCTCGCCTCGCTCACCCTGCTCGAACGCATGGTGAAGGTCGGTGGCATGGCCAACCTCTCGCGCGATGCAGCGGCGCAAGC
>JAQGHY010000105.1 GCA_028291455.1 Rubritepida sp. | reverse complement strand
TCTTGCGGCCGTCGGGCCGGATGGAGCCGGCGCCGAACGCGTCATCCTCGGCCGGCATCGCCTTCATCCGCGCCACGGTGGCGGCGCCATCGGCCTTGGCCGCGACCACGCCCATGTCCTTCACCGTCTTCAGGTAGTGCATCGCCGCCGAGTAGCAGCCGGCCTGCACCATCGTGGGCGGCTGGTTGTTCGGCATGTTGCCACGCACACGCTGAGTCAGCGCGCGGGTCCGCTCGTTCAGGTCCCAGTAGAAGGTCTCGGTCAGGACCAGGCCCTGCGCGGTCTGCAAGCCCAGCGAATTCACGTCGGTGATGAAGACCAGCAGGCCGGCGAGCTTCACGCGCCCCCCGCGGGTCAGACCGAACTCGGCCGCCTGCTTGATGCTGTTGATGGTATCGCCGCCGGCATTGGCGAGGCCGACAACCTGCGCCCGGCTGGCCTGCGCCTGGAGCAGGAAGGAGGAGAAGTCCGTCGTACCCGGAAAGGGCGTGCGCACGGAGCCGACGATGCGCCCGCCAGCCGCGCGCACGAACTCAGAGGTATCGCGCTCGAGCGCATGGCCGAAGGCGTAGTCGGCGGTCATGAAGAACCAGCTCTGGCCGCCGGCGGCGACCATCGCGCCGCCCGTGCTGCGCCCGAGCATCCAGGTGTCGTAGGTCCAGTGGATGGTGTTGGGCGAGCAGACGCTGCCCGTGAGATCCGACGTCGCGGCACCGGAATTCAGGAAGACCTTGTTTTTCTCGCGCGCGATGGTGTTGACCGCCAGCGCCACCGAGCTCGTCGGCACGTCCACGACGACGTCCACGCCGTCACGGTCGAACCACTGGCGGACCACGGTGCTGCCGACGTCGGGGCGGTTCTGGTGATCGGCCGCGACGACCTCGACATTGATGCCGCGCTGCGTGATGCCGCTTTCCTGGATCGCAAGGCGCACGGCCTGCACCGAGCCGGGACCAGAGAGATCGCGGTAGAGACCAGACTGATCGTTCAGCACGCCGATCTTGATCGTATTCGCAGCCTGCGCCCGGGCCGAGCGGTAGGGCAGGGCGCCAGCAAAGGGTGCGGCGGCCGCGGCGGTGAGAAGCGTGCGGCGTTGAATGGTCATTGGTATTTTCTCCCTTGGCGACGCTGGATCAGACGCCGAGATATTCGTTGAGACGGCCCAGCGAGGCGTTCAGCTCCGCATTGGGAACGATGTCGACCACCCGCCCGTGCTCCATCACATAGTGACGGTCGGCGACGGTCTGGGCGAAGCGGAAGTTCTGCTCCACCAGCAGCACGGTGAAGCCGCGCGACTTCAGCTCGCGGATGGTGCGGCCGATCTGCTGCACGATGACCGGGGCAAGGCCCTCGGAGGGTTCGTCCAGCAGGAGGAGCTTGGCGCCGGTGCGCAGGATACGGCCGATCGCCAGCATCTGCTGCTCGCCGCCCGAGAGCTTGGTGCCGGGGCTGCGCGCGCGTTCCTTGAGGTTGGGGAAGAGCGTATGGATCTCCGCTACCGTCATCCCGCCGGGTCGGATCATCGGCGGCAGCATCAGGTTTTCCGTGACGTCCAGCGAGGCGAAGATGCCGCGCTCCTCCGGGCAATAGCCGATGCCGGCGCGGGCGATGAGATCCGAGCGCAGGCCGATCGTCTCCTTCCCATCGAAGCGGATGGACCCCGCGCGGCGGCCGACGAGGCCCATGATGGCGCGTAACGTGGAGGTCTTGCCGGCGCAATTGCGGCCGAGCAGCGTGACGACCTCGCCCTCCGCGATTTCGAGGCCGACGCCGTGCAGCACATGGCTCTCGCCGTACCAGGCTTCGAGCTGTTCGACCTTGAGCATCGGTTCAGACATGCAATGCGCTCTCCGGCACGCCGACCGCAGCGGGGTCGGTGCCGAGATAGGCGGCCTGCACATCGGGATTGCGGCTGACGGAAGCATAGTCGCCCTCGGCCAGCACCTCGCCGCGGGCCAGGACGGTGATGCAGTCGCACAGCCCTTCGACGACCTTAAGATTGTGCTCGACCAGCAGAACGGTACGCCCCTTGGAGACGCGCCTTATCAGCGTGACGATGTGGTCCACATCCTCGTTCGCCATGCCCGCGGTGGGTTCGTCCAGCAGCATCATCACGGGATCGAGCGCGAGGGTCGTCGCGATTTCCAGGGCACGCTTGCGGCCGTAGGGCAGCTGGCCGGCCTGCATCGCGCTATATTCGGTGAGGCTCACATCCTCCAGCAGCTCACGCGCGCGTTCGTCATATTGCTTGAGCACGGAATCGGACCGCCAGAAGTCGAAGCTGCGGCCACGGGCGCGCTGCAGCGCCACGCGCACATTCTCCAGCACGGAAAGATGCGGGAAGACGGCGGAAATCTGGAAGGACCGCACGAGGCCGAGGCGCGCCACTTCGGCGGGTTTCATGCTGGTGATGTCGCGGCCGTCGAAGGTGATCTTGCCGCGGGTCGGGATGAGGAATTTGGTGAGCAGGTTGAAGCAGGTGGTCTTGCCGGCGCCGTTGGGCCCGATCAGCCCATGGATGCTGCCGCGCTGCACCGACAAATTGACATTCTGCACCGCCAGGAAGCCAAGGAACTCCTTGGTCAGTCCATGCGTTTCCAAAATCGTATCGCTCACCAGTCCGTATCCCCCGCCTTGCCTGCCGGCCAGTTCTGCGACCGGTCTTAAAGTCTGTATGACGAGGCTGCGATGCGCATGCAAGAAGCATTAATGCTCCGCAGCGCAGCTGGTCCTGGACGTCATTGGCTTCACGGGCAGCCTGCCGCCGCGCATCGGCTTCTCAGTCACGCGGGCTTGGCTTGCTTGGGTTCAGCCCCGGCGGCTCGCGCTGCGCCGGTGTGATCGCGTGACGACGCAGGGCGACGCTGCTACGTCTATGGGAGGAGGAAGCATCAACATGATGGATGTCCTGCGCATCCCGGTGAAGGTCTTCGGCCGTGTGCCGACACCTGCTGTGACCGCGCCGCTCGAACTCACTCCGCACGCCGATTTCGGTGCCGCACTCTGCGACGCTGCGCCCAGCCCGGTGTGCCCGGCGGGAAGCTCCTGGCCAACCGCGCCGACATGACCGGATGGAATCCCCCGACCCGCGCACTCCTGGCCGATGGCCGCCTGCATCTGCAGGACGGCCCGATCGACCTTATCATCGGCCTTGAGGGATTGCGCCTGGCGGTGATGGAAGCGCGCGAGTGCGCCTGGCGTGCGCTGCACGGCGTGCTGGCGGGGTTGACCTTCGAGCTGCCCCTGCTGCGCGCCCCGCTCCTCGGCCGCCTGCCGGATCTGCGGCACCCGGTCGCAGTCCGGATGGCCGAGGCCGCCTGGCCGCACCGCGCACAATTCATCACGCCCATGGTGGCCGTGGCCGGGGCCGTGGCGGAGCATGTGCTGGCGGCCATCGTCATCGTGCCAGGCATCACCCTCGCACATGTGAACAACGGCGGCGGCATCGCCCTTCATCTCTCCCCCGAGAGCTCGTTGCGGGTCGGTCTCGTGGAATGCCTAGGATCGGCCGGGCAGGCTGTGATCCGGGGGGATGATGGGGTGCGCGGCATCGCGACCTCCGGCTGGCGCGGGCGCGGCTTTTCGCTGGGCATCGCCGATGCCGTAACCGTCCTGGCCCCGCGCGCCGCCGAGGCCGATGCGGCGGCGAGCATCATCGCCAATGCCGTGGATGTGGACCATCCGGCGGTCGCACGCCGGCCCGCCAGCAGCCTCGACCCCGGCAGCGATCTGCTCGACCTTCCCGTGACAGTCGCCGTGGACACCCTTCCATCCGAACAGGTGGCCGAGGCGCTGGGCCGTGGGGCAGACTGCGCCGAGGGGCTGCTGGCGCGGGGCCTGATCTTTGCCGCTTGCCTGCGGCTCCAGGGCCAGGTGCGGCTGGTCGGCGCCGCCGGGTTCCTGGTGGCGGCGGATCAGGAGGCCATCACCGGCTGATCCAGACGAACATCCCGACGCCTTGAGAGTTACTTTCCACCGAGGGCTTCTCGGGCGTGGCAATCACGCGCGAAACGATTTAGCGTTCCCATCAATAGAGGAGGCAATTGCATGACGTTCGATCCGAGGCTCCGCCGACGACTGCTGATTTTGAATCTGGCAGCTCTGGGTGGGGCCGCCGCCTCGGGCGATGCCTCGGCCCAGGGAGCCAAATCCGGCCCCCGCCCTCCGCAATCCGGGCTCAACGACGCCGATCCCAATGATCCCCCCGGCAACGGCCGAGGGGGCAATGCGCCACGTCCGGGCACCGGCCAAAGCGATTCGGATCCGAATGATCCGCCGGGGCAGGGCCGAGGGGGCAACGCGCCGCGTCCGGGCACCGGCCAGAGCGATTCGGACCCGAATGATCCGCCAGGGCAGGGCCGTGGCGGCAACCGGCCGGGCACGGGCCAAAGCGATTCAGACCCCAATGACCCGCCGGGCCAGGGCCGTGGCACGCAGCGGCCCCAAGCGCCGAACCAGGGACCGAGCGATTCCGATCCGAACGATCCGCCCGGCCAGGGGCGCGGCACGCCTCCCGGCGGCAAGGCCCCGCCCCGTCCCCAGGGTCCGACGGATTCTGATCCGAACGATGCGCCTGGCCGCGGCCGCGGTGGCAACCGCCCCGCCCCTACGGGACCGAGCGACTCCGACCCGAACGATCCGCCCGGCCAAGGGCGCGGCGGCCGGCCGGAGCAGAAGCAGACCTGATGCCCGACCCGCTCTAGGTTGTTGTCAGGGTGGCCAGGGCATCGCCCACGGCCACCCGGCCAGTCTCCAGAACCTCGGCCTGAACGCCGAGGTCGGCATGGCCGAAATGCTCGTGCAGCACCCGCGGCGGCTTCGCGTCCCGTTCGGCGGTTTGCGGGTTCACCTCGGTCGCAGGGCAGCGAACGATGCGCTTCCAGACCCTCAGGCGCGCTCCGCCCAGCTGGATTTCCTGGCCCACCAAGTCGAAATCCCCCCATTCGAGGCCACCGGACACATAGATGTTCGCGCGGAACCGTAGCGGATCCAGCCGCATGCCCGCCGCACGCTCCAGCGCTGCGAGGCTCGCCAGCGAGATGATCGAGATGGATTTCTGCGGGATGTCGGTGAAGTTGTAGCCCGGCGCATCCACGAAGCGCATACGGCCCCTCGCCTCCTCGCCCATGAACTCCGTCATATAATCCTCGACCAACGCGCGGCCGGCGGCGCTGCGGAGATCGGCCACCAGCGGCGGCCCATCCGGCGGACGGATGGCGAGCTGCCCGGTCTTGGGATCATAGGCGGTGTGCAGCTTCGCCAGTCGGGCATTGGCCGAGAGGCAGGCAAAGTTGGTCTTCCGCATCCAAGTGGGCGCGGCCGCATCGAAGGCGGAGTCGCCCTGGGCGAGGGCGAAGATCCGGTCATGCGGCAAGCATTCGCCGGGTCTGAGCGCCACCTCCTCCATCGCTTCGGCGGACAGGCCCTTCACCGGGTAGCGATAGATGTGTTCGACGCGCATGGCTTTCCCCCTGTTTGCCCTTGAAACCCTGGCTCAAGCGTTACCACAATATCGGTAAGGACGCGCAGCCCGATCGGGGGCCGTCTCCACCCGTCGCCTCAAGGAGGGACAGAGACCGCTATGGATCTTGAGAAATTTACCGAGCGCGCCCGCGGATTCGTCCAGGCCGCGCAGACCATCGCAATCCGCGAATATCATCAGCGGCTGACGCCCGAGCATCTGCTCAAAGCCTTGCTCGATGATGAGCAAGGCGCGGCTTCCGGCCTGATTGCGGCCGCCGGCGGCGACACCAATGCCGTCCGCGGCGCTGTGGAAGCCGAGCTGCGTAAGCTCCCGGCCGTTCAGGGCGGCGGGGCCGGCCAGGCGCCGCAGCTCACGCCCGAACTGGTGCGCGCGCTGGACGCGGCGCAGCAGGCCGCGACCAAGGCCGGCGACGCTTATGTGGCGCAGGACAGGATGCTGCTCGGGCTCGCCATCGCCAGCAGTCCCGCGCAGCAGGCCCTGAAGGCCGGGCGTGCGACGCCCGAAGCGCTGGAAGAGGCGATCACCCGGCTACGCAAGGGCCGCAAGGTGGACGCGCCCAGTGCGGAGGAGAGCTTCGATGCGCTGAAGAAGTACTCCCGCGACATCACCCAGGCGGCCCGGGACGGCAAGCTGGACCCAGTCATCGGCCGCGACGAGGAAATCCGCCGCGCGATCCAGGTGCTGGCACGGCGAACCAAGAACAATCCTGTGCTGATCGGCGAGCCGGGTGTGGGCAAGACCGCCATTGTGGAGGGGCTCGCCTTGCGTATCGCGCGGGGTGACGTGCCGGAGGCGCTGAAGAACAAGCGGGTCATGTCGCTCGATCTCGGCGCGATGGTGGCCGGAGCCAAGTACCGTGGCGAATTCGAGGAACGGCTGAAGGGCGTCCTGAAGGAAGTTGAAGACGCGGCCGGGCAGGTCATCCTGTTCATCGATGAGTTGCACACGCTGATCGGCGCGGGCAAGGCGGATGGCGCCATGGATGCGTCTAATCTACTGAAGCCGGCGCTGGCCCGTGGCGAACTGCACTGTATCGGAGCAACCACGCTCGACGAATACAGGAAGCACATCGAGAAAGACGCGGCGCTGGCGCGGCGCTTCCAGCCGGTCATGGTCGGCGAGCCGAGCGTGGCTGACACGGTGAGCATCCTCCGCGGCATTCGCGAGAAGTACGAGCTGCATCACGGCGTCCGGATCACGGACGGCGCGCTGGTGGCGGCCGCTACGCTCAGCAACCGCTACATCACCGACCGTTTCCTGCCCGACAAGGCGATCGATCTTGTGGACGAGGCTGCAAGCCGGCTGCGCATGGAAGTGGACAGCAAGCCGGAGGAGTTGGACGAGCTCGACCGGCGCCTGCTCCAGCTCAAGATCGAGAGGGAGGCGCTGAAGCGCGAGGAGGACACGGCTTCGAAGGACCGGCTGGCCAAGCTCGAAGTGGAGCTGGGCGAGCTGGGCGAGAGGAGTGCGGCGATGACGGCGACCTGGGAGGCGGAGAAAGGCCAGGTGGTCGAGAGCCAGAAGCTCAAGGAGCAACTGGACCAAGCCCGGACTGAGCAAGATCTCGCCGAGCGTCGCGGCGACCTGAACAAGGCGGCGGAGCTACGCTACGGCACCATCCCGGCGCTGGAAAAGCGGATTGCCGAGGCGGGCGAGGGCGGAGCCAGGTTGGTCAACGAAGCCGTGACCGAGGAGGGCATCGCCGGCGTCGTGAGCCGCTGGACCGGCATCCCCGTCGAGAAAATGCTTGAGGGCGAGCGTGCCAAGCTGCTCCGCATGGAGGACGAGTTGCGCCGCCGCGTGGTTGGGCAGGAGGAGGCGCTGGAGGCCGTAAGCAAGGCGGTGCGCCGGGCGCGGGCGGGGTTGCAGGATCCCAACCGTCCTATCGGCAGCTTCCTGTTTCTGGGTCCGACCGGCGTCGGCAAGACAGAACTCGTGAAGGCCGTTGCTTCGTTTCTGTTTGACGATGACCGGGCGATGACTCGCATCGACATGAGCGAGTTCATGGAGAAGCACGCCGTGGCTCGGCTGATCGGCGCTCCTCCCGGCTATGTTGGCTATGAGGAGGGCGGCACGCTGACGGAGGCGATCCGCCGGCGGCCGTACCAGGTGATCCTCTTCGACGAGGTCGAGAAGGCGCATGAGGACGTGTTCAACATTCTCCTCCAGGTGCTGGACGATGGCCGGCTGACGGACGGGCAGGGGCGGACGGTGGATTTCCGCAACTGCATCATCGTCTTGACCAGCAATCTCGGATCCCAGGCTATCTCGGAACTGCCGGAAGATGCCGACGTAGAACTGGCGCGTCCCGCGGTGATGCGGGCTGTTCGGGAGCGGTTCCGGCCGGAATTCCTCAATCGGCTGGACGAGGTGGTGCTGTTCCGACGGCTAGCCCGCGAGGATATGGGCCGGATCGTGGACATCCAGCTCGAGCGGCTGCGGTCACTTCTGGATGATCGAAAAATCACGCTCGACCTCAACGGAGATGCTCGAAACTGGTTGGCGGAGGCGGGGTACGACCCCATCTATGGCGCCCGGCCGCTGAAGCGGGTGATCCAGCGCAATTTGCAGGATCGATTGGCCGGCATGTTGCTCGAAGGCACTGTAAAGGCTGGAGATGCGCTTTCGGTTAGCGCAGGCCCGGATGGGCTCGAGGTTCAGCCTTCCGTTGAAGCTGTTTCATGACAAGACATGGCAGCCATGCGCCAGAAGAGTGAAACCGGGGTTTACAGGGGGCGGCCACCCCCATAAAAGCCGCCCTACCAGACGGGGTGACCCAGACGGTGCGGACCACGGAGCGGGTCGGTTGACGAAGTCGGGGCGACCCGGTAAGAAGACTGCCCGCCACACGGGAAACCGAGTGGTTCGATTGGCCGGACGAAAGTCCGGCCTTGTTGTTTCAAAATCAAATCTGTTGTGCAGAGACTAATGATATGACTGTGCGCGTTTAGTGATTAGAGCTGCGAATGCTTTGGTCGGCGTTGTTGGTT
>JAQGHY010000053.1 GCA_028291455.1 Rubritepida sp. | reverse complement strand
CAGTCGACGATGGGGAGCTCCAAGCCCAGCACGTCATGCGCGCGCTTCTCCAGGCCGGCGAGGTCCCATTGCTCGGGATAGGCGTTTTCGGGGATCGCCTTGTCCACCATGCCGCCGATGGTCTCGTGGCGCATTTCGTGGATGGTCTCGGCGAGGTCGTTGGCTTCCATGAAGGAGCGGCGCTGGGCATACACTTCCCGGCGCTGGTCGTTCATCACGTCGTCGTATTTGAGCAGGTTCTTGCGCGTGTCGAAGTTGCGCGCCTCGACCTTCATCTGCGCCTTTTCCAGCGCCTTGTTGATCCAGGGATGGATGATGGCCTCGCCTTCCTTGAGGCCGAGCTTGGTCAGCATCCCGCCCATGCGCTCGGACCCGAAGATGCGCATCAGGTCGTCTTCCAGCGAGAGGAAGAAGCGGCTGCCGCCGGGGTCGCCCTGGCGGCCCGAACGGCCACGCAGCTGGTTGTCGATACGCCGGCTCTCATGCCGCTCGGTGCCGATGACGAAGAGGCCGCCGGCGGCCTTGGCGATGGGGCGCGCCGCCTCGACCTCGGACTTATGGCGCGTCAGGACGATCTGGTAGTCCTCGCCATGGCCTTCAGGCACCTCGGCGCGGGCCAGCATGTCGGCATTGCCGCCGAGCTGGATGTCCGTGCCGCGGCCGGCCATGTTGGTGGCGATGGTGACGGAGCCGGGACGCCCGGCCTGGGCGACGATCCCAGCCTCCTGCTCGTGATAGCGCGCGTTCAGCACCTGATGCGGCACGCCGCGCTGCTTCAGCAGGGCGGAAATCAGCTCCGACTTCTCGATGCTGGTGGTGCCGACCAGGCAGGGCTGGTTGCGGTCCCGGCACTCGCCGATGAGCTTGATGACGGCCTCGTACTTCTCCGGGGCGGAGCGGTAGACCTCGTCATCCTCGTCCAGGCGCGAAACCGGCACGTTGGTGGGGATCTCCACCACTTCAAGCTTGTAGATCTCGGCGAATTCATCCGCTTCGGTGGCTGCGGTACCAGTCATGCCCGAGAGTTTGGGATACAGCCGGAAGTAGTTCTGGAAGGTGATGCTGGCCAGCGTCTGGTTCTCGGGCTGGACGGTTACGTCTTCCTTGGCCTCCAGCGCCTGGTGCAGCCCGTCCGAATAGCGGCGGCCTTCCATCATGCGGCCGGTGAACTCATCGATGATGATGATCTTGTCGTTGCGAACGACGTATTCCACGTCGCGCTTGAACAGAGTGTGGGCCCGCAGCGACTGGTTGACGTGGTGGACGACCGAGACGTTGTGGCTGTCGTAGAGGTTGCCCTCGGTCAGCACGCCGGCCTCGGCCAGCAGCCGCTCGATATCCTCGCCGCCCTTCTCCGTCATGGAGACGGTGCGCTGCTTCTCGTCCTTGTCGAAGCGCTCGGGGTCGGTCACGAAATCCACGATCACATGATCGACGCGGCGGTAGAGGTCCGAGGTGTCGTCCGTGGGGCCGGAGATGATGAGCGGGGTGCGCGCCTCATCTACCAGGATACTGTCGACCTCGTCGACGATGGCATAGCTGAAGGGCCGCTGGACCATCTCATCCAGCCGGTACTTCATGTTGTCGCGCAGATAGTCGAAGCCGTACTCGTTGTTGGTGCCGTAGGTGATGTCGCAGGCATAGGCCGCGCGGCGCTGGTCGTCGGTCATGCCCTGGACGATCACGCCCGTGGTCATGCCGAGGAAGCCGTAGACCTGGCCCATCCACTCGCTGTCGCGGCTGGCCAGGTAGTCGTTCACGGTGACCACATGGACGCCCTTGGCGGGCAGCGCATTGAGATAGACGGGCAGGGTGGCGACCAGGGTCTTGCCCTCGCCGGTCTTCATTTCGGCGATCTTGCCGTCATGCAGGACCATGCCGCCGATCATCTGGACGTCGAAATGGCGCATCTTCAGGACGCGCTTGGCGGCCTCGCGGACGGTGGCGAAGGCCTCCTCCAGCAGGTCGTCCAGCTCGGTGCCCGCGGCGAGGCGGGCGCGGAATTCGGCCGTCTTGCCGCGCAGCTCCTCGTCCGAGAGCGCTTCGAGCTGGGGCTCGAAGGCGTTAATTCCTGGGATTCGTGTCTCGAAGCGCTTCAGCGAGCGTTGATTCGCGGAACCGAAGATGGCACGGGCAAGACGGGCGAACATGAGCTGTGGAATCTCTCCGGGCGCCGCGCGCGGCGCGCGGATGGGGCGAGTGACAGGTAGGCGCGGCATGCCCCCCGGTCAACGTGCGCAAGCATGTCAAAACCGCGCGGGTTGTGGGGCGCGGGAGCATAAGTCATTGTCCGCCAGACCGTGATGGATTCCGCAACATGACCCGCACCCCCCTCGCCGCCCTCCTGCTCCTCGCCGCCATCACCGCGGCTTCGGCCCAAACGGCGACGCCGGAGGTGACCGATCCCACCCCCGTCGCCCCGCCCCCGGCCGCCGCCGCGCCGACCAGCGAGGAGGCCAATCCCGTCCTCGCCCGCGTCGATGGCGAGGAGATCCGCCTCAACGAGGTGATCGCCGCCGCCGCCGAAGCCATGCCGGCCGAATTGCGCTCCGTGCCGCCGCACCTGCTCCGCAGCATGCTGCCGCCCCAGGTCTTCGAGCAGCTGGTCGACCGCGCCATCAGCGACCGCGCCATGGTCATGGCCGCCCGCCGGGCCGGCCTCGACCGCGACGAGGAGGTCCGCCGCCGCCTCAAGCTGGCCGAGGATGCCGAGCTGCGCGACACGCTGCTGCGCCGCGAGGTGCTCCCCCGGGTTACCGACGAGACGCTGCGCGCCCGCTACGACCGCGACGCGGCGGCCCGCCCGGCCGAGGAGGAGGTCCACGCCCGGCACATTCTGGTGCCGAACGAGGCGGATGCGCGGGCCATTCTGACCGAAATCCAGCGCGGAGCGAATTTCGAGGAGGTGGCGCGCCGCCGCTCGACCGACCCCGCCGCCCGCAACGGCGGCGACCTCGGCTTCTTCCGCCGCGGCGACATGGTGCCCGAATTCGCCACCGCCGCCTTCGCCCTGCAGCCCGGCCAGGTGGCGCCGGCACCGGTGCGGACGCAGTTCGGCTGGCACGTCATCAAGGTGGAGGAGCGCCGCAATTCGCGCGGTCCTGGCTTCGAGGACAGCAAGGACACGCTGCGCCAGACCATGATCGAGGAGGAGGTGCAGGCCGCCGTCCAGCGCATCCGCGCCGCGGCCCGGATCGAGCGGCTGGATACGCCGGCGCCTGCCCCCGCCGCTGCCCCGGCCCCGGCGATCCAGGCTGAGCCGCCGGCACCCGCCGCGCCGGCTGCCCGCCCGCGGCGGTAGCCTCGGGTTTCTGCGACTCCTGGACTGGAAGGGCTGAGGGTATATGGCCAAGGAATCACCGGTCTCGCCGCTGGCGCTGCCATTGCCGGAAATGCCGGCGATCCCTGGCGCGGAGTGCGCCAGCATCGCGGCGGGCATCCGCTACAAGGCGCGCGAGGACATGACCGTCTTCCGCTTTGCCGCCGGCACGACCGTCGCGGGCGTCTTCACCAAGAACAAGTGCCCGGGTGCGCCGGTGGACTGGTGCCGGGCCGCGCTGAAATCCGGCAAGGCGCGGGCGCTGGTGGTGAATGCCGGCAACAGCAACGTCTTCACCGGCCGCGCCGGCCGCGAAACCTGCGAGCGGACGGCCGCCGAGACCGCCCAGCTCATCGGCTGCAAGCCGCGCGAGGTCTTCATCGCCTCGACCGGGGTGATCGGCGAACGGCTGCCGACGGACGTGCTGCTGGCGGCGCTGCCGGGCGTGGTGGCCAAGCTCGAGGGCGATGCCTGGCAGCAGGCCGCCAAGGCCATCATGACCACGGACACGTTTCCGAAGGGCGCCACGCGGACGGCTAAGATTGGGGAGACGACGGTCACCCTCTGCGGCATCGCCAAGGGCAGCGGGATGATCGCGCCGGATATGGCGACGATGCTCTCCTTCCTCGCCACCGACGCCAAGATCCCGGCCGCCGCGCTGCAGAAGCTGCTGAGCAAAGGTTCAGCCAAGAGCTTCAACTGCGTCACCGTGGACAGCGACACCTCGACATCGGACACGGTGCTGCTCTTCGCCACCGGCCAGGCGAAGCACGCCCGCATCCCGGCCGAGGGCGGCCCGGTCCTGAAGGACTTCGCCCGCGCCCTGGACGAAGTGCTGCATGAACTCGCCCTGATGGTCGCCCGCGACGGCGAGGGGGCACAGAAGCTCATCACCATCGACGTGACTGGTGCCGTCAGCGCCCGGTCGGCCTACCGGATCGGCATGTCCATCGCCAATTCGCCGCTGGTGAAGACCGCCATCGCCGGCGAGGACGCCAATTGGGGCCGGATCGTCATGGCCGTCGGCAAGGCCGGCGAGCCCGCCGACCGCGACAAGCTCTCCATCGCTGTCGGCGGCACCTGGATGGCGCGCGAAGGCGGCGTGATCCCCGATTACGACGAGGCGCCGGTCGTCGCGCATATGAAGGGCCGCGAGGTCGAGATCACCGTGGATATCGGCCTCGGCCGCGGGAAGGCGCGCGTTTGGACCTGTGACCTCACGCATGGCTATATCGACATCAATGGCAGCTACCGCAGCTAAGCTTCCGATCGTAACAGCGCGGCTGGTGCTGCGCCGGCTGGAGCCGGAGGATGCGCCCGCCGTCACCCGGCTGGTGAACGACTATTCCGTTGCCGGAAACCTCGCGCGCGTACCTTTCCCCTATCGGGAGGGTTTGGCGCTGGATTGGATCGCCTCGGCGGGCCAGCAGATCGATTCCGGCGACGCCTACCACCTCGCCATCACGCAGGACGGCAAGCTGGTGGGCTGCATCGGCCTCACCCTCAAGCGCAAGGCGCTGCCGGAGATCGGCTATTGGATCGGCCGGAAATTCTGGGGGCAGGGCCTGGCGCGCGAGGCCGGGGCGGCGCTGTTGGATTGGGCGCAGGAAAGCCTCGGCATCGCCGAGGTGGAGGCCAGCGCCCTGACCGACAACCTGGCCTCGCAGGCGGTGCTTCGGCATCTCGGTTTCGTCGAGAGCGGGCCGGGCGTGCAGCAATTCCTCTCGCGCAATCGCAACATGCCGGTGCTGATGTTCCGCCGGACCGCCGCCCCGCCGGTGCCGCCGCCGCCCAAGCCCATTCTGCTCGTCGTCGCCTGCGCGCTGGTGGACCATGAGGGGCGCGTCCTGCTGGCGCAGCGGCCGGAGGGGAAGTCCCTGGCCGGGCTGTGGGAATTCCCCGGCGGCAAGCTGAACGACGGCGAAACACCGGAGGCCGCGCTGATCCGGGAACTGCGCGAGGAGCTGTCCATCGAGACGCAGGAGGCCTGCCTCTCGCCACTCTTCTTCGCGAGCCACAGCTATGCGAAGTTCCACCTGCTCATGCCGCTCTACATCTGCCGGAAATGGGACGGGCGGGTGATGCCGGCGGAAGGGCAGCAGCTCGCCTGGGTGCGCCCGGACAAGCTGCGGGACTACCCTATGCCGCCGGCCGATATTCCGCTGGTGGCCCTGCTGCGCGACTTCCTCTGAGGAACATGCCGATGCCGAATCCGATCGCCTGCCTGCTCATCATCGGCAACGAGGTCCTTTCGGGACGCACGCGCGATGCCAACCTGCAATTCCTCGCCACACGGCTCGGCGAGCTCGGCATTCCCCTGCGCGAGGTGCGCGTCATCCCCGACGTGCCGGAGACGATCATCGCCACGGTGAACGAGGTGCGGGCCAAGCACGACCACGTCTTCACCACCGGGGGCATCGGCCCGACGCATGACGACATCACCAGCGAATGCATCGCCGCCGCCTTCGGCGTGCCTTGGGCCGTCCATGAGGAAACCCGCGCCATCATGGCCGCCGACTATGCCCGCCGCGATCCGCCGGTGGAGATGAACGCGGCGCGGCTGCGCATGGCCACCCTGCCCCTGGGTGCGGTGCCGATCCGCTGCGCGATGACATCGGCGCCGGGGTTCTCCATGGGCAACGTGCATGTGATGGCCGGGGTGCCGCGCATCATGCAGTCGATGTTCGACGCGCTGGCGCCCTCGCTGACCGGCGGCGTGCCGGTGGTGTCGCGCGCGGTGCATGCGATCGGCGTCTTCGAGGGCAATATCGCGGAGCCGCTGGAGGCGATCCAGAAGCGCTACCCGGATCTGGATGTCGGCAGCTACCCCTTCTACCGGCCGGGCCCTGCCGGTAGCACCGGCTTCCCCGGCGGCGGCGTGGCGCTGGTCTCGAAGGGCGTGTCACTCGCCGATGTGGAAGCCGCGACGGCGGCCATTACGGAAATGCTAGTGAAGATGGGCGCGACGCCCATTCAAGGCGAGCCCGGATAGAGCATGTTTGTCGCGTGATTCACGCCTCCGGCTAAAGGTAGCCTGCAGCGATCACGCTAAAGCCTCACCACTCCGCAAAGCTGCCGTCCTTGTGGCGCCAGACCGGGTTGCGCCAGCGGTGGCCCTCGGCGGCCTTTTTGCGCACGAATTCCTCGTTGATCTCGATGCCGAGCCCCGGCCCCTGCGGGATCGCGACGAAGCCGTCCTTGTAGTCGAAGACCGAGGCGTCGCTCAGATAGTCCAGCAGGTCGTTGGTCTTGTTGTAGTGGATGCCGAGCGACTGCTCCTGGATGAAGGCGTTGTAGCAGACCGCGTCCAGCTGGAGGTTCGCCGCCAGCGCGATCGGCCCAAGCGGGCAGTGCAGCGCCAGCGCGACGTCATAGGCCTCGGCCATCGCCGCAATCTTGCGGACCTCGGTGATGCCGCCGGCATGGGAAGGGTCGGGCTGGATGATGTCCACGTACCCCGCGTGCAGGATGTTCTTGAAATCCCAGCGGGAATAGAGCCGTTCGCCCAGCGCGATCGGCGTCGAGGTCTGGTTGGCGATTTCCTTCAGCGCCTCGGCGTTCTCGCTGAGCACCGGCTCCTCGATGAACATCAGCTTGAAGGGATCCAGCTCCTTCGCCAGCACCTTGGCCATGGGGCGATGCACGCGACCGTGAAAGTCCACGGCGATGCCGAAATCCGGGCCGAGCTCCTCGCGGATCGCCTGGACGCGCACCAGCACGGCATCGACCTTGTCGTGGGTATCGATGAATTGCAGCTCCTCCGTGCCGTTCATCTTGATCGCGGTGAAGCCGCGATCGGCGACCTCGCGGGCGGCGCGCGCGGTGTCGTGCGGGCGGTCGCCGCCGATCCAGGAATAGACCCGTATCTTGTCCCGCAGCTGGCCGCCGAGGAGCTGGTGCACGGGCTTGCCGAGCGCCTTGCCCTTGATGTCCCACAGCGCCTGGTCGATGCCGGCGATCGCGCTCATGTGGATCGCGCCGCCGCGATAAAAGCCGCCGCGATACATTACGGTCCAGTGGTCCTCGATCAGCGAAGGGTCCTTGCCGATCAGGTAGTCCGCCAGCTCCGCGACCAGCGCGGCGACGGTGTTGGCCCGGCCCTCAACCACGGGCTCGCCCCAGCCGGTGATGCCCTCGTCGGTCTCGATCTTCAGGAAGCACCAGCGGGGCGGCACGATATAGGTGGTGAGGCTGGTGATTTTCATGCGTCAGATCCTTGCCATCCGTACGGCGGTCTGACCGGCCTGGGCGAGCAGGCTCGGCATCACCAGCATGCAGTCGTCATGCGGCGTGCGGATATCCTCGTCGCCGTCGGTCGCGATCAAGGTACCGCGTTGGGGGATGACCACGCCGCCCCGCCAGGGCTGGGTGAAGGTGAAGTCGGCGCTGCGCGCCGTCACGGTGCGGGTCACGTGCGCGACGCGCGGGGGCGTCAGCGATGCGAAGGGCGTGGCGGGCACCAGGCCGGTGCGGGCCAGCAGGCGGCGCGAGGCCTGCTCCATGCGCACGACGGTCTCGGGTTCCCAATGCCAGCCGGCTTCGAGAAGGATCGCGCGGCGCCCGCTCGCGGGGTCGGAGAAGGGGCCGTAGTCGATGATGCGGCGGCCTGTCGCGTGCCCTTCGTCGGCGACGACGAGCGGTGGAACGCCCAGCTCCGCCGCGAGCTCCACCGAGGCCGGCGAGCCGCTCACCAGGAAGAGTGGATCGGAGGGCCAGAGCATCGAATGCAAGTCTAGGATGACATCTGCGGTGTCGAGGACCGGACGCAAGGCGCGGGCGCGGCGGAGCTCGCAGGAGCGGCGCGGGCCGTCGAGCAGCGCGATGTCCCAGACGCGGTTCAGATCCTCCTCGAGGAAGCGCGAGGCGGTGGGGTCGTCGGGGTCGAAGCGGGAGAAGGCGTCGAGATTGGCGAGAATCAGGGTGAGGCGCCCATGGATGGGGCGAAGCTTCTCGCGCAGGAAGCGGTCGAGCAGGATCGCGCCGGCGATCTCGTTGCCATGGGTGAGGCCGACGATGCAGACGTGCTGGCCGGGCAGGCCGCTATCGAAACTCCAGACGCCGGGGATCACATTGCCGGCGCGCCAGCGCGAGATGTCGGGGGCAGGGATGCGCAAGGCCTGGCGCGGGGCGCCGGCGCCGCGCAGCAGCACGTCCAGGCCCGTGGGAATCAGGGGCTTCATGGCGCGGCACGGCTCCTCGCCCTCGTCGTGGCGACGGGGCGTTCCGGCAGTTGGAGGGCTCGCGCGATTGACGCCATGGAGGGAAGCTTATCCACTCGGGGCGTCGCGTCCATCCGGGGGGTCATCGAGTGAAACAATCGCCAAGGGTCGCGGTGCTGGGTCTGCATCTCGAAGCCAACGCCTTCGCGCCGGTCACGCGCTTCGAGGACTTCGCGCGGCAGTGCATCGTGCGCGGCGCGGAGATGACCCGGCTTGCGCGCAGCGAGACCTCGGCGATGCCGGCGGAGATCGCGGGCTTCTACCGGCGCATGGATGCGACGGGGGACTGGACGCCGTGTCCGGTGCTGGTCGTCGCCGCGCCGCCGGGCGGGCCGATCGACCAGGCGCTGTTCCTCGACTTCCTGGACGAGATGCGCAGCGGGCTCGCGGCGGCGCTGCCGCTCGATGCCGTCTATGTCGCCAGCCACGGCGCCAGCAGCGCGACGGGCGACGAGGATAGCGACGGCACGCTGCTCGCCATGGTGCGGCAGGTGGTGGGTCCGCGCGTGCCCGTCGTCGTGACGCACGACCTGCATTGCAATGTCAGCGAGCGGCTGGTGGATGCCTGCGACGCATTCATCGCCTACCGCACCAACCCGCATGTCGACATGGCGGCCCGTGCGGCCGAGGCGGCGGATGCGCTGCGCGAGCTGCTGTCCGGACTGCGGACGGCCAAGGCATTCATCCGGCTGCCGCTCACGCCGCCCTCGGTCACCCTGCTGACGGCCGAGGGCCCCTATGCCGATCTGATCCGCGATGCCGAGGCGATCATGGCGAGCGATCCCGCGATCCTGAACGCCAGCGTGACCGGCGGCTTCACCTTCAGCGACCTGCCGAAATGCGGGATCACCATCTGCGTCACGGCGCGGGACGAGGATCAGGCGGCGGCGCGGCGGGCTTGCGCGCAGCTGGCGCGGCGGGGCTGGTCGGAGCGTGGGCGCCATACGCGGCGGTTGCTGAGCATCGAGGAGGCGGCGGCGCTGGCCGTCGCGGCGGGAAATGGCGAGGCGGAGCCGGTCATCTACTCGGATGCGGGCGACAATCCCGGCGGCGGCGGGCGCGGCAGCACGACCTATACGCTCCGGGCCCTGCATGAGGCGGGCGCGAAGGGCGTGGTGCTGGGGCTTTTCGTCGATCCCGCGCTGGCGGCCGAGGCCCAGGCGCTGGGCGAGGGCGCGCATTTCCATGCCGTGTTCAACCGGGTGGAGAGCGAGTTCTCCAAGCGCTTCGAGAGCGGCGGGCGGGTGGTGAAAATCACCGACGGCCAGGGCAAGGGGCGGCGCGGGACGATGGCCGGGCGGCTCTTCGACCTCGGGCCGACGGCGCTGCTGGAGCTGGACGGTTCGGGAATGCGCGTGGTCGTGGTCAGCCTGCGCCGGCAGTGCCACGAGCCGCGCACGCTGGAGATGCATGGCATCGACATCGCGGCCGCGCGCGTGGTGGTGGTGAAGAGCCGCGGGCATTTCCGCGCGGGCTTCGACGAGTTTTTCCCGCCCGAGCGCATCCATGAGGTGGACAGCGCGGGGCTCACCAGCCCGGTGCTGACGAACTTCAAATGGAAGCGGCTGCCGCGGCCGAGCTATCCGCTGGATGCCGAGGCGAGCTGGGCCGATCCGGGCTGGAACTGAGCGCGGCCAGATCCGGTTCAGCGGCGCGCAGCGGCGATCAGGCCCTTCATCCGGGCGATTGCCGTGGGCAGCCCCTCGAAGATCGAGGTTGAGATGAGGAAATGGCCGATGGAGACCTCGCTGATCTCCGGGATCGCGGCGATGGGGGTGATGGTCTCATAGGTCAGGCCGTGGCCGGCATGGCATAGGAGGCCCAGCGATTTCGCCAGCGCCGCTGCATCGGCCAGCTTCGCGGCAAGGGCAGGGCGGGCTTCGGCGGGCGCATCGGCGTAGGTGCCGGTGTGGAGTTCGATGGCCTGGGCGCCCAGCTCGGCCGTTCTCGCAATTTGCGATGCATTTGGCTCCACAAAAAGCGAGACCTCGATGCCCAGGCCGGCCAGCCGCTTGATCGCCTCGGCCAGGAACGGGCCTGCCTTGATGGCATCCAGCCCGCCCTCCGTGGTGAGCTCGGCGCGCTTTTCGGGGACGATGCAGCAGGCCGGCGGGCGCAGACGCTCACAGAGGGCGACCATCTCCTCCGTGGCCGCCATCTCGAAGTTGAGCCGGGTTTCGACCTCGGCGGCGACGCGCTCTAGGTCGCGGTCGCGGATGTGGCGGCGGTCCTCGCGCAGATGCATGGTCACGCCGTCGGCGCCGGAGGCCATGCTGATCCGCGCGGCCTCGACCGGACAAGGAAAGTTGCCGCCGCGGGCGTTCCGCAGCGTCGCGACGTGATCGACATTGACGGAAAGCCGCATCAGCTATGTGTCCTTCGATGTTCGGCCAGCTGGGCCGCGAGGCGCAGCGCGGCAATGAGGCTGGCGGGGTTCGCGACGCCCTTTCCGGCGATGTCCAGCGCGGTGCCGTGGTCCGGGCTGGTGCGGATGATGGACAGGCCGAGCGTCACGTTCACACCGCCCGCCATGTCCAGCGTCTTGATCGGGATGAGCGCCTGGTCGTGGTAGAGGCAGATCGCGGCGTCATAGGTCGGGCGCGCATGGGCGGTGAACATGGTGTCCGGCGGCCAGGGTCCGGTCGCGTCGATGCCTTGATCCTGCAGGGCTTTCACCGCCGGGGCCACGATCGCCTGGTCCTCAAGGCCGAGCGTCCCGGCCTCGCCCGCATGCGGGTTCAGGCCGGCGACGGCGAGGCGGGGGGCGGCGATGCCGAAGTCGCGGATCAGCGCGGCATGGGTGATGCGCGCATGCTCCACGATGAGCTCGGACGTGAGCCGCGCGATGGCGCGGGCCAAGGGCTCGTGCACCGTCACCGGCACGACGCGCAGCTCCGGGCAGGCCAGCATCATCACGGGCGGGACGCCGGTGCCTGCGAGGACGCCGAGGAATTCGGTGTGGCCGGGATGGGGGAACCCGGCGGCGGTGAGCACGGATTTCTGGATTGGGTTGGTGACCATGCCGTCCACCGCGCCTGATTTCGCCAGCGCCACGGCCTCCTCGATCGCGGCGAGGACGGCGGCGGCGGTGGCTCCACTGGGCCGGCCCGGGATGGCCGGCACGGGCAGCGGCCGGTGCAGAACGGGCAGGGCATGGGGGAAGGCGGCGCGCGCTTCCTCGGGCGAGGTCACGCGGGCCACGGGGGCGCCGGAGATGCGGTCCGCATCGTCGATCAGCAGGAAGGCGGGGCCGGACCCGCGCAGCAGGTGCCAGGCCTTCGCGGCGATCTCGGCGCCGATCCCGGCGGGCTCCCCCATAGTCAGTGCAAGCATGGCACAAATCTAGCAGAGCCTGCCGCGCCGCACGATAGGCGGCACCGATCCGCAGCGATGGAAGCATCGCCTGGATCGGCCGGAGGCGCCCAGGGCATCCTGGGGGCGTGAATAAGGAAGTGGTGCCGTGTCCAACCGCATGTCCGCCGTCGTCGTCATCCTAGCCTGCCTCGGCACCCTTTCCGGGGCCGCCGTCTTCGCCATGGCCGAGCCTATGCCGGGCGCGGATCGCGCCTGCGGGGCTGGCGAATTGCAGGTCGAACGCTTCTTCTCGACCGAGGCCGAGGGCCGTGACGGAGGCAAGCGCGTGTCGTACTTCGTGGAGCTGAACAATCCGCAGCCGCGCTCCCAGGCCTATGGGCTGCGCTTCGGCTTCGCGGAGGCGCAGGACCGCCAGGACGGCGCGCTGGCCACCATGCCGGGGCGGCAGAGCCTGGCCATCCCGCTGGGATACGAGAATGTCGCGGCGGGGGCGGCGCCGCTTTCGGGCAAGGATCTCGCGCAGTCGGTAAGGCTCAACTGCCGGAGCTGGTAAGCCCCGCCTTTAGAATTCCTTAGAGATTACCGAGTCAGACTGCCGCCACCAAAATGGTGAGCGGTAATCAGGATGAGCATTGTACTGACGGGTTCGATTCCGGGCCTGATCAACGAAAACACGCCGCTTTGGGACTGGATGGGGCAGCTGCGGCTGGTGGGCAACCCTGCCGATATCCGCTTTGTGGACCTGATCGGATTCGGCTCGAACTTCTTCGACGCCACGCTCAATCAGAGCACCGGCATGATCGCGATCACGCCCATCTCCGTGGCGGATTACGAGTGGTTCAGCAGCAACCACCTATCGCCGACGCTCGACTTCAGCGTCCGCTTCTTCATGATGGACGGCACGATCGAGACCAGCCAGAGCAGCTATGCCGTCACCGTCCTGAACATCGACGACACGGCGCCGCAGTCCCTCGGCTTCGCGACAGGCGGCAGCGTCGAGGCGGGCAAGGCCGGCGCGGCGATCGGCAATCTCGCGGTCCTCGATCCGGATACGAGTTCAGGCTTCACCTACACGGTCCGGGAAGACGATCAGTGGATGTTCGAGGTGGTGGACAATATCCTGAAGCTCCGCAGCGGCATTTCCCTGTCCGTCAACGACGGCCCGACGCGGCCGGTCGTCATCGATGTCTCCGACGGGACGCATTCCTCGGCCTTCACGCTCGACATCACCATCACCATGCCGGGCTCTAGCAGCGTGCACGGCGTCGATATCTTCGAGTCCCATGAGCGGAGCGATGGGTTCTATTGGAAGAGCGCGACGGTCATGGCCGGGGACCACATGAGCTACGAGATCGCTTCGCTGCGTCACCAGGGCGCTTACGAAACCCTCACGATGCGCGACGGCCAGAGCCTCGTCTTCAAGGCGCCCGATGTGCTGCAGCTGCTGGACGGCACGGTTTACTACAGCGGGAACAGCAAGGCTGCCTGGATCTGGAGCGCCTACGAGACGGTGCTCGGACGCGAACCGCATAATTACGAGATGTGGCAGGCCGACCGCACGGTCGACAATTCGGTTGCGCCGGCGGATTTCATCAACGGTCTGCTCGGCAGTGCGGAGTACCAGCAGAAATACGGCAGCCTGGACAACATCCATCTGGTCGAGCGGTTTTACCTGAATACGAGCGGCACGATCAGCGCCGGCGGCACTGCCTATCACGCGGGGCATCTCGACGCGGGTTATACCAGGGCAACGGTGGTGCAGAATTTCATCGATTTCCGCAAAGACCTGGGCCAGACGGAAGCGCGCGCGGACCAGGGCATCTTCGTGGCCAAAGCCTATGTCCAGCAGGCCGAGATCCTCATCAACGTGGGCGCGGGATATGCGCCGAGTTCGGATACCGGTTGGTGGGGTAACGCCGTAGCCGCCGGTCAGGCCACCATGTCCGCCCTCGCCAACGGGATCATGGGGCTGCCGGGGTATGCCCAGCATATGGGCGCGCTCGATACTCGCGGTTTCGTCACGCAGTTCTTCGCGGGGGCCGTGGGTTTCGCGCCGGATGTGGCGACGGTCGACGCCTTCACGAGTGCCATCGACTCCGGTGGCTACACCCGCGCGCAATATATGGAAGCGGTGGCTTGGGGCGTTACCTTGACCGACAGCTACGTCTATCAGCGCCCGGACGGCGCGGCCTTCGCCAATCCCTGGTAGGCGTTAAGCCGGCAAGGGCGTGAAGACCTGCTTAAGGCAACGGATGCCGAAGGCCGTGCGGGTATGGCGCACCCCGGGCAGGCGGTAGATCTTCTCGCGCAGCAACCGCTCGTAGCCGGCTGTCCCGCTCACCGCGGCCTTCAGGATGTAGTCGTACTCGCCGGTGACCAGCCAGGCCTCGATCACCTCGGGCATATTGGCGATGGCCTCCTCGAAGCGGTTCAGCTGCTCCTCGTCGTGCTTCTCGGTCATGACCTCGATGATGACGGTGTCCGGCAGGCCGAGCTTCGACTGGTCCAGCTCCGCGCGGTAGCCGCGGATCACGCCGGCCTGCTCCAACCGCCTGACGCGCGACCAGCAGGGGGAGGGCGAGAGGCCCACGCGCTCAGCCAGTTCGGCATTGGTCAGGCGGGCCTCGCCATGCAGGGCGCGGAGGATCCGGCGGTCGATCGCGTCCATGGCAGAAGATCCTTTCGTCTGTTCGGCGGCGCACAGCAGAATGCGGCAGGAACTCTTGCGCGAATGGGCGCAACCTTCCAGCGTTATAGCTACGACTGGAGGCGCCCATGAACAGCATCATCCGACCCGACATCTCGATCGAGGAGCGCTGGGAATCGGCCGGCCGCGAGACCCTGCTCACCGGAACCCAGGCGCTGGTCCGCCTGCCGCTGCTGCGGCGGGAGCTGGACGACGCGCAGGGGCTGAACACCGCCGGCTATATAACGGGATATCGCGGCTCGCCGCTCGGCGGCTACGACCGGGAGCTGGTTAAGCAGAAGGCGCGGCTGGACGAGGCGAATATCTTCTTCGAACCGGGGCTGAACGAGGATCTGGCGGCGACGGCCTGCTGGGGCTCGCAGCAGGTGGGGCTCTATCCCGGCGCGAAGCAGCAAGGCGTCTTCGCCATTTGGTACGGCAAGGGGCCGGGCGTGGACCGCAGCGGCGATGTGCTGCGGCACGCCAACGGCGCCGGAACTTCCGCTTACGGCGGCGTGCTGGCGCTGGCCGGCGACGATCCCGCCTCCAAATCCTCGACCGTGACGAGCGGCTCGGAATACGCCTTCGCCGACCTCGAAATGCCGATGCTCGACCCGGCCGATGTGGGCGAGGTGCTGGAATACGGCGTTAAGGCCATCGCGCTCTCGCGGTTCAGCGGGCTCTGGGTCGGCATGAAGTGCATCGCCGAGACCATGGACGCTACGATGAGCCTGACCGTCGATCCCGCGGATTTCGTGACGGTCCTGCCGCAGGGCGTGGTGATCCCGCCCGGCGGGCTGCACATCCGCCTCAAGGATGCGGCGCTGCCGATCGAGGAGCGGCTGCGGCATTTCAAGCTGCCGGCGGCCCTGGCCTTCGCGCGGGCGAACGGCTTCAACCGCATCGTGCAGGAGGCGCCGAATGCGCGCTTCGGCATCGCCGTGCGGGGCAAGGCCTGGTCCACGCTCAAGCAGGCGATGAGCGATGTCGGCATCACGCCCGAGCTCGCAAGGATGGCCGGGCTGCGGATCTGGAAGGTCGGGCTGGCCTGGCCGCTCGATGCCGATGCTGCCAGGGATTTTGCCAAGGGGCTGGAGGCGATCCTGGTGGTGGAGGACCGCCGCAGCTTCCTCGAAATGCAGCTGCGCGAGGCGCTGTTCGCAGAGCCGATCCGCCCCCGCCTGCACGGCAAGGATGTGCTGAGCGACCTCTCGGAACTCGATGCCGCCATGATCCTGCGCGGCCTGGCAAAGACCCTGCCCGAAGGCCTGCGCACCGAACGCCTCGCCGCCCGCATCGCGGAGCTGGACGCGCTCGCCGCGGCGGCCACCGAGCCGCTGGCGCTGCGCCAGCCTTTCTTCTGCCCGGGCTGCCCGCACAACACCTCGACCCATGTGCCCGAGGGCAGCCACGCGCTGGCCGGCATCGGCTGCCACTACCTCGCCAAGGACATGAATCGCGAGAGCGACCTGTTCAGCCATATGGGCGGCGAGGGCGCGGCCTGGCTGGGGCAGCGCCACTTCACCGAGACCTCGCATGTCTTCACCAATATGGGCGACGGCACCTACGCGCATTCGGGCCTGCTGGCGCTGCGCGCGGCGATCGCGGCCAAGGTCAACATCACCTACAAGATCCTGGTGAATTCTGCCGTCGCGATGACCGGCGGACAGCCGCTGGACGGCGAGTTCACCGTGCCGCGGATCGCCGCCCAGGCCTGGGCGGAAGGCGCGCAGCGCGTGGTGATCGTCGGCGACGAGCCGGACCGCCATCGCGGCGATGCGCTGATCCCGCGCGGCGTCACCTTCCATGCGCGCGCCCAGCTGGACGAGGTGCAGCGCATGCTGCGCGAAATTCCCGGCGTGACCGTGCTGATCTATGACCAGCAATGCGCGACGGAACGGCGGCGGGAGCGCAAACGGAACCTGGCCCCCAAGGCGCAACGGCGCGCGGTGATCAATCCGAGGGTCTGCGAGGATTGCGGCGATTGCTCGCGCGCCTCGAACTGCATCGCGGTGGAGCCGGTCGAGACCGCCTGGGGCCGCAAGCGGCGCATCGACCAGTCCGGCTGCAACCAGGATTTTTCGTGTGTGGAGGGCTTCTGCCCCTCCTTCGTCACGCTGGAGGGTGCGGAGCCGGTGAAGCCGGCCACGCCGGTGGTGGCCCAGGAGGCGCCGGCGCCGGTGCTGCCGGAAGCGGCGCCCGGCGATGCCTGGAACATCGTGCTGGCCGGTGTCGGCGGGCAGGGCGTGACGGCGATGTCGGCCATCCTCGCCATGGCCGCGCATCTCGAAGGGCGGCCGGTGCGGACGCTGGATATGCTCGGCCTCGCGCAGAAGGGGGGTGGCGTCTATGCGCAGCTCCGCATCGGGCGCGTTGGCGAGGCGGTGCTGAGCCCGCGCATCGGGCAGGGCCAGGCGGATGCGATGATCGCGGCCGACCTGGTCGGCGCGCATGGCCGGACGGCACGGCCGCTGCTGGGGCCGGGCAGGTCGCGCGTGGTGGTGAGTGCGGAGGTCTCGCCGACGGGGCGCTTCGTGCTCGATCCCGAGACGCGGGACGATCCGGCGGCGATGCTGGCCAGCGTGCGGGAGGCGTCGCGGGAGGTGGTAACCCTGGATGCCGCCCGGACCGTGGAGCGGGACTATGGCGATCTTATTTTCCTGAATATCTATCTGCTGGGCGCGGCGTTCCAGCGCGGGCTGATCCCGATGTCGCGCGAGGCGCTGCGGCGGGCGATCGAGCTGAACGGCGCGGTGGTGCCGAAGAACCTCGCTGCCTTCGAGGCGGGGCGGCTCGCGGCCGAAGCCGTGCCGCTCGCGCCGGAAACGCCGGAAACGCTGGAGGCGATGATCGCGCGGCGGGGAACGGACCTCACCGGCTACCAGAACGCGCGTTATGCAGCACGCTACGAGGCCTTTATCGGGCAGGTGCGCGCGGCCGAGCAGGCGGCGGTTCCGGGCCAGACGCGGCTGACGGCCGCCGTTGCGGCGCAGCTCTACCGGCTCATGGCCTATAAGGATGAGTACGAGGTGGCGCGGCTGCACAGCGATGCCGGATGGCAGGCGCAGCTCCGCGACGGCTTTTCCGGCACCACACGGATCAACATGCACCTAGCCCCGCCGCTGCTCGCGCGTGCCGGGAGCGATGGGCGGATCCGCAAGATGGTCTTCGGGCCGTGGATGCTGCGGGTCATGGGCGGGCTGCAGCGCGGCAAGGTGCTGCGCGGGACGGTGCTCGACCCCTTCGGCCACAGCAGGGAGCGTCGGGAGGAGCGGGCGCTGATCGGCGAATACCGCGCGGGGATCGAGCGGCTGCTGGCGGCGCTGCATCCGGCGAACCACGTCCAGGCCTGCGAATGGGCCGAGGCCGCGGCTGGGATCAAGGGCTTCGGGCCGATCAAGGCGCGCAACATTGCCGCAACCCGAAGCCGCTGGCTGGCGCTGGACAGCGCGCGCGCGGCGGCGGAGTGACGATCGGCATGTTCGACCTTTCGCCCGACACCCAGGCCCTCCGCGAGACAACGCGCGATTTCGCACGGGAGCGAATTGCGCCCAATGCCATCGCCTGGGACCGGGACCGGCATTTCCCCCTCGACGTCTTCCGCGAGGCGGCGGCACTGGGGATGGCCGGGCTCTATGTGCGCGAGGAGAGCGGCGGTGCTGGGCTGTCGCGGCTCGATGCGGCGGTGGTCTTCGAGGCTTTGGCGACGGGCTGCCCGACCGTCAGCGCCTTCCTCTCCATCCATAACATGGTGGCCTGGATGACCGATCGCTGGGGCACCGACGCCCAGCGCGCCCAATGGCTGCCCGATTTGCTGACCATGGAGAAGGTGGCCTCCTACGCCCTGACCGAACCCGGCTCGGGCAGCGATGCAGTGGCGCTGTCCACGCGGGCGCGGCGCGACAACGAGGGCTATGTGTTGGACGGCGCAAAACAGTTCATCAGCGGTGCCGGCGCGTCTGACCTGTATTTGACCATGGTCCGCACCGGCGGCCCGGGTGCCGACGGCGTTTCCGCGTTGCTGATCCCCAAGGAGGCGCCCGGCCTCAGCTTCGGCCCGAACGAGCGCAAGATGGGCTGGAACGCCCAGCCCACGCGCCAGGTCGTCTTCGAGGCCGCCCGCGTCCCGGCCGAGGCGCTGCTGGGCGAGGAGGGGCAGGGCTTCCGCTATGCCATGGCCGGGCTGGATGGCGGGCGGCTGAACATCGCGGCCTGCTCGCTGGGCGGGGCGCAGGCGGCGCTGGATATCGCGCTGGACTACGTGAAGTCGCGCAAGGCCTTCGGCAAGGCGGTGGCCGAGTTCCAGGCGACGCAGTTCCGGCTCGCCGACATGGCGACGGAACTGGAGGCCGCGCGCAGCTTCCTCTGGCGCGCCTGCTCCAAGCTCGACGAGAAGGCGCCGGACGCCACCATGTTCTGCGCCATGGCCAAGCGCTTCGTGACGGATACGTGTCACCGCGTCGCCGACGAGGCGCTGCAACTGCTGGGCGGCTACGGCTATCTCGCCGACTACGGCATCGAGAAGATCGTCCGGGATCTGCGCGTCCATCGCATTCTCGAGTGCACCAACGAGATCATTCGCG
>JAQGHY010000126.1 GCA_028291455.1 Rubritepida sp. | reverse complement strand
CCACGCCGGTAGCGGATGGCAAAGCCCAGCAGGAGGCCGAAGACGAGCAGCATGATGGCGCCGGAGATGCCGATGAGCGCCATGATGCTGCGGTCCACATCCACCGCGACCTCGGAGGCGGCCTCGGGCCATAGCCGGATCATGCGCGCCGCCTCCGCCGCATCAGCAGGACGCCGATGGCCATGAGGACGATCACGGCGCCGGTTCCGACCGCCAGGCCGCGCCGCACGATCGCATTGTAGATCCCGTGCGCGGGGTCGAGCCCATAGCAGAACAGCCGCAGCCCCTGCAGAAGGCCGAGGCCCGTGCGGCCCTCGGCCGCTTCGCGCAGGGCCGGACCCAGCGTCTCCGCGTCCAGGGCGATGCCAGAGATCGTCCTCGAGACATCGCCCGCCGGCGTCAGCACGACGGCCGCCAGCGGGTGCGCGTAGCGGTCGGCCTCCGCGTCGAAGCGCGCGTGGTAGCCGAGCGCCGCCTGCGCCCGGGCCAGCACAGGCGCGGCGCCGGTCAGGAAGCTCGCCCGCGCCGCTACCTCCGGATAGGGCGCCAGATAGGCGGATTTCATCGCCGCCGCCTCGGCCGGCCCATCCCGCGGGTCGAGGCCGATGACGAGGAGCACCGCATCCGCGCCCGTACCGGCGAGGGCGTTGGCGGCGAGGCCGATGGCCGTGCCGCACAGGGTCTCGCAGGTGAAGTCGGCGAGCAGGAGCACGGCCGGCCGGCCCACCAGCACCGCTGCGGGGGTGACGGCGCGGCCGGCCTCGTCGCGCAGCGGCAGGTCCAGCGGCAGGGCTGCGCCGGCCGGCGGGTTCAGCTCCGCCTCGGCCAACTCGGCCGGCGTCAGCGCTGCGCGTGCCGGGAGTGCTAGGGCCAGAAGCGCGGCCAGCAGGAGAAGCAGCCGGGTCATGGCGATGGTGCCTCCAGTGGCGCATAGGCGGCTTGTCCCCGGGCGGCGAGGATTTCCATGGCGCGGGCGACGGGGATGCGCAAAAGCCCGCGCTCGCGATCGACCCAGGCATAGCCTTCCAGCTGCGCCGCCTGCTCTGCCCTGAGGGCGCGCAGCTCGGCCGTGGGATCTGCCTCCAGCCGAGGCGGCGGAAAGCGTTCCGGCTGCGGCGGGGCGTTCGGCGGCACGGCCATCCACCGGATATAGACCGGCAGCAGCCCCAGCGTGGCGGCGAGGAAGAGGATCGTGCCCAGCCCGACGCCGAGCACCGCGCCCACCCGCACATGTCCGGGCTCGCGGATTTCGTTGAGGTCCTCATCCATGGGGCACCTCCCGTCGCATGAGCCGCGCCCCGATCGGTCCATAGGCGCCCGCCACCCAGAGTCCGCCCACCGCGAGCACGCCGAGCAGCGCGGCCGGCAGCGCCGCCAGCCCCACCGCCGGCGCCACGATCCAGGCCTGGTGGGCCAGGATCCCCAGCAGGATCCAGGGCCCCAGCCGCGCCAGCGCCGCCGGGCTGCGCCGCACCCGCGCGAGCAGCAGGGCGCCGAGCGGCAGCGCGGCGGCGAGGCCCAGCGCAATCGCCTGCAGCCAGATCCACTCGGGGGCCTCGCGCTTGAGGAACCAGGCGGCCTTGTCCGGCAGGTTGCCGTACCAGGAGACCAGGAACTGCGCGAAGCCGAGGTAGAGCGAGCCCAGGGCCGCCGCGTAGAGCAGCGTCGCGAGGTCACCGGCGCGGCCCGGCGCCTCCCCCTGCCCCTCCGGCCGCAGGGTCGCGGCCCAGGCCAGCGCGGCCACGAACTGCATCAGCAGCGTGGCGACGCCGAAAGCGGTGGAGCTGAAGCTCGGCTCCAGCGAAAGCATCCAGTCCACCGAGATCAAGGTGACCGCCACGAGATGGAAGGCTAGCCCGAGCGCACCGGCGAGCGGCCGCGGGCGCTCGCCCGGGCGCAACAGCAGCCAGGCGAACACCGACCAGCCCAGGATCGCCAGCAGCGTGCGCGCCACGAAGCCCGGCACGTTCAGATAGAAGCGTGCGACATCGGCGGCCGGCAACACGGCCGGGTCGCTCGCCCAGGGATAGAGGACCGCCAGCCCCGCCAGCAGCGGCAGCACGAGCGGCAGGAAGAGCGGCAGCCCGGCCGCCGCGGGGCCCAGCGCCGGGTTCAGTGTGGCGCCCCAGCGGCCGCCCGTCATGGCCTGCACCGCCAGCAGAGAGAGCGCCCCAAGCGCGATCCCGAGCCAGAAGACCAGCCCCACCAGCCATCCCGCAAGCGGCGCGCGGGCCGCGCCGAGGCAGCCCCAGGCCAGCAGCACCGCGGCGGCCCCGCCGCCCAGCAGCGCCGCCGTCCCAGAGCGATCCTGCAGCCAGGGCAGCGGGCTCATGGCAGGCGCTCCGCGGCTTCGGGGGCGTCGGCCAGGGTGGCGTGCCGCGAGAGCTGCAACGCGCGGACATAGGCGGTGATCGCCCAGCGGTCGGAGGGCGCGACGCGGCTGGCATAGGAGAACATCACGCCATGGCCCTGGCTGATGACGTCGTAGAGATGCCGCGCCGGCGCCGCCAGCAACTCGGCGTTGTGATAGGACGGCGGGCGCGGGAAGCCGCGGCGGACGATCATCCCGTCACCATCGCCGGCGGCGCCGTGGCACGGCAGGCAGGTGATGGCGTAGCGTTCCTGCCCCCGGGCCAGCAGCGCGGCGTCGACCGGCGGCGGCGTGGCTGCGATGGCGTCGCGCGCGAGGTCGCCGCGCGCCACCACGCCCTCCGGCAGCGGGCGGGCCGTGGTGCCGTCGCGCCAGATCGTCGTGGCGGAAAACGTGTTCAGCCGGCGCTGGCGCGTCATCTCCTGCCGGCAACCGAGCAGGGCCAGCGTTGCCGCCGCGAGGGCCGCCCAGGGCCTCATGGCGTGACCTCGCGCACGGAAAGCGGGCCGAGCCCGTCCAGCAGCGCCGAGAGCCGCTCGACATCAGCGGCGGGGTCAGCGACCGCGAGGAAGAACCGGTCCTGGCTCGCGCGGTCGAAGCCGCGCCCGTCGAAGACCGGATGGTGCAGCCGCGGCAGGCCGGTGGTGACGAAGAAGCCCGCGATGCCGGCCAGGGTCGCGCAGAGGATGCCGCCCTCGAAGGCCAGGATCAGGAAGATCGGCCAGGCGTGCAGCGGCCGCGCGCCGAAGTTCAGCGGGAAGTCGATCACACCGCTGTACCAGCAGAGCAGATAGGCGAAGGCCGCGCCGGCGAGGCCCGCGGCCAGCATCGCGCGCCGCAGCGGCGGCGTCTCCAGCGCCAGCGCCTCGGCCAGCCCTTCCACGGCGAAGGGCGTGTGCGCGTCGAGCGGGCCGAGCCCGGCCTCGCGGGCGCGGCGGGCGGCCTGCACCAGCGTATCAGGGTCGCGGAATTCCGCGAGGATCAGCGGCGCCGTCATCGCCCGCTTCGCCGCTCGTGCAGGAGCTTGCCGAGGTCGTACATCGCGACCGCCGGCAGCAGCCGCGCGAAGATCAGGAAAAGCAGCGTGAAGAAGGCGATGGTGCCGCCGAACAGCATCCAGTCCCAGCGTGTCGGCCAGTAGAAGGAGGCCATGGTCGGCAGCGGCGGATGCGACAGCGTGTTCACGATGATCAGAATGCGCTCCAGCCACATCCCGAGGTTCAGGATCAGCGAGACCGCCACCACCGCGCCGATCCGCCGCCGCACCGATCCGAACCACAGCAGCTGCGGCACCGCGAGGTTGCAGGCCAGCATCAGCAGGTAGGCCGGCGCATAGGGCCCGGTGAAGAGATAGACGACATGCCCGCGCTCGGCCGGATCGCCGCCATACCAGGCGGTGAACCACTCGGTGGCATAGGCGATGGCCAGCGTGACGGAGCCGGCGAGCACGACCTTGCCCATCACCTCGAAATGCTTGTTGGTGACGACCTCCTCCAGGCCCAGGCCGCGCCGCATCACCGCCGCCACCACGACCACCATGCCGAAGCCCGAGAAGAGCGCGCCGGCGACGAAATAGGGCGGGAAAATCGTCTCCTGCCAGCCCGGCATCAGGCTCGCCGCGAAGTCCATTCCCACCACGCTGTGCACGGAGACGACGAGCGGCAGCGCCATCGCGGCCATGGTGCGATACAGCAGGTCGTGCCGGTGCCAGTGCCGCGCCGAGCCGCGCCAGCCCAGCGCCAGTGCGCCATAGACCAGCTGGCCGGCGCGGCCCTGCGCGCGGTCGCGGATCGTGGCGAGGTCGGGGATGAGCCCGATCCACCAGAAGAGCAGCGAGAAGGTGAGGTAGGTGGAGATGGCCGCGCAGTCCCAGACGAGGGCGGAGCGCCACTGCGGCCAGAGGTCCATCGTGTTGGGATAGGGGAAGAGCCAATAGGCGCGGTAGGGCCGCCCGAGATGCAGGATCGGGAAGAGCCCGGCGACGGAGCCGGCAAAGAGCGTCATCACCTCGGCGAAGCGGTTGATCGCCGCACGCCAGGGCTGCCGCGTCAGCAGCAGCGCCGCCGAGATGAAGGTCCCGGCATGGCCGATGCCGAGCCACCAGACGAAATTGGAGATGGCGAAGCCCCAGACGACGCTGGTGTTGACGCCCCAGATCCCCACGCCCTCGATGAAGAGCCAGCCGATCGCGCCGAACATGACCATGGTACCCAGCGACGCCACGGCGAAGGCGGCCCAGTACCAGCGGCCGGCGGGGCGCCGCAGCAGCGGGTCGGCGACCGTGCCCACCAGCGAGCCATAGGTGGCATCCGCCGGCAGCAGGCCGTCCGACGCCGCACTCATGCCTCGCCCTCGGGATTGGGGTTGCGGATGTCGGCGAGGTAGGTGGTGCGCGGGCGCGTGTTCAGGTGGCCGAGCAGGACGTGGTGCTGCCGCTCCTGCCGCAGCCGTGCGACCGCGGAATCCGGCTTGTGCAGGTCGCCGAAGGCGATGGCCTGGGAGGGGCAGGCCGCCTGGCAGGCCGTGACCACCTCGCCCTCGGCGATCTCACGGCCCTCCTTCTCGGAAGCGCGGCGGGCGGCGCTGATGCGCTGCACGCAGTAGGTGCACTTTTCCATGACGCCGCGCGCCCGGACCGTGACCTCGGGATTGTGCTGGGCGGCGACCGTCTCGGCGCCGAGGTTCGCGTATTCCTGCCCGTCCGCGTAACCGCGGAAGTTGAAGCGCCGGACCTTGTAGGGGCAGTTGGACTGGCAGAAGCGCGTGCCGACGCAGCGGTTGTAGACTTGGACGTTCAGCCCCTCGGAATCATGCACCGAGGCGCCAACGGGGCAGACGGGCTCGCAGGGCGCGATCTCGCAATGCATGCATGGCACGGGCTGGAAGCCGGGGCGCGGCTCGTCCTCGGGTCCGAGCTCGTAGGTGTCGATACGCAGCCAGTGCATGTCGCGCCGCGCCGCCACCTCCTCGGGCCCGACGACGGGGATGTTGTTCTCCGCCTGGCAGGCCACGACGCAGGCGTTGCACCCGATGCAGAGAGTGCTGTCGATCACCATGGCCCAGGCGGAACCGGTACTCTCACGGGGCTGGTAGAAGCTCGGCAGCGGCGTCTGGGGCGGCGGCGGCGTGGCGGCACGCTGCTCGATCTCAGCGAGTGGTGTGCTGGGGAAAAGTTCGGCCTCCTCGCCCTCGATCGCATGCGCCGCCTGCTGGCGCAGGATCCTGCCGGTGCGGCCCGTCTTCTCGATGGCGAGGCCGCTTGCGCCCCAAGGCGAGGCGGCCGGCTGAATGGCATGCGCGTCGACGCCGATGCCGTCGCCGATCGCGCCGGCCTTGCGGCGGCCGTGGCCCAGCGTCAGCATCACCACGCCGCGCGCCATGCCGCGCTGGAGCAGCACGGGCGCCTCGACGGTGCGGCCCTCCAGCGAGAGCCGCACCACGTCTCCCTCGCGCAACCCGCGGTCGCGGGCTTCCGCCGGCGCCATCTGCGCGGCATTGCCCCAAACCTGCCGGGTCAGCGGCTTGGGGCACTCCTGCAGCCAGGCGTTGTTGGCGAAGCGGCCGTCCCAGGTGGCGGGATCGGGGCGCAGCAGCAGGGTCAGGCCCGGGTCCAGGGGCGGAAGGGTCGGCAGGCGCGGTTCCGGCGGCGTGACGGGCGAGGCCGCGCTGTCGGCGATCACGCCGTCATGCAGCGCCCGCCGCCACCAGGCTTCGTCGCGCCC
>JAQGHY010000340.1 GCA_028291455.1 Rubritepida sp. | reverse complement strand
CATCTCGACCGTCGAAGGCGGCCAGATGACCAAGGATCTCGCGATCCTCATCGGCAAGGACCAGCCCTACCTCTCGACCCAGGCCTTCCTCGCGGCGCTGGACGAGAACCTGAAGAAGGCGATGGCTTGAGCCATCCCGACCAGATCACCCTCCACCGGCCGGCTCGCGATGCGAAGCCGGCCGGCGTCGGGCTGAGCTGATCCCATGGTGCTGTCAGCGCTCGACATCCTGGCGCTGGCAGTCTTTTTCGGCTGCTGGGCGGGCTACTCGGGCGTCGTGGACCGCATCCCGTCCATCCAGTCCCGCTCGGTCATCACGGCCATGGACGAGCATCGCCGCCGCTGGATGCTGGCGCTGCTGAAGCGGGAAAACCGCATCAGCGACATCTCGATCATCGGCAACCTGATGACGAGCACCTCCTTCCTCGCCAACAATTCCATCTTCATCCTGGCCGGCCTGGTGGCGCTGCTCAGCGCGCCCGATCTCGGCCATCGCGTGCTGGCTGCCCTACCCTTCGCCGCGCCGCCGTCGAGCGACATCGCCTGGGAGGTTCGCGTGGCGCTGATGGTCTTCATCTTCATCCGTGCCTTCTTCGAGCTCACCTGGGCGCTGCGGCAGTTCAACTATTGCTCGATCCTGGTGGGCGGCCTCGGCCAGGGCGACGCCTTCATTCCCCAGGCGGAGGCAGCGGCCAAGGTCGCCAACCGAGCAGCCCGGCATTTCAACACGGGGTTGCGCGCCTACTACTTCGGCCTCGCCGCACTGGCCTGGATCCTCCATCCCTTCGCGCTCATCGTCGCCTCGCTCTGGGTGCTGCGGGAGCTGCACCGGCGCGAATTCCGCTCCGTCGTGCGGGAGGCACTGACCCATGGATAGCGCGGCGCGCGCGGTGGCCGAGCTGGCGCGGCGCGGGCTTCTGGGCGGCGCGATGGGCCTCTCGGCACTGGCCGCACTGCAGCCGGTACGGGCGCGGGCGCAGCTCCCGAGCGATCCGTTCACGCTGGGCGTGGCTTCGGGTGACCCCTGGCCGGATGGAGTGGTGATCTGGACGCGCCTCGCGCCCGATCCCCTCGCCGAGGGCGGTGGCATGGCCGCCACGGCCGTCGAGGTGATCTGGGAGGTGGCGACCGACCCGCGCGTGACGGACGTGATCCAGCGCGGCATTTCCTATGCCACGCCCCAGACGTCGCATTCGGTCCATATCGAGCTGAGCGGGCTGGCTCCTGGGCGCACCTATTTCTACCGCTTCCGCACGGCGCGCCATTCCAGCTCCATCGGGCGCACCCGCACCGCGCCAGCCTTGAGCAGCCATTCGCCGGTCCGCTTCGTCAATGCCGGCTGCCAGAACTACGAGCACGGCTTCTTCACCGCCTGGCATCATGTCGCGACGGAGGACGACATCGACTTCGTCTTCCACTACGGCGACTACATCTACGAGGGGGCCGGGCGGCGGCCAGGCGAGCGCGGCTGGGGGCCGATCGCCCGCACGCACCATGGCGGCGAGGCGCAGACGCTCGAGGATTATCGCGCCCGCTACGCGCAGTACCACCTCGACCAGGATCTCGCCGCCGCGCATCGCGCGCATCCCTTCATCTGCACCTATGACGACCATGAGGTGGAGAACAATTGGGCCGGCATGGTCAGCCAGCAGGACGGCAGTGCGCGGCATCCCGTCCGCGTGTCGCCCGAGGTCTTCGCCCTGCGCGCTGCCGCGGCCTTTCAGGCCTGGTACGAGAACATGCCGGTGCGCGCCGCCGCCATGCCGCACGGGGTGGACATCACCGCCTATCGGCGCCTGCGCTTCGGCCAGATGCTGGACCTGCATGTGCTCGACACGCGCCGCTTCCGCGACGACCAGCCCTGCGGCAATGGCACCGTAGCACCCTGCGAGGCCGTGGCGCGGCCGGACGCGCAGATGCTGGGCGCCACGCAGGAGGCTTGGCTGCGGCAGGGCATCGCCGGCAGCGAGGCGCGCTGGCAGGTGCTGGCGCAGCAGGTCTTCTTCGCACCGCGCCACTTTCCGCGCGGAGCGCTCAGCATGGACGGCTGGGACGGCTATCCCGCGGCGCGGACCCGGCTGCTGGAAATGCTCGGGCGGCGCGATGCCGTCGTGCTGACCGGCGACGTGCACCGCGCCTGGGCCAACGACATAGCGGCGCGGCCCGGCGGGCCGGCCGTGGCGGTGGAATTCGTTGGAACCTCCATTACCAGCGAGGGCGACGGCAGCGAGGCGCAATCCACCGCGCGCGAGCTGATGGAACTCAACCCGCATCTGAAGTTCCACAACAACCGCCGCGGCTACACGCTGCACATCGCCCGCGAGGACCGGCTGGCGGCCATCTACCGCGCCGTCCCCTTCGTGCAGCTGCCGGGCGCGCCGCGCGAGAATCGCGGCCAGTTCGTCACCCAGGCCGGACGCCCCGGGGTGGTTCCGGCCTGAGGCTTGGAATAGCCTTCCCGCACAATTGGGGGAAAGCGCGAAATGGCACGCATCGGTTTCATCGGGCTCGGCAATATGGGTCTGCCCATGGCGCGCAATCTCGCCAAATCCGGGCATGAGGTGCGCGGCTACGATCTCAGCGCCGCGGCCATGGATACCGCGGCCGAAGCCGGCGTCGGCCGCGCGCAGACGGCCGCCGATGCCGCGCGTGGGGCGGAGTTCGTCATCACGATGCTGCCTGCCGGCGCGCATGTCCGCGATGCCTGGCTCGGCGCCGGCGGCATGGCCGCGGCCTGCGAACCCGGCGCGGTGCTGATCGACTGCTCCACCATCGACGTGGATACGGCGCGCGCCGTCGCCGCCGGGCGCCCGATGCTGGATGCCCCGGTCTCCGGCGGCACCATGGGGGCCGAGGCCGGCACCCTTACCTTCATGGTCGGCGGCGATGCCGCGAGCTTCGCGGCCGGCAAGCCCATCCTGGAAGCCATGGGCCGCACCATCGTCCATTGCGGCGAGGCCGGCGCGGGCCAGGCGGCCAAGCTCTGCAACAACATGCTGCTGGCCATCTGCATGATCGGCACGAGCGAGGCCTTCACGCTGGCAGAAAAGCTCGGCCTCAGCCATGAGGCGCTGTTCGAGGTGGCGAGCAAATCCTCCGGCCAGAGCTGGGCGCTCACCACCTATTGCCCGGTGCCCGGGCCGGTGCCGGGCAGCCCAGCCAACCGCGACTACAAGCCAGGCTTCGCGACCGCTCTCATGCTGAAGGATCTGGGCCTGTCGCAACAGGCGGCGGAGGCGGCCGGCGCGGCCACGCCGCTGGGGGCGGCTGCGTTGGCATTGTATCAGAGCTTCGCGGAAGGCGGCGACATGGGGACGGACTTCTCCGGCATCATCCGGATGCTGCGCGGAACTGCGCGATGACTGGCGCCGAAACCATTCGCCTGGGCGGGCTCGAGCTGCGGTTCCTGCACACGAAGGAGAGCACCGGCGGCGGTCTCGACGCCTTCGAGATGATCGTACAGCCCAATGCCCGCATGCCGGTTCCACACTATCACGAGAGTTGGGACGAGCTCGTCTACGGGCTGTCGGGCGTGACGGAGTTCCGCGTCGACGGCCGGGATATCGAGCTGGCTGCTGGCCAGTCTGTCTTCATCAAGCGCGGCATTGTCCATGGCTTCCGGAACGCAACTCAGGAACCTGCGAGCTGCCTCTGCGTCCTAACGCCCGGCGTGCTTGGACCCAACTATTTCCGAGAACTGGCTGCCGTGGTCGCCGCAGGCACGCCGGATCCGGCCCAAATGGCGGAGGTCATGAAGCGATACGGGCTGATCCCCGTCCCGGGATGATCCCCCTGGCGCAAGTTTGGCAGCGCATCCCATAATCGGAACGGCAGAGGGAGACGGCCATGCGCACCCGCTACAGGATCGAACGCCGCGCGATGGGTGGCCTCGCGCTTACCGCCGTCGCGGGCGCGCGCGTGGCGGTGGCGCAGAGCCTCGACCGTGTCTCCTTCCACACCAATTGGCGCGCCCAGGCCGAGCAGGGCGGCTACTACCAGGCCGTCGCGGCCGGCATCTATCGGCGCCACGGGATCGAATGCGACCTGCGGCAGGGCGGGCCGCAGCTAGATCCTGTACGGCTCATGCTCGCGGGCCGCGTGGACATGGTGATGTCCAACGGCTTCCAAGCCCTGACCTATGTGCGCGAGAACATCCCCGCACTCACCATTGCGGCGATGATGCAGAAGGATCCGCAGGTGCTGATGACCCATGCGGGCAACGGCATCGAGCGCTTCGAGGATATGCGCGGCAAGCCGATTCTGGTGGGGTCGGCTGGGCGCGTGACCTACTGGCCGTTCCTCCGCACGCGCTTCGGTTTCACCGAGGACCAGGTGCGCCCCTACACCTTCAACATGCAGCCTTGGCTGGTGGACCGCATGGCGATCCAGCAGGGGTTCCTCTCGTCCGAACCTCTCTCCGCAATGCAGGCCGGAGCGCAGCCGCGGGTCTTCCTCATCGCCGATGCCGGCTACGAGAACTACCAGACGACGATCGACATCACCCGCCGCACGATGGAGGAGCGCGGCGAAGTGGTGCAGCGCTTCGTCGATGCCAGCATCGAGGGCTGGACGCAGTTCATGGCCGGCCAGGACATCGCCGCCGCCAACCGCCTCATCATCCGCGACAACCCCGAGATGACCGAGGAGCGCATCGCCTATGCCATCCGCGTGATGAACGAGAACGGCATCGTGGCCTCGGGCGATGCCACGACGCTGGGCGTGGGCGCCATGAGCGATGCGCGATGGGAGCGCTTCTACAATACGATGCGCGATGCCGGCGTCTATCCGGCCGGGCTGGATTTCAGGCGCGCCTACTACCTGCGCTTCGTGAACAAGCGGGTGGGGCTGAGCTGAATCTCCTGAACCTCAACGGCGTATCAAAGCGCTTTCCCTCCGGCGTCTCCGCCGTCGAGGACGTCAGCCTGCAGGTGCGGGAGGGCGATTTCCTGGCCCTGCTCGGCCCCTCCGGCTGCGGCAAGTCCACGCTGCTGCGCATGGTGGCCGGGCTGCTCGAACCCAGCGCCGGAACCATCGGCTGGAACCGCGACACGCGGCCCGAGATCGGCTTCGTTTTCCAGGAACCGACGCTGATGCCCTGGGCCACCGCGCTGCGCAACGTGGCCCTACCACTGGAACTCGCTGGCATGGGCCGGGCGGAGGCCGAGGCGCGCGCCGCCGAATGGCTCGCCCGCGTAGAGCTGGCCGGCTTCGAACACGCCTATCCCCGTGCGCTCTCAGGCGGCATGCGCATGCGCGTTTCCATCGCCCGCGCGCTCGTCACCCGCCCGCGCCTCCTGCTGATGGACGAGCCCTTCGCCGCGCTGGACGAGATCACCCGTTTCCGCCTCAACGCGGACCTGCTGGAGCTCTGGCGCGAGGAGCGCTTCACCGCGATCTTCGTCACCCATTCGACCTTCGAGAGCGTCTATCTGGCCGAGCGCATCGTCGTGATGTCGCCGCGCCCCGGCCGCGTCGCGACCGAACTGCACGTGCCGGCCGAGGATCGCGCGACGGCCGAATTCCGTACCTCGGCGATCTACGCGGCCCATTGCCGCGCCGTCTCGCAGGCCCTGGCCTCGGCGATGGCGGCATGAACCTCGCGCTGCGCCTGCTGGCGCCAGGCGTGCTCGGCGCGCTGATGCTGCTGGGATGGGAATGGGCGGTGCGCGCCAACGCCATTCCGCCCTACGTCCTGCCCGGCCCGCTGCTGATCGCGCAGACGCTGTGGACCGACTGGGGCACGCTCGCGGGCTCGCTCCTGGTCACCATGAAGATCACCTTCGCCGCGCTCTTCGTTGCGGCCACTCTGGGCTTGGTGCTGGCCATCCTCTTCGCCCAGTCCCGCGTGATCGAGATGTCGCTGTTCCCCTATGCGGTCATCTTGCAGGTCACGCCGATCGTCGCCATCGCGCCGCTCATCATCATCTGGGCCGACAACCTGCCCCTGGCGCTGCTGATCTGCGCCTGGATCGTCGCCTTCTTCCCCATCCTCTCCAACACGACGACGGGGCTGAACAGCACGGATCCGAACCTGCGCGACCTCTTCCGCCTCTATCGCGCCAGCCGATGGCAGGTGCTGTGGCGCCTGCAACTGCCGAGCGCCCTGCCCTATTTCCTGGCCGGTTTGCGGATTTCCGGCGGGCTCGCTCTGATCGGCGCCATCGTCGCGGAATTCGTGGCGGGGACGGGCGGCGCATCGTCGGGGCTGGCGTCACGCATCCTGGAAGCCGGCTACCAGCTCCAGATCCCGCGGATGTTCGCGGCCCTGGTGCTGGTCTCCGGCCTGGGGATCGTCATTTTCCTGGCACTCTCGCTAATCTCCCACCTGCTGCTGCGGCGCTGGCACGAGACCGAGCGCTAACGCGCCGGCGCGATCTCGAAGGGCTGGTCGGCCAGAAACGCAGCGGCGGCACGCAACACCAGCGCATCGGCGAGGCGTGGCCCCGCGATCTGGAGTCCGACGGGCAACCCCTCATGGCTGAAGCCGCAGGGCACCGAGATCGCCGGACCATGCGAGAGGTTGAAGGGGTAGGAGAATTCCGCCCAGACCAGCCAGTCCCACTCATGCTGGGGCCAATGCGGCGGCAGCTGGCGGCCCACCGGGAAAGCGGCGACGGAGGCGCTCGGCGTGACCAGCAGGTCCCAGCCGCCCTCCTCGAACCAGGAATTCACCGCCGCCGCATAGGCGAAGCGCCGGCCCTGCGCCGCATGCGACTGGTCGAAGGTGAGGTCCCGATAGGCATTGGTGCAGGCGACGAGGCCGGGATCCATCATCGCCTCGCTGGCGGCATCCTTCGCGAGGAAGGGGCGCATTCCGCCGCCCCACATGGCGCGTTCCAGATCGGGACCGGCCGGGCCCCAGGGCGGCGTCACCTCCTCGACGATCGCGCCGGCCTCAGCCAGCCGCTTGACGCTGGCGGCGACGGCCTCGGCCACATCGGGATCCACGCGCGCATGGCCGAGGTCGGGGCTATAGGCGATCCGCAGGCCCACGAGTCCGCCAGGCGCGATCTCCGGCCCGAATCGGTCGGGCAGCGTGATGAGGTCGGCTGGATGCGGCCCCGCCAGGACGGAGAACATCAGCGCCGCATCCTCGACGCTGCGCGTGATCGGCCCGGCATGGGAGAGGCCGCCATTGTTCGGCACCGGCGCATAGGGCACGCGGCCATAGGTCGGCTTGAAGCCCACGACGCCGCAGAAATGCGCCGGCAGCCGGATCGACCCGGCGCCGTCCGTGCCGACATGCAGCGGCCCGCAGCCCGCGCCGCACAGCGCGGCCGCGCCAGAGGAGGAACCGCCGGCCGTGCGCCCATGCATCCACGGGTTGTGCGTGCTGCCGGTCAGCGGGCTGTCGCTCACCGCGGTCCAGCCCTGTTCGGTGCTGGTGGTCTTCCCGAGGATGATGGCACCCGCCGCGCGCAGCCGCGCCACCAGGGGCGCGTCCATCGTAGCCGGCGTCGGGTCCGAAAGTTTGGAGCCACGGCGCGTCGGCAATCCCGCGACGGCCTGTACGTCCTTGATCGTCACGGGCACGCCATGCAGCGGGCCCAGCGGGTCGCCCCGCATCACCGCGGCTTCGGCCGCACGGGCGGCGTCCACTGCGCGCTCCGCATCCAGTGTCACGAAGGCGTTGAGTGACGGTTCCTTCGCAGCGATCCGAGCCAGCACCGCTTCGGCGATCTCTACGGGCGAGACACGCTTTCCGCGCACCATCGCCGCCATTTCGACCGCCGAAGCGGTAGCCAGATCAGTCTTCGCCATAGGTTGTTTTGTAACTCTCGGTCATGATCTCATCGAGCCTACGGCCTGGGGTGAAACCCGCAAGACCGGGCGGATAAGCCACTCCCGCCGGCATGCGGGGGCACGGCTCGGAGGCGCCGATCACCTGCGTCACTGGAAAGCGCGTGGCGAAGATTGGCAGCGCGTAATCCTCCTCCTCGTCGCCGATGCCCTTGCTGCGGATCTTGCCCGAGGCATTCTCGATCTCCATCCCGATCACCATCGTCGCCTTCAGCTCCTGCGTGGTGCTAGGGCGCAGTTCAGCGTTACGGCCCGGGTAGAAACGGTCGATCATGATGTCGAGCGCCTTCGCCTTCTCGTCGAGGTCCTCGATGATATGCGCATTGCCGAAGCACATGGCCGAGCGGTAGTCGACCGAATGGTTGAAGCCGCAACGCGCCAAGACCAGGCTGTCGAGATGCGTCACCGTCACGCAGACGGGGATGCCCGGCCGCTGGGTGCGCAGCATCCGGCTGGCCGAGGAACCGTGCCAGTAGAGGTGGTCGCCCTCACGCCAGAAGGCCGTCGGCGTGCAGTAGGGCTGGCCGTCGATGACGTAGGAGATGTGGCACAGCATGGCCGCGTCCAGGATCGCGTAGACGCTTTCGTGATCGTAGCGGCTGCGCTCATGCAGGCGGCGGACCTTGTTGCGCTCGGTGACGGGGAATGTTTCGGACATGGCGGGAACCCTGACGAGTGTGGATGTCGCCAGACTGACATGCGCAATGGTTCTGCGTGAGAGCCAATTGACCCATATTCGGATGGTCCATTTCCAGCTAGCTTTCTCGCATGAGCGTCCCGCCCGATCTTTCCGACCTTCTGCTGCTCGGGATCGAGCGAACCAGCGGCACGCCCCTGCTGCGCCAGGTCTATCTGGAATTGCGGCATGCGGTGCTCGGCGGAGTATTGCCGCCGGGTGCGCGTCTGCCGGCGACGCGGGCATTGGCCCACCGCCTCGGCATCGCGCGCAACACCGTGGTCGCTGCCTATGAACAGCTCCTCGCCGAGGGCTTCATCGAAGGCCGAGTGGGCGCCGGCAGCTATGTCTCGCGCGATCTGCCGCGAGGGCTGGAGCATCCGCCGAGCCCAGCCGCGCCGCTGCCGGCCACGACTCTCCCGAACATGGTCCAACCCGGCGCACAGCCCTTCAACACCGGCCGCACCTCCTGGGACGAGCGAACCGCGCGCACCTGGCGGCAATTGACGATGCGCCGCCTCCAAACGCCCGATCCCGCCATGCTGGGATACGGCGACCCCCGTGGCTCGCTGGCCCTTCGCGAGGCGATCGCGACCTATCTCGGCGCGGCCCGTGCGGTCCGTTGCACGCCCGAGCAGGTGGTGGTGACGGCCGGCGCGCAGCAGGCGATCGACCTGGTGCTGAAGGTGCTGGTGGAGCCGGGCGATCCGGTCTGGATCGAGGACCCCTGCTACCCCGCGCTCCGCGCCGCGATGGCGGCGGCCAAGGCTCGGATCATTCCCGTTCCGGTGGATGCGCAGGGCCTGGTCGTGAGCGAGGGCATCGCCGCCTCGCCCGCCGCCCGGCTGGCCTATGTCACGCCCTCTTCGCAATATCCTTTGGGCGTCGTGCTCTCCATGTCCCGGCGGATGGAGCTGCTGGCCTGGGCGCGCCGCGCCGGCGCCTGGGTGGTCGAGGACGATTACGACAGCGAGTTCCGCTACGCCGGACGTCCGCTTGCCTCACTGCAGGGCGTCGATGAGGGGGGGCGGGTTATCTACATCGGCACCTTCAGCAAGGTACTCTTCCCGGGCTTGCGCCTGGGTTACGCCGTGCTGCCGCCTGAATTGCTGGAGCCCATCCTGACCGCGCGGCTGCTGTCGGACTGGCATCCGCCCGTCCTGCAGGAGGGCGTCGTCACCGACTTCCTGGCGGGAGGCCACTTCGCGCAGCACCTGCGACGGATGCGCCAAAGGTATCGGATCGCCCGGGATACGCTCGTGGAAGTGCTGAACGAGGAGTGCGGTGCCGCGCTGGAAGTAGTCGACGCACCAGATCAGGGAATGAAGCTGCTGGCGAGGCTAAGGCCCGGACGGCGAGACACGGAGGTCTCGGCCATCGCGGAGCAGGCCGGTCTCATCGCCCGCCCTGTCAGCCCGATGTTCCTGGCGGCAACGCCGATCCAAGGATTGATGCTGGGCTTCTCCGGCCATGAGCCCGGAGCGCTGCGCCGCGCGGCACGAACCCTGGGACGGCAGTTCGACAAATAAGCGGGCGGCTACCGCCCCGTCATGATCCGCTCGACCAACTGCTTCACAGTCGGCACGAAGCCATTGGAATAAAACGCATCCGAGCTGAACCGATACGCGTTGTGCCCGGCGAACATCAGGTTGTTCTCCAGGCTGCCGTCATGCGCGATGTCCTGTAGCGTCTTCTGAATGCAAAAGCTGCGCGGATCGGCCTTCTTGCCGTTGCTGTGGTCGGCCTCGTTCTGCGCCCAATTGCTGAAGCGGCAGTGGCTGAGGCAGCCCATGCAATCGGTCTGATCCTTGAGGATTTCCCGCGAATTTTCAGGCGTCACGAAGATCAGGGTCGAATCCGGCGTGCGCATCACCTCGGTATAGCCCTGCGCGGTCCAGCCGATGGCGTGTTCGCGGTCGGCTGGCGTCAGCCAGACGAGGCGCTTGCGGGGGCCCACGCCGAACTCGGCCGTGTGCTCACCCAAAGGCTCGCTGCTATAGGCGACCTGACGTTCGCTGCGTGCCTCGAGATCGTGCAGGAACTCGTTGCGCACGGCCGAGGAGTAGAAGCCCGTCGGCGAGAACGGCTGAAGCAGCACGTCGCCGGGATCGAGCGTGGTCAGGCGCTTCTTCCAGGCATCGCTGATCGGGCTTTCCCTCGTCAGCAGCGGGCGCGTGCCGAACTGGAAGGCGATGGGGCCGAGCTCAGGATTGTCGATCCAGTCCTGCCATTCCTCAAGCCACCAGACGCCGCCGGCCATGATGATCGGGGTCTCGTCCAGGCCGAAGGCGCGCATCTGCGCGCGCAGCTTGGCGACGCGGGCATAGGGCGCTTCCGGCTTCTTCGGGTCGTCACCGTTGGACAGGCCGTTATGGCCGCCGGCAAGCCAGGGATCCTCGTAGACGACGCCGCCCAGCCACTCGCTGACCTTGGAGTAGCTGCGCTTCCACAGGGCGTTGAAAGCGCGGGCCGAGCTGACGATGGGGTAGTAGTGAACGCCGAAGTCCTTGGCGATCTCGGCCAGGCGGTAGGGCATGCCGGCGCCGCAGGTGATGCCGTTCACGAGGCCCTTGGCCCCTTCCAGCACGCCGCGGATCACGCGCTCCGCACCGCCCATCTCCCAAAGGATATTGGCGTGGATACGGGCATCCTTGCCGCCGACCTCGCGCGCCTCGCGTGCCTGGGCGATGCCGCCCGCGATGCCATAGGCGACCAACTCCTCGTGGCGTTCGAGGCGCGTCCGGCCGTTGTAGATCTGCCGGATGGTGCGGCCGTCGCTGTCGTAGCTGTCGGCATTCACGGCGGAGAAGGTGCCCACGCCGCCCGCGGCCGCCCAGGCGCCCGCGGTCAGCCCATTGCTGACGGCTACGCCCTTCCCGCCCTCGACGAGAGGAAGAACGTCCACGCCGCCCATGCGGATGCTGTTGATAGCCTTCACTGCCCGTCGTTCCTGCCGCTCATATTTCGGGATGTGACATTAACATGGTTCGCCCGGCGCGAGCAGCACCGGGCGAGTTAGATATGGGTATCTTCGGCCAGGCTGAAATACCCGGCCGGCCGGATCAATCGTTGTAGGTCCGGCGCGGTGCACGGTCGCTGCGGCCTTCGCGGCGCGGACGCTCCTCGCCACCGGCCTCGCCTTCGGCGCGCGGACGGCGCTCGCCGACGGACTCGGTGATGTCGGCGCCCGTGGTCTGGTCGACCACGCGCATCGACAGCTTCACCTTGCCGCGGTCATCGAAGCCGATAACCTTGACCTTCACCGGATCGCCGTCCTTGACGATGTCGGTGGTGCGGTTCACGCGCTCATTGGCCAGCTCGCTGATATGCACGAGGCCGTCCTTGGCGCCGAGGAAGTTCACGAAAGCGCCGAACTCGGCGGTCTTCACCACCTTGCCGTTATAGATGGCGCCGATCTCGGCCTCGGCCGTGATGCCGCGGATGCGGTCGATGGCAGCCTGGGTCGCTTCCGGATTGGTGGAGGCGATCTTGATGGTGCCGTCGTCCTCGATGTCGATCTTCGTGCCGGTCTGCTCGACGATCTCGCGGATCACCTTGCCGCCCGTGCCGATCACTTCGCGGATCTTGTCCTTCGGCACCTGGATCACGGTGATGCGCGGCGCGGTGGCCGCCATCTCGCCGCGAGCGCCGGTGATGGCCTTCGCCATCTCGCCGAGGATGTGGAAACGGCCATCCTTGGCCTGCTCCAGCGCCGTCTTCATGATGTCGAAGGTGATGGACGTGATCTTGATGTCCATCTGGAGCGCGGTGATGCCCGTCTCCGTCCCAGCCACCTTGAAGTCCATGTCGCCGAGGTGATCCTCGTCGCCCAGGATGTCGGAGAGCACCGCGAAGCCGCGATCCTCCTTGATCAGGCCCATGGCGATGCCGGCGCAGGGGCGCTTCAGCGGCGTCCCGGCATCCATCAGCGCCAGCGAGCTGCCGCAGACGGTCGCCATCGAGGAGGAGCCGTTGCTCTCGGTGATCTCGGAGACCACGCGGAGGGTGTAGGGGAACTTGTCCTTCTCCGGCAGCAGCGGGCGCAG
>JAQGHY010000330.1 GCA_028291455.1 Rubritepida sp. | reverse complement strand
AAGCCCTTGCCCGGTCGGAGGAAGCGCTCCGCCAGGCGCAGAAGATGGAGGCCATCGGCCAGCTCACGGGCGGCCTCGCGCACGACGTGAACAACATGCTCCAGGGCATAGGCGGCGCGCTGCAGATGATGGAGCGCCGGATCGCGGCGGGCCGGCTGGCCGACCTGCCCCGCCTGTTCCGTGCGGCGCAGGAGGGCGTGGACCGCGCCGCCTCACTGACCCACCGCCTCCTCGCCTTCGCCCGCCGCGACCGGCTCGACGTGGCCGTGATCAACGCCGGCACCCTCGTCGCGGGCATGACCGACCTCGTCCGCCACACCGTCGGGCCCGCGATCCAGGTCCGCACCCGCCTCGGCGACGGTGCCTGGGCAGTTCGCCTCGATCCGGCCGGGCTGGAGAGCGCTTTGCTGAACCTCGCGATCAACGCCCGCGACGCCATGCCCGACGGGGGCACCCTGACCTTCGCGACGGGCGAGGTGCGGCTCACCGCTGCCGACTTCCGCGCGGCCGAGGCGGTGGCGCCCGGCGACCACGTCCTCGTCTCCGTCTCGGACACCGGCACGGGCATGCCGCCGGACGTGATCGCCCGTGTCTTCGAGCCGTTCTACACGACGAAGCCGATCGGCAAGGGCACCGGCCTCGGCCTCTCCCAGATCTATGGCTTCGTGCAGCAGTCAGGCGGGCTCGTCCGGATCGAGAGCGTGCAGGGCGAGGGCACCACCGTCCGCCTCCTCCTGCCCCGCGATGCGGGCGAAGGGATGGAACGGGCCGCGCCCGATGCATTGCCGGCGCCGGCGACCATCGCTTCCGCCGAGGGCCGGACCGTCCTCCTCGTGGAGGACGAGCCCGCGGTGCGCGCGCTCGCAGCCGAGGCGCTTCGCGAGCTCGGCCTCACCGTGCTGGAGGCGGAGGACGGCCCGTCCGGCCTTGCGATCCTGGCTGGGACGACGCGCGTGGACCTGCTCGTCACCGACGTTGGACTGCCGGGCCTCAACGGCCGCCAGCTCGCCGACGCCGCGCGCGAGCGGCGTCCGACGCTGCCGGTGCTCTTCATCACGGGTTACGCGGGCGGTGCCCTCGATGATGGGCTGCCGTCCGGCATGGCAGCCATCGCCAAGCCCTTCTCCCTCGATCTCCTGGCCACGCGCGTCGCCTCGATGTTGGCTGGCGAGGGTGGGCAGGGCTGGGGGGTAGGCGAAGCCGTATGAGCGCGCTGGCCCTCTCCTCCATGCCCCGTGCATGGTCCAGGGCCGGTGCTCTCGTTTTGAGGGCGGGCCGTGCCTATCTCCAGAACATGGCTCGCAAAAAGACATCTCATCCTTTTCCCGCCTATGCCTGGCTAGCTGAAGCCGGGTGGGTCTTTGCCATGCATAGTGCCCAGCTTTGGGCCAATCCGACGACTTCGGCCGCTCGGTTGGCTACCCTGGGCGCTGAAAAACGAAAGGCATTTGCCGAAGGCGCCATCCAGGCCAGCGCAGCCGCCCTGCGAGGCGCCAAGCCGGAAACGGTCTTTAAGGCAGCCATGGCTCCCGCCCGCCGTTGCGTTCGGGCGAATGCGAAGAAAATCCAGAAAGGTTAGAGGCAGGCACGAAGGAGGCGGCTCGTGGCCGACGACGTGGTCAAGATTACCGTGAAGCCGCGTGAGACCGAAGATGGCTCGCCGGGGGCGACGGCTGCCTTTCCCTATGACCGTGCGACCGTCGAACGCTTTCGCGAGGCATTCACGCGGGCACGCTGGCGTGAAGATCTGGGTGCCTGGTTCGTGCCGGGAAAGCGGGCGGAGCAACGCCTTACTGCCTGGTCGGGGCGCGAATGGTCCGGCGTGCTGGCCTTCGCGGACCAGCGCGGCCGTGATGCCTTCGAATTCGAGCCGATCGTGAGCCCCTACCTGGATGTCGACGACGGCTTCGTGGTGCGGACGCCATATTCCCGGACCGTCGTCGGTGAGTTGCGGGAGGTGCCGTGGGCGCGCTGGGATCCCGCCCTCAGGGTATGGCGCGTGCCGTTCCGGTCGTTCGAGGAGCTACGCAGGCGCTGGACTGCCATTGAGAGCTCCGCACGCCTGGCCGAGCCCGAAGAGCGGCAGAAACGCAAAGAGAGCCGTGCCGGTTCGCCTGTGCATTCAGTCAGGCAATCAGAAGCCGCCGAGCTTCGCCGAAGGCGGTATCCGGTGCCAGAGGATGCCTTGCCGCCGCTCGACCGCGTAGTGATGACCCACGTTGGATGCGTGATGTTCACGACGACCACCGGCGAGCTTGTCGAGCCTACGATCGCCGCCCGCTTCTATCCGAAGATCGTCGCGGGAACCGCTGAGCTGATCTGGTCGGCTTGGCGTCGGCCGACCCATGCCGAGCTGGTGCAGGCTTGGCCGGCGCGGACGCCACCCGGCCCTTCGGACTTCGCGCGTGGCTGGTGGCAGCCGACGATCGAGGAGTTGCGGCCAGAGCGGCGCAAGGCAGCTTCGCTGGAGCGTGGCCGGGAAACCCGCAAAGCAATGGCGCCCGGATCCGACGGCTGACAGGACAACCGATGGCGGAAGGCCGGCTTCCACCTGCGGTTTGGCTGTAGCCATCACTTCCGTTCACGCCGTGGATGGGTGGTGAACGCACTCCCCGCTCACCCTTGGTCGCCTCAGAATTGGCAGGGCGTCTGACGAGCGTCTCGAGAGATATCGCGTGCCTTCACGACATCCGTGATTGGTGCGAACGCGGAAAGACGGCTCAGCCATTTCAGCCGCGCCGCCGTATTCTGGAGATGCAGAACTGCGGCCTCCGTCCGCCCTAGTCGCCGCGCCCTGGCTTTGCGAAGGAGGGTTCCTCGAGCTTCCTTACCGGCCCTTGAATACCGGGGTGCGCTTTTCGCGGAACGCCGCCAGGCCCTCTTGGAGATCCTCGCTCGCGCCGCAGACCTTGGCACGGTCCAGATTGGCCTGCACGTCGAGCTCCTGCCTCGAGATCTCGTTCAGGCTGCGCTTGACGCCCTGTATCGCCAAAGGCGCCATCACCGCCAACCGGTCCGCCAGCGCATTCACCCGCGCATCGAGCTGATCGACCGGCACCATCTCCGTCAGATAGCCGATGGCCAGCATCTCCGGCGCCATGATCTTCTCTGCGGTCAGGAACAGCTTCTTCGCCGCATTCAGCCCGAGCCGGCTGGAATAGCGGTAAAGGCCCGACGGATAATAATGAACGCCCAGCCGCGCCGCGGGCATGAACATCTCACCCGTCTCGATGCCGATCCGGAAATCGCAGCACAGCGCGAGGTCGGTCGAACCGCCATAGACGCCGCCATTGAGCCGGCAGATCGTAGGCACACGCAGGTTTTCCAGCAGGTTTGCCACCGTCTCGAAGGTCGGCCCCTCCTCGCGCGGCGACTCCCCAGCGCCGGGGCGGTCGGCGAGGTCGCCAAGATGGTAGCCGGAGGAAAACGACTTCCCCGTCCCCGTCAGCACCATGACCCGGATCTCGGGATCAGCCTCGATCGCCGCGAAATGTTGCGCGAGCATCGCAAGGTCGGCCGGCTCGATGCGGTTGTGCACACGCGGCCGGTTCAGCCGAATGGTCGCGCGCGCGCCCTCGATGGTGAGCAGTGGCGTGGTCGCCTCGGCGTGGATGCCATCCATGGTCGTTCTCCCTCTTGTCGCCGGCAGGATACGTGAAAAACCGGCGGGCGAAAGGCAAGCCTGTCTTTCCTCAGCCTAGCCCTAGCCGGAGGGAAGCGTCAGTGGCGCATCGGCATCCGGGCGCCCGCCGCCTGCACCGCCATGTTCACCGTCACCTCGCCCGCACGCTCGAAGTGCAGCGTGACGGGCACGGTCTCGCCCACGTTCATCGGGCGGGTCAGGCCGATCATCATCATGTGCAGCCCGCCCGGCGCGAGCGAGACGCTGCCATTCGCTGGCACCGGGACATTCTCGACCGGTCGCATGCGCATAACGTCGCCGTCGCGCAGGCTGGTGTGCAGCTCCACCCGCGCGGCGATCGGGGAGCTGGCGGAGACCAGCCGGTCCTCGGCGGTGCCGGTGTTGCGGATAGTGAGGAAGCCGCCGCCCTGCATTCCCTGCCCCGCCGCTCGGGTCCAGGGGTTCTCCACCGTGATGGATGCGGGCTGAGCCAGGGCGACGGCCGGCATTGCGAGGATGGCGAGGGCGAAAAGACGGCGTGCGATCATGGTCGTTCTTCCTTCTTATGTTCAGAAGCTGGCAGGGCGCGGCGTATCGGCCCGCGCCTCGATACGACCGGCGAAGCGTGCCAGCCGCGCGGCCTCGCTCGCCGCAACGGCGGGGTCGCCATCGATGCAAAGCGTCCGCACGCGATCGAGTTGCGCCTGCATGGCCGTGCGTTCCCCGGATTGGGCGAGCGGCTGGGCGGCCTCGACGGCCTCCTGCGCGACAGTCGCGGCGGCGGTGCAGATCTCGCTTAGCGCGCGGTCCATTTCCTCAGGGTCGCAAGCCGCGGCGGGCGTGGCGAGCAGTAGCGCCATGATGAGAAGCTTGCGCATCAGCGTGCCCCCAGCCGAAGCGTCGGCGCCGGATTGCGCGGGCGCGGATGGGCGGCGTCCGCCACCTCCGTCCAGCCGGCGGTCGCGCCGCCTTCGCAGCGCTGCATCACCGGGAAGACGAGGGTTTCGCCCGCGCGGTCCGGCGTGCCAATGAGCATCACGAACTCGTCGTATTGCGCATCCGGCAGCGGCCCGCCGCGCCAGGCGATCGAGCCAGCCGCCTCACGCACCAGCCCATGCGCGCCGGGAACGGGGCGCGCGATGGCCCGCATCTCGATGGCGATCTCCCAGCCTGTCTTGGGCATGGGCCGCGCCATGGTGACGCCCTCGGGCAGCGTGACCTCGATGGCGGTGGTCGCAGCACCGGCGCAGCCGTGGCCGACCCTGAAGGCGATGCGGGAATAGCTGCCCGCCGGCGCCTCCGCCACATCGAGCACGACATGTGCCGCCGCCGGGCTGGCCGCGACGAGAAGAAGAGCAAGAAGCTTTTTCATGCGGATAATCCCTTCAGAAGCGGAAGCGCGCGCCGGCATAGGCGGAGCGGCCGAAACCAGGTTCGAACAGCGCCGCATTCGGCGCCGCCACAGGGGCGACCGAGGCGGAGCCGATATAACGCCGATCGGCCAGATTGCGTCCCTCCAAAAAGACGCCGAGGCGCCCGTCCAGGAAATCGGCGCCAGCCCGCAGGCCGATCAGCGTGTAGCTGTCGGTGCGGGTGGTGTTGGCGTTGTCCACGAAGAAGCCCTCCGGCACGTAGTCAACATTCGGCGCGATCCAGAAGCCGGCGGGATGACGGTATCGCGCCTCGGCCCGCAGCACGTGGCGCGGCGCTCCGGGGAGCTGGTTGCCGCCATAGGTCGCATCGCCGTCGAAGCGGAAGTCGCTGAAGGTATAGGCGCCGCGCAAGGTGACGCTGTCGCCCTCGGAGATCAGGCTGCGCCCGGCGACCGCCGTTCCGGCCAGCTCGATCCCCTGGTGGATGGTACTGTCCGCATTCCGCGCGAAGCTGGTGCCGGAGGTCTGCCCGACGAAAAGCTGGATCTCCTTGTCGATCCAGCTGCGATAGGCCGCCACCTCGAAGCCGAAGCGCCCCACCGTGCCGCGCGTGCCGACCTCCAGCGTCGTGGCCCGCTGCGCCTTGAGTAGGCTGAATCCGCCGAGCGGCACCAGGGACACCAGGTCTGAGAGCGTCGGCGGCTCGGTCGACCAGGTGACGTTGCCATAGGCCTGCACCGTGGGCGTCGCCTGCCAGAGCAGGCCGGCGCGCGGGTTGATCCAGTTCCAGCTCCCGCTGCCGCTCAGCGCGGCATTCAGCCGATTGTCGCTCGCGCGCGTCGCCTGCCCGCCCGAAACGCCGGTGACGATGGCAAGCCGCGGCAGGACGTAGAGGCTGTTCTCGACATAGGCATCGACCGTCTGCGCGGTATCCTGGGAGGAATACGTCTGCGCGCCCCGGCTGCCGAAGACGTTGCGGAAGCGGCGGTTGTCCGTGGTGCCATAGGCGTAGTTGATTCCGCCGATGAAGCGGTTCCGCAGCCCAACAACTGTCCCGTCCCAGGTGCCGCGGGCGAAAAGGTTGAAGTCGTTGGTCTGGTTGTCGATGAACTCGAAGATCGGATGGTTGAGCTGGCGGGTTACGTAGCTCCCTCCAAACTCCAGCAGCGTCTCGGTGTTGAGCTGGATCGCCGTGCGCGAGCCCAGCCGATAGCTGTCGATATTACGCTGGTAGTTCATCGCGAGGTTTGTGGGATTGGCGGTGCGCGGCGAATTCAGCGCCTGGCTGCGCGTCAGCGAGCCTGGAATATCCTGCTGGATGGAATTGTGGGTGAAGTAGAGCCGCGTCTCCGCATCGTCGGAAATCCGGTAGCCGATGTTGAGGTTCATCCGGCCACTGCTGCCGCCGCTATGGTCGCGATAGCCGTCCTGCCGCGCCATGGTACCGCTGATCCAGCCGTCCAGCGGGCCATAGGTGCCGCCGGCGGTGATCTGGCTGCGCAGGAAGCCGAAGCTACCGGCCTCGCCGCGCACATTCACGCCCGGCGAGTCGCGGCCCGTCGGCGTGACGAAGCTTATCGCGCCGCCGAGGGCGTTGGCGCCGAGCGCGAAGGCATTGCCGCCACGCAGGACCTCGACGCGCTCGAAGGTGAGCGGGTCCAGCTCCTGGAAATCGGCGCTGCCGTCGGCTTGGTTGATCGGAATGCCGTCCTGGAGGAGCCGCACGCCGCGCAGGTGAAAGTTCCGCGCAAGCCCCGAGCCGCGAATGGAGAGGCGGGTATCCTCCCCCCATTTGGACTGGGCAAAGACGCCGGGGACGTATTCCAGCATGTCCCGCACCCCCGTCACGCCCGGGCGGTCCAGGTACTCCGAGGCCGGGACGACGGTATTGGCGCCGGGGCTGGACCAGAGGCGCTCCTGCGCCTGCTGGTTGTCCGGCACAGTGAGCGATGGGCGCGGCGCCGTCACCTCCATCTGGGGGATACGGATGATGGGGTCGGATTGAGCGAAGGCGGCTGGCGCGAGGGCCAGAAGGGGCGCGCATAGAGCCGCGCGGCGAAGCTTCGACATTTTGGAAATCCATCACGGGCAGGAACGGGCGCGCGGCCGCGAGCGGCTGCGCTGGCGGATGTTCAGGCCGTGATGGTCGGGGGCGCCCTGGTCGAATAAGGCGGTGCGCGGGCCGGCGGGCGCAGGCGTTCGATTCCGGCCGCATGCCATGTGATGGCCGCGCCGTCCCAGGCGGGCATGGCCAGCATTGGCGGTTCAGGCAGGGTGACTGCGGGCAGGCCGTGGCAGACCGGGCAGAAGCTGCCCTCGTCGGAGCCGGGGGCCTGCTCCTGCAGCGGCTCGCCGGCGGCGTCGAGGCGGATGGTCCGCATGCCGTCGGTCGAGCAGATCTCGATCAACGTCCCGTCATGCGCCATGGCGCGCAGGCAATGCGCCATCGCCGCGCCCGACTGAATGAACAGCAGGGCGACCATCAGGCGGATCAGCAGGGAGCGGAACCTTGCCACGCCCGAAGCTTTAGGCGAGGCCCGCCCCACCTTCAAGCCGCCAGGGAATATTCCACTTCGGGCGTATAAACCGCCTGCTCCTTCCCGAGCCGCGAGGAGTAGAGCACGAAGCGCTCCACCATCACCGGCTCCGTCCGGAACAGGTTATGCGCCTGCACGAAGCCCGCGAGCTTCGGCAGCGCCGCGCCATCCGTCCGCGCCAGCGTCACGTGCGGCGCGAACTTCTTGCGCTCCGGCGGCATGCCCGAGCGCTGCATGGCGGTTTCGATCTTGGCCTGGAGGTGGGCGAGGCCCGGTGAGCGTTCGGCCACCACATGCAGCGACTGGACCCGCCCGCCCTTCTCGAAGGTGCCGAGCCCCGAAAGGCTGAGGGCAAAGGGCTTGGCGCGGATACTCGCCAGCGCCAGGTCCAATTCCTCGGCCTGATAGCCGGGCACCTCGCCGATGAAGCGCAAAGTTAGGTGGTAGTTGCAGGGGCGGACCCAGCGCACCCCGGGCAGACCCCCGGCCATGGCGGCCAAACGGTACTTCACTTCCTCAGGAAGCTCGAGAGCGACGAAGAGACGCATGGGCAGAGCCCCCTTCCCGGATTCGCACCATTATCCTGCCGGTAGAGCGGGCACGCGGTCCAGAAGTTGTTCCGTGACAGGCAGAATTCTGCGGACCAGCTCGGCGACGCCGGCCTGGTTGGGGTGGATGCGGTCGGCCTGGTTCAGCGCCGGATCCGCGGCGATCCCCTCCAGGAAGAAGGGGTAGAAGAGCATGCCGGGGCGCTTGGCCATGGCATCCGTGTACATGGCCTGGAAGGCGCGGCCGTAATCGGCGCCGAGGTTGGGCGGGGCCAGCATGCCCGCCAGGAGAACGGGAATCCGCCGGGCCTCCAGCCGGCTCAGGATGGATTCCAGCGCCTCGGCGGTGCGGGCCGGCGGCAGGCCGCGCAGCCCATCATTGGCGCCCAGCGCGACGATCGCCGCCTGCGGCCGGTCCGCCATCGCCCAGTCGAGCCTCGCCGCGCCGCCGGCCATGGTGTCGCC
>JAQGHY010000303.1 GCA_028291455.1 Rubritepida sp. | reverse complement strand
AGATACCAGGAGCTCGACGCCTGCGGCAGCAGCGTGGCGTTCGCCGCTTCGTTCACCTGATCCACCCACTGATCGGTCGCCTCGGTCGTCGCCTCGATGCTGGCGATGCCCTTGTCGCGCATGTAGCCGATGCAGTCCGTGATCCACTCCACATGCTGCTCGATGGCGATGGGCATGTTGCACAGCACCGAGGGGCTGCCCGGACCGGTGATGGTGAACAGGTTCGGAAAACCCTTCACATTCAGCCCCAGATAGGTGCGCGGCCCCGCCTCCCAAGCCTCGGCTAGCGGCAAGCCGTCGCGGCCCTTGATGTCCATGCGCAGGAACGGCCCGGTCATCGCGTCGAAGCCCGTGGCGAAGACGATGATGTCGAGCGGATATTCGCCATCCGCCGTCTTGATCCCCGCGGGCGTGATGCGCTCGATAGGTGCCGCGCGGATATCCACCAGCGAGACGTTCTCGCGGTTGAAGGTCTCGAAGTAGTCTGAGTCGATCGGCGGCCGCTTGGCCGCATAGGGATGGTCGATGTCGGCGAGCTTCTCCGCCGTCGCCGGATCCTTCACGATCGAGCGGATCTTGCCCTTGATGAACTCTGCCGCCGTGGCGTTGGCCGGCAGGCTGGTCACGAGGTCGCGGAAGGTCGCGCGGAACTGCAGCCCGCCCTTCTGCCAGGCCTGCTCGTAAAGCGCCTCACGCTCCTCCGGCGTCGCATCCAGCGCCGAGCGTTCGGAGAGCGTGAAGGGATGCCCGTTGCTGGTCGAGAGCATCGTGCTCTTGATGCTCGCGTAGTTGGCCTTCACATAGCTCTTGAACTCGGGCGTCAGCGGCGCGTTCTGCGCCGGCACGCTGTAGTTCGGTGTGCGCTGGAACACCGTGAGGTGCCCGGCCTTCTCCGCAATGGCCGGCGTCGCCTGGATGCCGGTCGAACCCGTGCCGATCAGGCCCACGCGCTTACCCGCGAAATCCACGCCCTCATGCGGCCATTCGCCGGTGTGGTACCACTCGCCCGCGAAGCTCTCGAGGCCGGGAATGTTCGGCACGTTCGCCGAGGAGAGGCAGCCCACCGCCGTCACCAGAAACTGCGCGGACAGCGTCTCGCCGCCCTCCGTCGTCACGATCCAGCGGTTGGTGTCCCCGTCGTAGCTCGCCCCGGCAACGCGGGTGCCGAGCTGGATGTCGCGGCGCAGGTCGAAGCGGTCGGCCACATGGTTCAGGTAGCGGCGGATTTCCTGGTGGTCCGGATAGCGCTCGGACCATTCCCATTCCTGAATGAGCGCGTCGGAGAAGGTGTAGGAGTAGGAATGGCTCTCGGAATCGCAGCGCGCGCCGGGGTAGCGGTTCCAGAACCAGGTGCCGCCGACGCCATCCGCCGCCTCCAGCACGCGCGCCTTCAGGCCCAGCCGGTCGCGCAGGCAGTGGAGCTGGTACAGGCCCGCGAAGCCCGCGCCGATGATCAGCGCGTCGTATTCGGCGGGGGGACTCATCGCATTTGCGTCGGGCATGATTTTACAATCCTCCGTTTCATGGATTTTGCCGACTCAATTGCCCCCGCCGCAAGACCCATGACGGATCAGTTCGCGGTAACCCCCGCCGCACGCACCACCGGGCCCCATTTCGCCTCCTCCGCGATCATGAAGCTCTGGTATTCCGCCGGCCCCAGCGGCCAGGGATCCGCGCCGAATTCCCGCAGCCGCGCCACCACCGCGGGGTCGGCGAGCGCCCGCAGCACCGCTCCGCCCAGCCGCTCCACGATGGGCCGGGCCGTCGCGGCCGGGGCCGCAAGCCCGTACCAGGAGGAGACGTCGAAATCCGGCACGCCGGATTCCTGCATGGTCGGCACATCCGGAAATTGGGACCAGCGCTGCCCGGAGCTCACCGCCAGCGCCGTGAGCAGCCCCGCCCGCACCTGCTGCGCCGAGGCCGGGGCATTGTCGATCGCGAAGAGGATCTCGCCGGTCAGCACCGCCTGCATGTTCGGCGCGGTGCCGCGATAGGGCACATGGGTCAGCTCCACCCCCATGCGCTGGCCGAACAGCACGCCGCTCAGATGCGAGGAGGTGCCCACCCCTGCCGAGCCGAAGGTCGCCGCGCGCGGATTGGCGCGGGCAAAGGCCACCAGGTCCGCGACATTACGGAAGCCGCGCGAGGGCAGCACGATCATGCAATTCGGCATCGAGGCGATGCGCGCCACCCCCGCCAAGTCCCGGTTCGGCTCGAACCCCGCGCGGCGATGGAGATGCGGGCCGATGCCGTTGCTGGCGATGTGGTTGATGAAGAAGTTGTAGCCGTCGGCCGGCGCCTGGGCGCAGATCTCGGCGGCGAGCATGCCGCCCGCCCCGGGGCGGTTGTCCAGCCAGAAGCCGTGCGTCAGGCTCTCGCGCAGGCTCGCCTCCAGGATGCGCATGAAGATGTCGCTGGCCCCGCCCGGCGCACCGCCGACGAGCACCCGCCATGGCTTGTCCGGCCAGTTGCCTTGCGCCATTGCGAGCGTAGGGATGGCGGCTCCCAGCAGGGAGCGGCGCGCGATGGTCGGCATGGATTTCCTCCGGTTTTCCCGGAGGGTCGCGCCTTTGCGGCGCCCATTTCAAGGTAAAAGGTTCAAGACAAAGCTTCAGCCGGCGCCCCGCCGAGCCGGCTCATGCGGCAGCAGCATCTCGGCCCGAGTGCCGTCGCCGACCCGGTGCAGGGAGCTGACGCCGCCATGCTGCTCCGCCAGGGCGCTGGTCAGCCCCAAGCCCTCGCCCGCATCGTACTGCGTGGCGAAGCCCCAGCCGTCATCCTCGACGCAAAGCCGCGTCCGCGCGGAGGTGCTGGTCAGCCGCACCTTGATCCGGCCAAGCATGCGCTCGTGCAGCCCATGCTTGATGGCATTGCCCACCATCTCGTGCATGGCGCGCAGCACGGTCTCGCGGAGTTCGGCCGGGCACTCGCCTTCCACCGTGAGTTCGAGGCGGATGATCTGGTCGGGGTTGCTCAGCAGCTCGATCGTGCCTTTGCACAGCGACCGCAGCCGGAACTCCATGGGCTTGGGCGCATCGGTCATGCCGAACAGCGCGTCGGAGACCACGGCGCTGAGCATGATCCGCCGCTCGATGTCGCGCAGAATGCGCCCGCCCTCAGGCGACAACCGCTTATCGTCGACCAGCACGACCTCGGCGAGGATGCGTTGGAGTGTGTTCTTGGTGTGATGGCGAAGCAGGCGCAGCGGCAGATCCTGAGCCACGGCCGGCACCGCCGTGGCCGTCGCATTCATGGCCAAGGCCCAGAGGGAGCGGTCGCTTTCGGCCAGCGAGGAGTGGGAGGCGGTCATGGTGACTCCGTTGGAAGCGCGGGTAGTGGCGGAATTGATACGTGGGAAAATTTCCCACGTAAAGTGACTTGTGGGTATTTTTCCCACAATCATTCCGTGCTAGCGAAACCGTCAGTGACCGAAAGCCCCGCCCCTTCCCTGTCCAGCCCGCCGCCAGCCGATGCGCTTCTGCGCGCGCTGCGCCGGCTGCTGCGCCCGCTGATCCGTCTGCTGATCGCCTCGGGGATCACCTTTCCGGTCCTGGCCGACCTGCTGCGGAGCCTATACGTCACCGTCGCGGCCGAGGATCCGCCGGCGGATGCACGGGCCCGAAGCGACAGCCGCCTCACGCTGCTGACCGGGGTCCACCGCAAGGAAATCCGCCGCCTCCGCGAGGCCGCCATTCCCGCCGACGAGACGCCTCCCCCCGTCGTCACGCTGAACAGCCAGCTCATCTCGCGCTGGCTCGGGCTGCCCGCCTATACCGACGCGGCCGGCGCACCGCTCGACCTGGCCAGGGGCACCTCGCCTGAGGGCGGCCCCTCCTTCGACGCGCTGGTGGCCTCCGTCACCACCGATCTGCGCCCCCGGACGGTGCTGGACAGCTGGATCGCGCAAGGCTTCGTCTCGTTGGAACCGGACGACCGGGTGCGCCTGAACGTCTCCGCCTTCGTCCCGCGCGAAGGACGCGAGGCGCAGCTCTTCTATTTCGCCCGCAACCTGCACGACCATGTGGCCGCCGCCGCCGCCAATGTGGCCGCGCCTGACGCGCCGCCGTTCCTGGAGCGGAGCCTGCACTACGACCGCCTCTCGCCCGAGGCCGCGGCCCAGCTGGAGGCCGCCGGGCGCGCGGGGGCGCGGAAACTCCTGGTGGACCTCAACCGCCTCGCCCTCTCCCTGGCCGGCGAGGACGGCGCTGTCCCCGAGGGGCCCACCCGCCGGGTAAACCTGGGCGTGTACCTCTACACCGAGGACGAGGGCTAACCGCGATGCGCGCCACCGCCCTTCTCCTGCTGCTGCCGCTGATCGGCGCCTGCTCCGCCGTGGTGGCGCCGCGCTTGCCGGCACCCGCACCCACCGCCTGCCGGATCGGGCCGGAGGGCGGCCCGCCGCTGCTGGCCTCCGACGACCGCGGGATCGGCGGAACCGGGATGCTCGCGGAGAATGTCGCGGACGACGATCGCGGCATCGGCGGCACCGGGATCGTCGGCGTGGTCACCGGCTTCGCCAGCATCTGCGTCAACGGCCTGCATGTCGGCTACGAGCCGGGCATGCCCGTGGCCTTCGACGGCCTCGTCGCCCGACCCGACGCGCTGCGCGCCGGGCAGGTCGTGGTGATCTCGGCGACGGATCGCGGCGGCGTGCTGCGGGCCCGCAGCGTCGCCGTGCGCTACGAGGTGTCCGGCCCGGTCGAGGCCGTGGAGGAGGGCGCGCTTCGCGTCGCCGGCCAGCGCATCACCTGGGTCGGCAACACCGCATGGCGGGTCGGGGACGCCGTTCTCGTCAGCGGATTGCGCGCACCCGACGGCAGCATCGCCGCCACGCGGATCGACCGCCGTCCCGAGGGCATGGCGCCCCGCTCCGTCACCGTCCACGGCGTGCTGAGCCGCGCGAGCGGCGTCGCCCGCATCGGCAACCTGCCGCTTCGCGCGGGCCCCGGCGTGATCCTCCCCGAGGCCGGGCCGGCCATTGCCTCGGGCCAGATCGTGGATGGCGTGCTGATCGCGACCTCCGTGACCCCGGACCTGCTGATGCGCGACCCGCAGCTCTGGTTCGGGGCTGGCTACGAGCGCTTCGTCTATGAGGGCTATGTCAGCGTCGGGCTGGGCCGGGTCTCGCTGAGCCACGGGCTCAGCGCGGCGGCGCCGGCGGGCGCGGGGGCCTTCGCGGCACGGCGCGGCGTGGTGGATCTGCGGCGCGGCGG
>JAQGHY010000271.1 GCA_028291455.1 Rubritepida sp. | reverse complement strand
GCCGGCGCGACACCATCCGCGTCACCAACGGCACCCTGCACGCGACGGGCGTGACCCGCAGCGACGAGCACGACTGGCCGACCGCCGCCCGCGATCTGGTAACGCGGCATCAGCCCAACCTCGTGCTGTTCTGGATCGGTGCCAACGACTTCCGGCCGCTCGTGGTGCGCGAGGCGCGGGCCCGCTACGCCTTCGGCACGGCAGGCTTCGCCGAGGGCTATGCCCGCCGCGTCACCGAGATGGTGACGCCGGGCATCCAGGCCGGGGCGCGGGTCGCCTGGTTCGGCCTGCCCAATATGCGCAACCCGCAATTCGCCGATGCGGCGCGGCAGCTCAACGAGATCCAGCAAGCCGCCGTCACCGCCGCGGGTGCCATCTGGATTCCGACCTGGGATGCGACCAGCGACCCGCAGGGCCGCTTCATGCCGAGCGTGGCACTGGCTCGAGGTCCCCGCCCCTTCCGGGCCGAGGACGGCGTCCACTTCACCGATTGGGGCTACCGCCACATCGCCGCGCTCTTCTTCGACGAGGTGGACCACATCTTTCCCGAACTGGCGCCAGGGCTGGGACGGCTCAGCGACACCTGAGACGCCTCTTCAATCCAGCGTGATCCGTGCGTCCCGCACCACGGGCCCCCAGACGCGAGCGAAATCAGCGTGGATCTGCTGATATTCGGCAGTCGAGACCGGGTGCGGCAACTGATAAAGACCCGCCGCGACGAGGCGCCGCCCGGTATCGGGGTCGGCGAGCACGCGCTGGATCGCCGCATGCATCTCGATCACCACGGCTGCGGGCATGCCGCGCGGCCCGGAAATCCCGGTCCAGGACGAGACGGTGAGTTGCGGCATGCCGAGCGATGCATAGGTCGGCACACCGGGCGCTGCGGCAAACGGCTCCGGCGTGGAGATCGCGACGGCGCGCACCTGCCCGGCCTCGATGGCACCCGTCGTGCCCGCCATCGGCGTGAGGAAGCAGTCCACTTCACCCGCCATGGTGGCCTGAAGCCCCGGCCCGGTGCCGCGATACGGCACATGTACGAAGCGCAGGCCGCTCACCTTGGCCATCATCTCCCCCTGCAGGTGCTGCAGGCCCGCGACGCCGGTGGTGCCGTAGGTCACGCCGTCGGGCCGCGTGCGGGCGGCCTCCAGCAAGGCCTGGAAATCCGCGAAAGGGCTGTTCCCCGGCAGCAGCAGGACCGTCGGCGTATCGGCCACCATGGCGATATGGGTGAAATCGCGATCGCCGTCATAGGCGGGATGCGCGCTCGCCAGCGGCGCAATGCCGTGCGGCGACGTGTTGGAAATACCGATGACGCTGCCGTCGGCCAGCGCCCGGACGACAACGAGCGAGCCGATGGACCCGCTGGCGCCGGCGCGATTCTCGATCACGACCGTGCGTCCGAGCGCCGCGGAAAAGCCCGGCTGGATGATTCTCGCCGTGACATCCGAGGCCCCGCCGGGGGCGAAGGGCACGATGAGCCGGATGGTGGAGGCACCCTGCGCCTTCACGATATTGGGCGCTGCGAGGCAGGCGGTGGCCAGAATGAGGGCAGAACGGCGGCGCATCGGATACTCCCGGAGGATAATCTCCGGCAGGCAGCAAGTCCCGCGCCACGTCCTGGATTTGCGCCGGGCGGGCATCGCGACGTAAGCCATTCCGGACGAAAGTGACTCATCGAGAGGCCGAGGCGTGCTCCCCAATCCGTTCGACGATCGGCCCTTCCGGGTCAGGGCCAAGGTCGCGATGAGCTTCGTCATCCTGATCGCCGCCAATCTAGGCGCATGGGCCTGGGCCTGGGCCGCCTTTGCCGGATCGCCCGCCCTGCTTGGTACGGCGCTCCTGGCCTATATGTTCGGGCTGCGGCACGCTTTCGACGCCGACCACATCGCTGCCATCGACAATGTCGTCCGAAAGATGATGCAGGAGGGAAAATCGCCCCATGCGGTGGGTTTCTTCTTCTCGCTCGGGCATTCCTCGGTGGTCATCATTGCCACCATCGTCATCGCCGCCACGGCGTCCGCCATGCAGGACGAGCTTGGGGCGTTCCATCAGATCGGCGGCGTGATCGGCACCTCGGTGTCGGCGCTGTTCCTCCTCGCAATCGGCCTTGCGAACCTTCTGGTACTGCGGGGGATCTGGTCCGCCTTCCTCCGGGTCCGGCGCGGCGAGACGATCGTCGACGAGGATCTGGATGCGCTGCTGGCGGGCCGCGGGCTGCTGGCGCGTTTCTTCCGGCGGACGTTCCGGGTCGTATCGCGGTCCTGGCACATGTACCCGGTGGGGTTCCTCTTCGGCCTCGGCTTCGACACTGCGACCGAGATCGGCCTGCTCGCCATTTCGGCCGCACAGGCGACGCAGGGCATGTCGATCTGGACGATCCTGGTCTTCCCGGCCCTGTTCACCGCGGCCATGTCCCTCATGGACACCATGGATAGCGTGCTCATGACCGGGGTCTACGGCTGGGCCTCCGTCCACCCGATCCGCAAGCTCTGGTACAACCTGACGATCACGGCTGCCTCGGTCGCCATGGCCCTGTTCATCGGCAGCATCGAGGCCCTGGGGCTGCTCGGCGACCGGCTAGGTTTCGAAGGCCGATTCTGGGACCTCGTCGGCGGCCTGAACGACAACCTCACGCATTTCGGCTTCGCGGTGGTCGGCATTTTCGTGGCGAGTTGGGTTGTCTCGACAATGATCTATCGGGCGAAGGGCTACGACAGCCTACGGCTCCAGCAGCCCTGAAGACGCCGGCGAAGCGTCAGAAACGAACCAGTGCGGCGCCCCAGGTAAGCCCGCCGCCGATGGCCTCCAGCAGCACGAGATCGCCGGGCTGAATGCGCCCGTCGCCCACAGCCTCCGCCAACGCCAGCGGCACCGACGCCGCTGAGGTATTGGCGTGCCGGTCCACCGTCACCACCACGCGCTCCGGAGCGAGGCCGAGCTTGCGGCCCATCGCGTCGATGATGCGGATATTCGCCTGATGCGGCACCAGCCACTGCACGTCGGCCTTGGTGATGTTGTTGGCGGCCAGCGCTTCGTCCACGGCCGATGAGAGCTTGTTCACGGCTTGCTTGAACACCTCGCGCCCCGACATCCGAAGAGGCCCGGTCGTGCCTTCGACCAGGAGAATGCCCGCCTGCC
>JAQGHY010000254.1 GCA_028291455.1 Rubritepida sp. | reverse complement strand
TGCAGGCGTCCAGGTCTCCCTGGCCGGCCGCACGCTGGTGGCCAAGGGCAAGCTCGGCGAGCTCAAGCTCGACCTGACGGATGCCGTGGACGTGGATGTGCGTGAGAAGGAGGTCGCGGTTTCGCCGCGTGGCTCCGACACGCGCAGCCGCACCCTCTGGGGCACGACCCGCAGCCTGGTGAATGGCATGGTGACGGGCGTCTCGACCGGCTTCGTGAAGTCGATGGAGATCACCGGCACCGGCTATCGCGCCGCGATGCAGGGCAGCGAGCTCGTGCTGAACCTCGGTTACAGCCACGAGATCCGCTATCCGCAGCCGGCCGGCATCAAGATCACCTGCGAGAAGCCCACGACGATCAAAGTCGAGGGCACGGACAAGCAGAAGGTCGGCCAGGTCGCCGCCGAGATCCGCGGCTATCGTGGTCCCGAGCCCTACAAGGGCAAGGGCATCAAGTACGACAACGAAGTCATCCTCCGGAAGGAGGGGAAGAAGAAGTAATGGCCGACAAGATCGCAGTGCGGCAGCGCCGCCGGACTCGTCTGCGCTACCAGCTGAAGGTCAAGGGCGCCGGTCGCCCGCGGCTATCGGTGTTCCGCTCGGGGCGCCACATCTACGCGCAGGTCATCGACGATGTGGCGGGCCGCACGGTTGCGGCTGCCTCCACGCTCGAGAAGGATCTGCGCGGCGAGCTCAAGACGGGCGCCGACAAGGATGCGGCGACCACCGTGGGCAAGCTGGTGGCTGAGCGCGCGATTGCCGCCGGCGTCAGCGCGGTCGTCTTCGACCGTGGGCCCTTCCTCTATCATGGCCGCGTCAAGGCTCTGGCGGAGGCTGCCCGCGAGGGTGGCCTCTCCTTCTGAGCCGCGGGGAGATCGAACATGGCACGTGAACCGCGCAGTGGCGGCGAAGGCGAGAACCGGGGCCGCGGCCGTGGCCGCGATCGCGACAGCAACCGAGGCCCGCAGCCCGACAGGGACGGCGGCGAGGAGCTGCAGGACAAGCTGGTCACCATCAACCGCGTCGCCAAGGTGGTGAAAGGCGGCCGTCGGTTCAGCTTCGCTGCACTGGTAGTCGTCGGAGACCAGAAGGGCCGCGTTGGCTGGGGCAGCGGTAAGGCACGCGAAGTGCCCGAGGCGATCCGCAAGGCGACGGAGCGTGCCAAGAAGGGCATGATCCGCGTTCCCATGCGCGAGAGCCGCACGCTGCACCACGACGTGGTCGGCGAGTTCGGCGCCGGCAAGGTGATCCTGCGGTCGGCTCCGGCCGGTACGGGCATCATCGCGGGCGGGCCGATGCGCGCCGTCTTCGAGACGCTGGGCCTGGGCGATGTCGTGGCCAAGTGCACTGGCTCGACCAACCCGCACAACATGGTGAAGGCGACCTTCGCGGCCCTGACGCTGGCAAGCAGCCCGCGCGCGGTGGCGAACCGCCGGGGCAAGAAGGTCTCCGACCTGCTCGGCCCGCGCAAGGATGGCGCAGCCGAGCCCGCGCAGGAGGCAGCGAATGTCTGACAAGAAGATGGTCCGCGTCACGCAGATCGCCTCCGGCAACGGGAAGAAGCCCGGCCAGCAGGGGACGCTCGTGGGTCTCGGCCTGAACAAGATCAACCGCACTCGTGAGCTCGAGGATACGCCCGCGGTGCGCGGTATGATCCGCAAGGTCGCGCATCTTATTAAGGTGGAGGACTGATCGCGGCGACGCGGTCGGTTTTCCGAAGGATATGGTCATGAAGCTCAACGAATTACGCGACAACGAGGGCGCGCGGCCGAAGTTCAAGCGGGTCGGCCGCGGCATCGGCTCAGGCAAGGGCAAGACTGCCGGCCGCGGCGTGAAGGGCCAGAAGGCCCGGAGCGGCGTGTCGCTGAACGGCTTCGAAGGTGGTCAGCTCCCGATCTATCGGCGTCTGCCGAAGCGCGGGTTCAAGAACATCTTCCGCATCCAGTACGCGCCGCTGAACCTCGGCACGCTGGATAAGGCGATCGAAGAGGGCAAGATTGCCGCCGACCAGCCGATCACCGAGGTCATGCTGCGCGAGGCGGGGATCGTCCGTCAGAGCAAGAAGTTCGCGGGCGTCCGTCTGCTGGGCCGTGGCGAGATCAAGCGCGCGGTGCAGATCACGGTGTCCGGTGCCTCGGCAACGGCGCTCGCAGCGGTCGAGGCCGCGGGTGGCAAGGTGACGCTTCCGGTGGTCGAAGCCGCCGCGGAGTGACTCCGGGCGACCGGGGTGTCTGTCCGACCTGGAATGTGACGACGCCCCGGGTTACATCCGCAGGGCCGGGCGATGTTCGCCCGGAAAAAGGGTAACTCCGCATGGCGTCCGCCACCGATCAGCTCACGGGCAGTCTGAACTTTGGCGTCATCGCCAAGGCGACGGAGCTCAAGAACCGCATCTGGTTCACCCTTGCCGCACTCATCGTTTACCGGATCGGCACCTATGTGCCCGTGCCGGGCGTCGATGCCGCGGTGATGGGCGAGATGCTACGCCAGCATGGCGGCGGTATCCTTGGCATGTTCGACATGTTCACCGGTGGTGCCCTGGGGCGCATGACGGTGCTCGCGCTGAACATCATGCCATATATTTCTGCCAGCATCATTGTGCAGCTCATGACCGCGGCGATCCCAAGCTGGGAGACGCTGAAGAAAGAGGGCGAGAGCGGCCGCAAGAAGCTGAATCAATATACCCGTTACCTGACGCTGGTGATCGCTCTCGTGCAGGCCTACGGCATCGCGGCGGGCCTCGAAGGCATCCGGGGTTCCTCGGGCGCTGCGGTGGCCGATCCCGGCATGTTCTTCCGGATCTCCAGCGTGATCACCCTGGTCGGTGGAACGATGTTCCTGATGTGGCTGGGCGAGCAGATCACGGCGCGCGGTGTCGGCAACGGCATCTCCCTGATCATCTTCGCCGGCATCGTGGCGAACCTGCCCTCGGCGCTGATCTCGACGCTGGAGCTCGGCCGGACAGGCGCGCTTTCGACCTTCTTCATCATCTTCTTCCTGTCGGCCGCACTCGGCACCATCGCGCTGGTGGTCTTCGTCGAGCGCGCACAGCGGCGGCTACCGGTGCAATATCCCAAGCGTCAGGTCGGCAACCGCATGTTCGGCGGCGAGAACACCCATCTGCCCCTCAAGTTGAACACGGCCGGCGTGATCCCGCCGATCTTCGCCTCCTCGCTGCTGCTGTTGCCCGCGACCGTTGCCGGCTTTGCCACCGACCGCACGTCCGACACCTGGCTCCAGACGATCGCGAACATGCTGGCTCATGGCCAGCCGCTCTACATGACGCTCTACATGGCGCTGATCATCTTCTTTGCGTTCTTCTATACGGCCGTGGTGTTCAACCCGACCGAGACGGCGGACAACCTGAAGAAGTATGGCGGCTTCGTTCCCGGCATCCGTCCGGGCCAGCAGACGGCGGATTACCTCGACCGCGTGCTGACGCGGCTCACGGTCCTCGGCGCGGCGTATCTCTGTGTCGTCTGCATGATCCCCGAGATCCTGATTTCACATTACGGCGTCCCCTTCTACTTTGGCGGCACCTCGCTGCTGATCATCGTGACGGTCACGATGGATACGGTGGCGCAGGTCCAGTCGCATCTCTTCGCCCACCAGTATGAGGGGCTGATCAAGAAGTCCCGCCTGGGTGGCCGCGGCCCGCGTCCGCGCTGATGACGATGAACCTGATCCTCCTGGGTCCGCCCGGGGCCGGTAAGGGCACGCAGGCCAAGCGGCTCGAGGAGCGGTTCGGCCTGGTGCAGATCTCGACCGGCGACATGCTACGGGCCGAGGTAAAATCCGGCTCGCAGATCGGCCTCGAAGCCAAGGCGATCATGGAGCGTGGGGATTTGATCCCCGACTCGGTGATCACAGCGATGCTGGCGGCCCGCGTGGCGCAGCCCGACGCGGCCAAGGGGTTCATCCTGGATGGCTTCCCGCGCACCACGCCGCAGGCCGAGGCGCTGGACGCCATGCTGTTGCAGAAGGGCCTGACGCTCGACCACGTGATCGAGCTGAAGGTCGACGATGGAGAGATGGTGGAGCGAATCTCCGGCCGCTACACCTGTGCCAAATGCGGCGAGGGCTACCACGACGCCTTCAAGATGCCGAAGGTCGCAGGCGTCTGCGACGTCTGCGGCAGTACCGAGTTCACGCGGCGCGCCGACGACAAGGCAGAGACGGTAGGGGCGCGTCTGGCGGCCTATCATCGGCAGACGGCGCCGCTGCTTCCCTACTACGCCGCGCAGGGCAAGCTGCGCAGCGTCGACGGCATGGCGGAAATGTCCGCCGTGACGGGTGAATTACAGAGGATTCTGACGTCTGGCGCTTGACTGGATGGAGGGGTTGGTCCTATCTCCGCGCCTCTCACGGACGCGGCGTGTCGGACCCGGCACTCTTCGGCCGTGTTCGGCTTTGCTCGATTGAAGAAGTTTCGCCGCCATGCCGGGCAACCGGCAGAGCGATAACCATTGGACGGGTCCCATCTGGGACCACAGGAGCTGAAACGTGGCGCGTATTGCTGGCGTGAATATCCCCACCAATAAGCGCGTGGTGATATCCCTGCGCTATATCTATGGCATCGGTCCGCAGAACGCGAAGCAGATCTGCGACGCGGTCGGCATCCCCGAAGCACGCCGCGTGAATCAGCTGACCGACGACGAGGTCATGAAGCTGCGCGAGCTGATCGACCGTGACTACCGCGTCGAGGGCGACCTCCGCCGTGAAGTTGCGATGAACATCAAGCGCCTCATGGACATGGCCTGCTACCGCGGCCTGCGGCATCGCCGTGGCCTCCCGGTCCGCGGCCAGCGCACGCACACCAATGCGCGGACGCGCAAGGGCAAGGCCGTGGCCATTGCCGGCAAGAAGAAGGTGACCAAGTAGGATGGCCTCTCCCCCGAAGGCGGGCAATCGCCCCCGCAAGAAGGAGCGCAAGAACATCAGCTCCGGCGTGGCGCATGTTCTCGCGACCTTCAACAACACCATCGTGACCATCACGGACGCGCAGGGCAATTCCATTGCCTGGTCGTCCTCGGGCGCGAAGGGCTTCAAGGGCAGCCGCAAGAGCACGCCCTATGCCGCACAGATGGCCGCCGAAGACGCGGGCATGAAGGCGCGCGAGCATGGCATGGAGACCGTCGAAGTGATGGTGTCCGGCCCTGGTTCGGGCCGCGAGTCGGCGCTGCGTGCGCTGCAGACGGTCGGCTTCCACGTCACGGCCATCCGTGACGTGACGCCGATCCCGCACAATGGCTGCCGGCCGCGCAAGCGCCGGCGCGTCTGATTTCCGAGGCCTCCGCCATACGGCTGGAGGCCATCGGACCTGCTGATTTTGCGAGCATCTTCTCCCATGGGTTTAACCCCCGTGGGATCTGCTCTTAGGAGAGACGCCTTGCTCGAACGCAACTGGCAATCACTGATCAAGCCCGAGAAGCTTCAGGTCGAGTCGGGCAGCACCGATCTGCGCCAGGCGACCCTGGTCGCCGAGCCGCTGGAGCGCGGCTTCGGTCAGACCCTCGGCAATGCCCTGCGCCGCATCCTGCTGTCCTCCCTTCAGGGAGCGGCCGTGACGGGCGTGAAGATCGATGGCGTGCTGCATGAATTCAGCAGCCTCACCGGCGCTCGCGAGGATGTGACCGACATCATCCTCAACCTGAAGCAGCTCGCCATCCGCTACAGCGGCGACGGCACCAAGCGCCTGTTGCTCACGGCGACGGGCCCGGGCGAAGTGACGGCCGCGCAGATCCAGACGAGCGGCGACATCGAGATCGCCAATCCCGAGCTGGTCATCTGCACGCTCGACGACGGCGCCAAGCTCTCCATGGAGCTGACGGTCCAGGTCGGCCGCGGCTACGTACCGGCCTCGATGAACCGTGCGGAAGACGCCCCGATCGGTCTGATCCCGGTCGATGCGATCTACTCGCCGGTCCGCAAGGTCTCCTACCGCGTGGAGCCCACGCGCGTTGGCCAGGTGACCGATTATGATCGTCTGGTGCTCTCGCTTGAGACCAACGGCACGGTCGCGCCCGAGGATGCGGTGGCGCTCGCCGCCCGTATCCTGCAGGACCAGCTTTCGCTCTTCGTCACCTTCGAAGAGCCGCGTGAGAAGGTGCGCGACGAGGTGCAGGACGACCTGCCCTTCAACCGCAACCTGCTCCGCAAGGTGGATGAGCTCGAGCTTTCCGTACGCTCGGCGAATTGCCTGAAGAACGACAATATCGTCTACATCGGCGACCTCGTTCAGAAGAGCGAGCAGGAAATGCTGCGGACGCCGAACTTCGGCCGCAAGTCGCTGAACGAAATCAAGGAAGTGCTGGCCTCCATGGGTCTCTCGCTAGGCATGCCGATTACCGGCTGGCCGCCTGAGAACATCGAGGACCTGGCAAAGAAGATCGAAGAGCCGTTCTAGCCCCGGCCAGGAGAGACTAAGATGCGTCACGGTGTTGCTGGGCGGAAGCTCAATGTTACCTCGTCCCACCGGGCGGCCATGTTCCGTAACATGGCCACCAGCCTGCTGAAGCACGAGCAGATCACGACCACGCTGCCCAAGGCGAAGGAGCTGCGCCCCTATGTCGAGCAGATCATTACGCTCGGCAAGCGCGGCGGGCTGCATGCGCGCCGTCAGGCCTATGCGGTGATCATGGACGAGAAGGTGGTGGAGAAGCTCTTCACCACGATCGCCGAGCGCTACAAGACGCGTGCCGGCGGCTACTGCCGCGTGCTCAAGGCGGGCTTCCGCTATGGCGATGCCGCGGCGATGGCCGTGATCGAGCTGGTGGATCGCGATGTCGCAGCCAAGGGCCTGGACAGCGGTCCGAAGCCCGAGGCGACCGAGGAGCAGGAGGCGGCGTAAGCCAACTCCTTTTCTGAACAATCCCGGAAGGGGCGAGGGGGCAACCTCTCGCCCCTTTCGCGTTTCAGCCCGTGAAGCGCATCACCGCTGCCATCGGCGCATCGAATTCCCGCACGGCGGGTTCCAGCGCGGCGGGCCAGGGCGCGATGCGCGGCGGAATGAAGAGCGACGGGCGCCCGCCCTCCAGCAGCAGCAGCACGACGGACTCCGTCTGCGTGTCGAAGGCCAGGAAGACCTTGGCCACGCCGCAGCCTTCGGGTGCGCAGCCATAGCCATGGATCCAGCGACCGTCGGTGATGGTGAGCGCGGGCCCTGGTCCACGCAGCGCCTCGCTTACTACACGCTGGCGGCCCGCCGACATCGTGCGCAGGCGCGGGCCGACGGTGGCATGCGCGGCCAAGGCCACGACGGGCCGGCCGGCGATTTCCAGCACTTCGGGCGCGTCTGCACGGGCCGTCGCGGGAAGCAGCACCAGCGCCGATCCAAAGGCGAGGAGGGTGCGCCTATTCAATGCGGATATTCGCGGCGCGGACGAGTTCGGCCATGGTGGCGCGTCCCTCTCGGACATACTTGGAAAATTCATCGGGGCTGCTGCCCACCGGCACGGCGGCCAGCTGCGCCAGCCGTGCTTGGATCGGCGGTTCGGCCAGCGTCGCCGTCACGGCACTGTGCAGCGTAGCCAGGATCGTCGCCGGCGTCCCGGCAGGGGCGAAGAGCGAGGCCCATTCGCTGATCTCGATGCCGGGCGTGCCGAGTTCGGCGAAGGTCGGGATATCCGGCCGAAGCGGCACCCGGCTAGCAGCCGAGACGGCGATGAAGCGCGCGCGGCCGCTATCCACGATCGGGCCGGCGGACAGCATGGTGATGAAGCAGCCGTCGAGCGTCCCCGCTGCGAGGTCGCGCGCGGCATCGGCGCCGCCGCGATAGGGCACATGCGTCAGCTCGATGCCAGCGGCTAGGCCGAACTGGATCAGGCCGAGATGCCCGGCCGTTGCATTGCCCTGGGTGCCGATGTTCAACGGCTGCCTGCGGGCGAGGGCGATGAACTCGGTTAGGTTCCGCGCCGGCAGGTCGGCCTTGACGGCCAGCACCTGCGGAAAGGTGACGACCTGCGAGATCGGCGCGAAGGCGGTCGCGTAATCGAAGGTGAGGCCGCGCAGCAGCGACGGGTTCACCAGATGGCTGGAGGCATCCATGAGCAGCGTAAGGCCGTCCGGCGCGGCGCGTGCCACTTCGCCACCGCCGAGCGAGCCACCCGCGCCGGTCCGGTTCTCCACCACCATCGGCTGGCCAAGCCGCTCGGCCATGCGGGGCGTGACGGCGCGCGTGGCGCTGTCCGCCGCGCCGCCGGCCGCGAAGGGGACGATCACGCGGATCGGCCGGGACGGGTAGGCCTGGGCATGCGCGAGGCTGGCCAGAGCCAGGGCGGGCAGAGCCAGGGCAAGGCGGCGGGGCAGGGACATGGTTGTTTCTCCCAGGGTAGGCCGTCCGGTGATCGGCCCGCGCAGGTCGGGCGTCAAGCGCTGGGCGTGCCGGACCGTTTCGGCGGTGCCATGCCCAGCAGCCAGTTGCGCCACCCCGGCGGCAGCGCGCCCACCAGACGCGCCATCGCGTAGAGCCGCCAAGGATAGACCACCCGCAGCCGCCCGGCGGCGATGCCGGCGAGGGTGAGTCGTGCCGCCCGCTCCGGCTCCATAAGGAATGGCATGGGGAAGTCGTTCGATGCCGTCATCGGCGTGTGGACGAAGCCGGGGCAGACCGCATGCAGCCGGATGCCGCGCTTGCGCTCGGTCGCATCGCGCGCCTCGGTCCAGCGTTGCACGGCTGCCTTGCTGGCGCCGTAAGCGGGCGCGCTGGGTGCAGCGACGAAGGCCGCGACGGACGCAATGACCGCGATGCGCCCGCGCAAGCCGTCGGCGCCGGGTGGCTGCTCGGCCATCGCGGCGATGGCGGGCAGGGCGGTGTTCAGTACGCCGGTGACGTTGGTCTCGAAGACCCGTCTGGCATCCTCCGCCGACTCCCAGCCGTCGCCTGTGCCCGCGCCGATACCTGCATTGGCGATGACCAGGTCGAGCCGCCCGGCGCCGCCGATCCAGCCCGCCATGGCAGCTTCGTCGCGCACGTCCACGCCCACCGTATGCACCGTCGCCCCCTTCGCCCGGCAATCCGCCGCCACGCCGTTCAGCCGCGACGCCTCCCGCGCCGAGAGATGCAGCACCACGCCCGGCCCCGCGCACTCCCGCGCCAGCGCGGCGCCAAGCCCCGAGGAGGCGCCCGTGATCAGCACATTCGCAGCTTGCATCCCTGGACTCCGTGACGGCGGCGCGGGAGAAGTTGCGCCATGACAAAACGCTTATGCAGCATGACGGGCTTCGCACGGGAAGCCGGAACGCTGGCGGACGGCTCCGCCTATGCCTGGGAGCTGAAAAGCGTGAACGGCCGTGGGCTGGAGCTGCGCTTCCGCGTTCCGCCCGGCCTCGATGCGCTGGAGGCTCCGGCGCGCGACGGCGCCGCGAAGCGGCTGAAGCGCGGCAATGTCCAGATCAGCCTCGCCATAAAGAGCGAGGGCCGGGCGCCCCTCTTGCCCGACCCCGCCGCACTCGAGCGCGTCCTGGAGCTGGCCACCAGCCTCGCCGCCCGCATTCCCGGCAGCTCGCCGCCTCGTGCCGAGGCGCTGCTGGCCCTGCCCGGCGTGATGCGCGCCGAGATGGCGGAGCCGAGCGAGGCGGAGGAGGAGGCGCGGCGCAAGACGCTCCTCGCCGCCTTCCAGCGTTCGCTGACCGCGCTCTACGATTCGCGGGCCGCCGAGGGCGCCCGCCTCGCCGAGATCGTCACCGCCCTGCTGGATGAAATCGAGGCGCTCTGCACCGCCGCTGCGAACGAGGCGGCGACCCAGCCCGCCGCGCAGCAGGCCCGCCTCTCCGAGTCCCTCGCCGCCCTGCTCGGCGAGGCCGGCCGCGCCCGCTTCCCCGAGGAGCGGCTGGCGCAGGAGGTCGCGCTGCTCGCCGCGAAGTCCGATGTGCGCGAGGAGCTCGACCGTCTGGCCGCCCACCTTTCCGCTGCGCGGGCCTTGGTGGCCGAGGGCGAGGGCGCCGGGCGGAAGCTCGACTTCCTGGTGCAGGAATTCGTGCGCGAGGCGAATACGCTCTGCTCGAAATCCGCGGGCGTGGCGCTCACCCGCATCGGGCTAGACCTCAAGGCCGCGATCGAGCGGCTTCGGGAGCAGGCGGCGAATGTCGAATAACGTGCCGTCGCGCCGCGGCGTCAGCCTCGTCCTCGCCGCCGCGCCGGGTGTTGGGAAGACCAGCATATCCCGCGCCCTGCTCGCCCTGGAGCCGGAGCTTTCGCTGTCCATCAGCGCCACCACCCGCGCCTCACGCCCCGGCGAGCAGGACGGCATGCACTACTTCTTCCACTCGCCCGAGCGCTTCGCCGAGATGGCCGCTGCCGGAGATTTCCTGGAACATGCGAGCTTCCTCGGCCGCTCCTACGGGACACCCCGCGCGCCGGTCGAACGCGCCTTGTCCGAGGGCCGCGACGTGCTCTTCGACATCGAGTGGCAAGGTCACCGGCTGTTGCGCGAGAAAATGCCCGGCGACGTCGTGGGCATATTCCTGCTGCCCCCCTCCATCGCGGAGCTGGAGCGGCGCCTGCGCAGCCGCGACCAGGACAGCGACGAGGAAATCAGCAAGCGCATGGCTGCCGTCCGCGACGAAATCACCCATTGGGACGAGTTCGACCACGTCCTGGTGAACGAGGATTTCGCCGAGACCGTCACCGCAGTCCGCGGCATCCTGCTCGCAGCGCGCAGCCACCGTACGCGGCAGCCCTGGCTGTCCGGCTTCGTGGACCGGCTGCTCGGCGAATGACGTGACCGCCGCCGCCCTTGTCGTCCTGCAGGTGGTGGCGCCGATCTTCGCCATCATCTTCGCTGGGTACCTCGCGGCTTCGCGCAGCTTCATCGACGCGGCTGGCTTTCGCGGACTCAACAGCTTCGCCTTCAGCCTCGCCGCGCCGGCGCTGCTCTTCGCCAGTGGGACAGCGGGGTATCAGGGCGGCGGCGGCGCTGCGCTGGCCTTCTTCCTCGGCGTGGCCATCCTCTATGTCGTCACGCTGTTCGGCGCGCGGCGCTTCGGCCTGCCGCTGGCCACCAGCGGAGCCGTCGCGCTCGACGTCACCTTCGGCAATACGGTGATGATGGGCATTCCGATCATCGTCGCGGGCTTCGGCCAGGCCGGGCTCTCGGTGCTGCTCGCCATTCTCGCACTGCATTCGGTGCTGCTGCTGGGCACCGCCACCGTCGTCGCCGAGATCGCACAGAATCAGAAGGCGGCGCCGCTGAAGCTGCTGGGCGCCACCATCACCGGCGTGGCCCGTAATCCCGTCGTCATGGCCGTGCTGGCCGCCCTCGTTTGGAACGCCCTGGCGCTGCCGGTGCCGGGCGTGGCGCGCACCACCCTGCAGATGCTGGGCGCCGCGGCGCCGCCCGTCGCGCTGTTCTGCCTCGGCGGCAGCCTGAACGGCTTCGACGCGCGGGCCGGCTGGCGGCAGACCGGCATCACTGTGGCGCTGAAATTGACCGCGCTGCCGGCGATTGTCTGGATCATCACGCACCTCATGGGCTTGGCTCCGCTCGAGGTCGCGGTCGCCGTCACCACCGCCGCCCTGCCCACCGGCGCCAATGCCTTCCTCCTCGCACGGCGCTATGCGAGCGGGGCGGACACCTCCGGCGCGGCGGTGCTGATCTCGACGGTGCTGTCCATCGTGACACTGTCGGTGCTGCTCGCGATCTATGCCGGGGCCCGATAGGCGGAGCTGATCCGGCCGACAGGAAGCACGGATTGGCGGCAAGGCGGCGCGCGGACCGATAACGCCGGCCATGGAATGCAAGCAGAGGACCCCGGACGCCGCCATCCTTCCGGCCAACGAGATGCTCGGGCCCTTCGTGGCCGAGCAGCAGGCGCTGGAGGCGCTGCTTCAAGGCAATGCCGAACCCGCGCCTCAGCCGGCACCGCGTGAGGAAGATGGCCGCCTCGTGCGCCTGGCCTTCCTGCCCATGGCGAGCTGGTGCGCCAGCGTCCTGCTCGATCTGCCGAGCGGCGCGATGCTGGCGTCCTTCGTCCTGGCAACGACGATCGCGGTGATTCTCGCGATCCGGCGGTAGGCTTTCAGGCCACTTCGAGGATTGGATCCAGCCCCAGCGCCAGGGCCAGCGCCTCCAGACGGCGCAGCACGCTCTCGCCCGCGAAGACGCCGGCGCCCTGGCTGAGCCGCAGGATCAGCCGCCGCCCGCGCCGTTCCAGCAAGGTCGCATCCAGCAGGGCCGGCACGCCGCCGCAGAGCGTATAGGCCAGTCGCAAGGCCGCCCCCAGCACTTCCGCCCGGCGGATCGTCGCCGCCGAAAGCAGCGAGCGCGCCGTGACCAGGAAGGCCGCGCCGGGCTCCACCTCGTAGCGCAGCGCCGTCACCAGCGCGAGGAACGCCCGGGCGTGATGGTCCAGCCCCACGCCGTGCAGGCGCAGCAGCCGCAGGAAGGCCTGTTCGGCGCGGTATTCCGGATGATCCTGGGAGCCGCTGTCGCTGACCCAGCAGGCCGCAACGCGCAGCGCCTGATCGGTCTCGCCATCCTCGGCGAGCGGCTCGGTCCAGCGTAGCAGCGCCGCCGGCAGGCCCGGATCGCGGCCGTAGCGCAACCCGACCTCCTGCGCCGCCGCCAGCAGCGGATCGCGCGCGCGCTCCGCCGCCTCAAGCCGCCGGCCGTACCAGCCCTCCCGCAGCCCATTAGCCGAGAAAACCACCCGTGCGGCGCCGGAGGCGCGCAGCAGCCGCCGCAAGACCACCGCAGCAAAGGGCAGGTCGGTCATGCGCTTGGTCGGTGCCGAGGGCATGCGCTCGAGGGATTTGCGCGGTGCCGACATCACGATCCCCGCGAGGTCCCGCGCTTCCTCGCGCCGGATGGCGTAATGGTGAACGATAGCCAGCGGATATCCCGTCTGTGCGATGTGAATCCGCGCCAGCGCCCGGAAGGTGCCGCCCACCAGGAACAGGTCCTTCAGCGGCGCCGCCCCGAGCCAGGGCACGCGCTTCAATTCGGCCTCGGCGATGCCGCGCGCCTTGGCGATGTCGCCATCCGCGCGCTCGGCGAGCCGGATAGTCCCGATCGGCAGGGACACCGCCTCGACGATCTTGCCCTGGACCAGCTTGACCAGTTCCAGTGACCCGCCGCCAAGATCGGCCAGCACGCCATCGGCCATGGGTACGCCCATCAGCAGCCCATCGGCCGAAAGCCGGGCTTCCTCCTCGCCGGTGAGCACGGTGATCCGCGCGCCCGGCATCACCGATTCCAGCTTTGCCATGAAGCTGGCGCCGTTTGTGGCGTCGCGCACGGCGGCTGTCGCCAGCACCTCCAGCGGATCGGCCCCCATGCCCCGCGCCAGCGCGTGGTAGCGCCCGAGCACGGTGAGCGTCTGCTGGGAGGCGTCCTCGTTCAGCATGCCCGTGGCGTGCAGGCCGCGGCCCAGCCCCAGCACGGCCTTCTCGTTGAAGATGGCGTGCGGATTGCGCCGAAGCCCCTCGAAAACCACAAGCCGGACCGAGTTCGAGCCGAGATCGACCACGCCGAAGCGCGGCTTTTCAGAGTTTATCAAAGCCATTCCTCAGTCCTGCTGCAGCCGGTCGGCCTTTTGGCGCCGTGGCAACGCCGCCGGGCGGCGCGGCGGGTTCAGGGCCGAGCCGCGCCCCGAGAGCGAGGGGTTGGTCATGAAATACTCATGCGCCGAGAACTGCCGCGGATCGGGCGTCTGCCGGCGCCAGAAGCCGTCGGGCTCCAGGTTCCAGCTCTGCGCCGCGTCGCGCAGGTTCACCACCATGATCTGGTCGAGCACCTGGGTGTGCACGGTCGGGTTCTCGATCGGCACCATGGTCTCGACGCGCCAGTCCATGTTGCGAGCCATCCAGTCGGCGCTGCTGATGAAGACCCGCGCGCGCCGGCTCGGCAGGCGATGGCCATTGCCGAAGACGTAGATGCGGCTGTGCTCCAGGAAGCGGCCGACGATGCTCTTCACCTTGATGTTCTCGGAGAGCCCCGCCACGCCCGGCCGCAGGCAGCAGATGCCGCGCACCACGCATTCGATCTTCACCCCGGCCTGGCTCGCTCGGTACAGCGCGTCGATCAGGTCCTTGTCGACCAGGCTGTTCATCTTCAGCCAGATGCCGGCCTGCTTGCCCTCCTTGGCGATGGCGATCTCCTGCTCGATCAGCCCGTTCATCGAGGGGCGGATGGTGAGCGGCGAGAAAGCCAGCCGCTCCATCGCCTCGGGCCGGGCAT
>JAQGHY010000237.1 GCA_028291455.1 Rubritepida sp. | reverse complement strand
GGAGCATGGTGGCCGCGCCAATTCCACCACGCTGATCGCGCTGTCCTTCGCCAAGAAGCTGATTGTGATCGCCGGCAGCAGCTACGCTGGTGAGATCAAGAAGAGCATCTTCACGGTGATGAACTGGCTGCTTCCGGCGCAGGGCGTGCTGCCGATGCATTGCTCGGCCAATGTCGGCAAGAATGGCGATACCGCGCTGTTCTTCGGCCTGTCGGGCACCGGCAAGACCACCCTCTCCTCCGATCCCGAGCGCGCGCTGATTGGCGACGACGAGCATGGCTGGACGGAGACGGGCGTCTTCAACTTCGAGGGCGGCTGCTATGCCAAGGTCATCAAGCTCTCCAAGGAGGCCGAGCCGCAGATCTGGGATGCCTCGCACCGCTTTGGCGCAGTGCTGGAGAATGTCGTCGCTGACAAGCACGGCAAGCTCGACCTGGACGACAGCCGCTACACCGAGAACACGCGCAGCTGCTACCCGATCGAGTTCATCCCGAACACACAGCCGGGCGGCATGGCCGGCCTGCCCAAGACCGTGGTGATGCTGACGGCCGACGCTTTCGGCGTGCTGCCGCCGATCTCCAAGCTGACGCCGGCGCAGGCGATGTACCACTTCCTTTCGGGCTACACGGCGCGCGTCGCCGGAACCGAGAAGGGCCTCGGCAAGGAGCCGTTGGCGACCTTCTCGACCTGCTTTGGCGCACCCTTCCTGCCGCGTCATCCGGAAGTCTACGGCAAGATGCTGGAGAGCCTGATCGCCCGTGACGGCGCGCAGGTCTGGCTGGTGAACACCGGCTGGACGGGGGGCGCCTACGGCACCGGCCACCGCATGTCGATCAAGCACACCCGCGCCCTGCTGCGCGCGGCGCTGGACGGTTCGCTTGCGAAGGTGGAGTTCGTGCAGGATCCGTTCTTCGGCCTCGCCATTCCCAAGGCGGTCGCTGGCATTCCGGCCGATGTGCTGAACCCGCGCGACTCCTGGACCGACAAGGCGGCCTACGATGCCACGGCGAAAAAGCTGGTCGCGCTGTTCGAGCAGAACTTCGAGAGCTTCGCCGGCGCGGTCGGTGAGGATGTTAAGGCCGCGGCGATCCGCGCGGCGGCCTGACGGCAGCTTATGCCCGACGGCTTCGTCCCCCGCCGCGAGGAGCGTCCGGTTGCCCGCAACGTGCTCGGCGGCGTGCTGCTGCCTTGCAGCGTGGCGCCGCTTACAGGCTGGTTCCGGGATGGCTGCTGCAACACCGATGTCGGGGATCGCGGGCTGCACGTCATCTGCGTGGAGATGACGGCGCCGTTTCTGGAATTCTCTCGGGATGCGGGGAACGACCTGTCGACGCCGCAGCCAGAGTATGAATTTCCGGGACTCAATCCCGGCGATCGCTGGTGCCTCGGCGCAGTGCGCTGGGAACAGGCGCGTCAGGCGGGCCGTGCGCCAAAGGTCATCCTGAACGCGACGCACGAAGCGGCTCTTCAGGTGAGCAGCCTCTCGGACATGCAGGCGAATTCAGCGAAGTAGGGCCGGCCCGAAGGCCGGCCCCGCTCAGCTCAGCTCAGTTCGTGTTGGACGGCGTGCCCGAACGGCCCGTCGGACCACCGGCACCGCCGGCGTTGTTGCCTGGCGTTGTGCGTGGATCGCGGGCACGGCTGCCGTCGCGCATGCCCCCGGGATCGGCGGACTGAACACCGCGGCCGCCAGCCGGCTGCCGGTCGATGGATTGCCCTGTGGGATTGCCCGGAGAACCCACCGCGGGCGGCGGATTGCCGATGGCGCGATCGACACGCGAGCTGGCGTCCGCGCCCGGCTGGGTCTGCATGGTCGCGCCGGAGTCGCTGCCGCCACCACCGCCGCCGCCGCCGCCTTGGGCCCAGCCGGTCGCGGGCGCCGCGAGCACCGCAGCGCCAAGCGCCACGGCCATCAGATTCTTACGGGTAAAGCGGAATTCCGCCATGTGAAGTTCCTCCTTCGCTAGACCCAGGCACGTGGGTGCAGGGTTACCGGAAGGAAACGATCCTCGTGGCTTCGGGTTGCCTGAAAGCCTTCAGTCGGCGCGGGCATAGCGCAGCAGCAGCGCCGCGCCATCCGGGCCCCAGCGGCGAACGTTCACGCCGGGCTCCGCGCCAGGCTGGCTGCCGAGCCATCCGCCATAAAGCCCTTCCAGCACCGAGCCGACCCAGGCACCGGCGAGGTCTGAATGGGTGCCGACCAGCGGCGCCGCCATATGCCGCAGCACCACCACCTTGCGGTTCATGTCGAGGCTGAGCTGCACATAGCCCCAGTCGACGCTGGCCAGCACGTCGTTGATGCGGCTTTCCAGCTCGCTCATGGTGGCGCAGGCCGGCAGCGGCATCAGCGCCGCCATGCGGGCGCCTACCATGCGAAGCATCCCCTCGCGCCCGGTCAGATCGAGGTGCCCCTCCAAGGTCTCAATCAGCGAGCGGAGGAAGATGCGCCATTGGGCGGCCACACCCCGGCGGGCGAAATACGCAAGGGTATTTTGATCGGTCATCTGATCCTGCACGAGTAGGCCCTATACTTCTGCCGCCATGGACATAGACCATAGAGCATATTCCTTGCAGGCTGAAAATCGTTCCGTGTCCTCACTGCATGGGTGACTTTGAATTACCCGTCCGGGCATTGCGAAACCGGATCGCCTGATGCTAAGGCCATGTGCCTTCCATTCCGCGAATCAAGGAAACTCCATGGCCTGCGCACATATTTGCGTTGCCTCGCAAGTTGAGGTGCAGCCCTGGATGGACGCAAGGCAACCGTATGCCGAGGAATGCGGCTGATGATCTTCGCTTCCTTCGAGTTCCTTTTCCTCTTCCTTCCAATTTTCTTCGCTCTCTACTTCCTCACCCCCGCACGGCACCGCAACTGGACGATCCTGATCCTGTCGTGGGGCTTCTATGCCTGGTGGCGGGTCGACTTCCTCGGACTGCTCATCGCGGTGACGATCTTCACCTTCACCATGGCGCGCTTCATCGACGCCGCGCCGAAGGACTCCGCCCGGAAGAACCGGCTGCTGGCCTTCGGCCTCACGGTCATCCTCAGCGTGCTGGCCTATTTCAAATACGCGAATTTCGGCGTGCAGACCTTCAACGACGCGGTCACCGCGCTGGGCCTGACGCCGAGCGCCTGGTCGGAGATCATCCTGCCGATCGGCCTCTCCTTCTACGTGCTGCAATCGGTCAGCTACCTGGTCGACGTCTGGCGCGGCACGGTTCCGGTCAGCCGGAACTTCATCGCCTATGCGGCCTACAAGGCCATCTTCAGCCAGCTCATCGCCGGCCCGATCGTGCGCTATGCCGAGATCGAGGACGACCTCAAGAACCGCGTCCACACGCTGGAGAAGTTCGGCCTGGGCGCGCGGCGCTTCATGATCGGCTTCTGCATGAAGGTGCTGATCGCCGACACGATTTCGCCCATGGTGGACAGCGTCTACCTGCTGCCGCATCCCAGCATGGCCGATGCCTGGGCCGGCGCCATCGGCTACACGCTGCAGCTCTTCTTCGACTTCGCGGGCTATTCGGCGATGGCGATCGGCCTTGCGCAGATGTGCGCCTTCCGCTTCCCCGAGAACTTCAACAACCCCTATCTCTCGGGGAACATCCAGGAATTCTGGCAGCGCTGGCATATGACGCTGAGCCGCTTCCTGCGCGACTACCTCTACATCTCGCTCGGCGGCAACCGGAAAGGCCCGGTCCGCACCTACGTCAACCTGCTGATGACCATGGTGATCGGCGGGTTGTGGCACGGCGCCAACTGGACCTTCATCCTCTGGGGCTTCTGGCATGGCGGGCTGCTGGCGTTGCACCGCTACTGGCGCGCCGCCGGCAACGGCCCGATGCCCTATATCCTCGGCAATCTCCTGCTGATGCTGGCGGTGGTGCTGGGCTGGGTCGCCTTCCGCGCGCCGGACGTGCACGGCGCCTTCGCCATGTACGGCGCGATGTTCTCCCCAAGCAGCCTGCACGTCTCCGACGCGCTGGCCTGGCAGGTCACGCCTGACCAGTGGTGGTTCATGCTGGTGGCGGCGATCCTCATCTACCTGCCGCTGCTCGGCTCGCGCCTGCCCTTCCTGCGGCCGGTGGCGGAGATGGGCGCGTTCTGGCGGGGCGCCTGGGTGGTCGCACCCCTGGCGGGCTTCCTGCTGGGCATGATCCTGCTCTACAGCCGCGCCGCCGTCCCCTTCCTGTACTTCCAGTTCTGAGGGCCGCGCAGATGCGAAACTGGCTTTGGCGGATGGCGGTCGCACAGGCGCTGGTGGTCATCGGCATCCTAGCCTGGGGCATGTCCGAGGGCATCCGGGCGATCGATTCGCCTTCCGCGCAGACCCGGCTGCAACCCACGCTGAATTTCGAGGCCTTCCTGGCGGGCCGCACGGCAGGGGCGGTCAATTACGTGATGGCGCACAACCTGCCCATCGATCCCTGGGCGCGGGCCGCCGGCGGCTTGTTCCGCTGGGGACTGTTCCGCTCGGGCGGGCCGCAGGTGCGGGTGGGCTGCAACGATTGGCTCTTCCTCAACGAGGAGCTTCGGACATGGCCGGATGCCGAGGCCGCGATGGCCGAGCGCGCCGAGGCCCTGTCGCGCATTCGTACCCGGCTGGCGGCACAGAACATCGCGCTGGTGGTGGCCGTGGTGCCGGACAAGGCGCGGGTGCATCACGACCAGCTCTGCGGCGCACCGCTCTCCGCCGAGGCCGAAGGGCGGTACGACCGGATGATGGCGGCGCTGGAAAGCCGGGGCCTGGCGCCGATCTCACTGCTGCCGCGGCTCCAGGCGCTGGCCGTCGAGCGCCCGGCCTTCTGGCGGACCGACACGCATTGGAACCAGGAAGGCGCCGCCGCCGCCGCCGTCGAGATCGCGCGGCACGCCCAGAGCCTGAACATCGACCGTCCAGGCGGCTTCACCACCCGCCTCGCCGCCGAGGAGACGAACGGCCCCGGCGACCTGCTGCGGCTGATGGGGCTGGATATCGTGCCGGACTGGCTGCGTCCGCCGGTCGACCGTCAGCACCTCGCGCATACGGATGCGCCGGAACCCGCCGGAGGGGGGCTGCTGGACGACGATGCGGCGCCGCAGGTCGCGCTGATCGGTTCGTCCTACTCGATCAACGCCAATTTCCACGGCGCCTTGCAGGAGGCGCTGGGTGCGGCGGTGACGAATCTGGCGCAGGCGGGCGGCGGATTTTCCGGCGCGGCCTCGACCTACTTCAGCGGCGTGACCTTCCGTGAAAGCCCGCCGCGCTTGATCATCTGGGAGATCCCGGAGCGCGTGATGGTGCAGCCGGTGACTGCGGACGAGCGGGCCTTCTTCGCGCGGTAGTATCTACCGTCTCGCCTTGAACGCCGCCGCCAGCGTGCCGTCGTCCAGCACGTCCAGCGCGCCGCCCATGGGGACGCCCTGCGCCAGCCGCGTCACGGGGATGCCCGAAGGCCGCAACCGGTCGGCCAGATAATGCGCCGTGGTAGCGCCCTCCACAGTGGCGGGCAGGGCCAGGATGATTTCGCGCGCCCCTTCTAATCGGCGCAGCAGCGGCGTGACGGACAGATCCTCCGGCCCCACGCCCGCCATCGCCGAGAGCGTGCCGCCCAACACATGGTACAGCCCGTCATGCGCATGCGCCCGCTCCAGCGCCCAGAGCTCTGCCACGCCTTCGACGACGCAGATCAGCTCGCGGTCGCGATCGGGATCGGTGCAGATATGGCAGGGGTCGCTGGCGTCGAGATTGCCGCAGATGCTGCAGGGCTTCACCGCCGCGGCCGCCGCCTTCAGCGCATCGGCCAGCGGCGTCATACGGGTCTCCGGCGCCATCAGCATGCGCAGCACGGCGCGGCGCGCGCTGCGCCGGCCGAGGCCGGGCAGCTTCGATAGCAAGGCAATCAGATGCTCGACCGGGTCGTTCGGAAGCGACACCTCAGAAGGGCAGCTTCAGCCCGGCGGGGAGGTTCATGCCGGCAGTGGCCTTCTGCATTTCCTCGGCCATGGTCGCCTCCACCTTCTGCTTTGCATCGGCATGGGCGGCGACGATGAGATCCTCCAGAACCTCGCGGTCCTCGGCGGTCATCAGCGAGGGGTCGATGGCGATGCGGCGCAGGTCGCCCTTGCCGGTCAGCTTGACCTTCACCATGCCGGCCCCGGCCTGGCCTTCGACTTCGGTGGATTCCAGCGTGGCCTGCATTTCCGCCATGCGGGACTGCATCTGCTGGGCCTGCTTCAGCATATTGCCGAGATTCTTCAATCAATCCTCCTCTGGGATATCGGGGTCGAAGCCCACCGGTTCGGCCTCGGGAGGCGCGAAGTCCGGCAAGTCGGGCTCGGTGGCAAGCACGGGCATGAGCCCATAGGCGTCGGCATTCTCGTCGCGCACGGCATCCAGCACCGCACCCGGGAACTCCTGCAGAATCGCCAGGACGAGAGGATGGTTGCGTGCGGCCTCGCGCCGGTCGGTCTCGGCGCTGCGCGACTGGTCGGCGATGGTGGGATCGCCCTCGGCGTTGGACAGCGCGATGGTCCAGCGCTCGCCGGTCTGCGCCTCCAGCATCGCCGCGAGCTGAGCGCCGAGGTCGCGCGGGGCCTGGGGCCGGACGCGGATCTCGACCTGCCGGGGCGCGATGCGAACGGGATGCACGTCATGCAGCAGGTTCGCATGCAGCATGGCCATGTTGGCGGTGGAGGCCAGCGCCACGATCTCGCGCCAGCTCGTGGGCTGCGGCAATCCCATGGGCGCGGCCACCGCGGCCATCATCGCGCCGCCGCCCGCCACCGCGCGCAACCCACCGCCGTTACCGGAGGGGCCCGGCATGGATGCACCGGACGAAACGCTGCCGCCGGATTCCAGCCGCTTCAGGATATCGGCCGGCGTCGGCATCTCCGCGACATGGGCGAGGCGGATCAGCACCATCTCGGCCGCCCCGCGGCGATCGGGAGCGGCCAGCACCTCCTCAATCCCCTTGAGGATCATCTGCCAGGCCCGCGTCAGCATCGGCACCGAGAGCTTCGCGGCCAAAGCCGCGCCGCGCACGCGCTCGTTCTCGGGAATGCCGGCATCCTCGCTCAGCGCGGGGATGGCGGCGAAACGGGTGAGCATATGCACCTGCTCCAGCAGGTCCTGCATGATCGTCGCGGGCTCGGCGCCACGCTCATGCGCCTCGGACATGCGGCGGAGCGCGGTGGGCAGGTCCGCGTTCATCACGGCATCGAGGATGTCGAAGACCAGCGCGCGGTCGGCCAGGCCCAGCATGTCGCGCACGCTTTCGGCCGTGACGTTGCCCGCCTCGCCGGCTAGCGCGATGGACTGGTCGAGCAAGGAAAGCCCGTCGCGCACGGAGCCGTCGGCGGCGCGGGCGAGCATGGCCAGCGCGCCCTCCTCGACGCGGGCGCCCTCCTTGCCCGCGATGCCCTGGAAATGCGCCCGCAGCCGCTCCTCCGGGACGCGCTTCAGCGCGAAGGTCTGGCAACGGCTGCGGATGGTGATGGGCACCTTGCGCAGCTCGGTCGTGGCCAGGATGAAGGTGATGCTGGGCGGCGGTTCCTCGAGCGACTTGAGCAGGGCGTTGAAGGCCTGCTCCGTCAGCATGTGCACTTCGTCGAGGATGAAGACCTTCTGGCGCCCCTGGGCAGGCCGGAAGCGAAGGGCCTCGCGCAGCTCGCGCACATCGTCGATGCCGCGGTTCGAGGCGGCGTCCATCTCGACCACGTCGGGGTGCCGGTCGGCCAGGATGGCCAGGCATTCGGGGCAGATGCCGCAGGGATCGGCGGTCGGGCCGCCCTTGCCGTCCACGCCGACGCAGTTGAGCGCACGGGCGATGATGCGGGCCGTCGTGGTCTTGCCGACGCCGCGCACGCCGGTCAGCAGGAAGGCGTGATGCACCCGGCCGCGCGCGAAGGCGTTGCGGAGGGTGCGGACCAGCGCCTCCTGGCCGATCAGGTCATCGAGGATCTGCGGGCGGTATTTCCTGGCGAGCACGCGGTAGGGCGTTGGCTTCGCCACGACGGCGGCGAGCGCGGGAGCCGGCGAATCGCCGAAGCCGAACAGCCCCGGCCCCTCGGGGGCGGGCGGCTCGGGCAGGCCCACCTCGGGGCTGATGTCGCCGATCAAGTCGTCGCTGGGCATCATCCGAGCCATGATGAGAGGTGGAAGGCCGACATCGACCCGAGCGAGAACCCGTTACGGCTGCTTCCTTCCGGACCTGACCGGGTTGGCGAGGAGCCCGTCCGCGCCGACCTTCCGCGCGTGCATATAGCACGCACCCCGTGCCGTTGCATGGGGGGTGCGCGAGCTTCTTGCGGGCCGGAAACTTTTGGTCGCGCGGGGCGTTTCCAGGCCATGAGCGAACCGACCAAAAAACCTCCAATTTCGACCACCGACGTCCGGCAGGGCCAGTCGGTGAACATGGGACGCTATGTGCTGATCGGCGGGCTGGTGCTGGTCATCCCGGCCTTCCTGATCGCCTGGTACTTCGTCGCCTACTGAGCCCGCCAGGCTCAGAATCCATCGATTTGATGGCGGAGGCGTGGGCGGCTCGATTCCGGCGGTGCCAGATGGCTGGTTGCGTCAGCAGGATAGTCGGATGAGCGATGCCGCTTCCAGGAACTCAAGCTTTCCCGTCTCTGCCGGCATCCTGTTCGGGCTGGGTCTAGGCGGGTTCTTCGACGGGATCGTCCTGCACCAGGTCCTGCAGTGGCATCATATGCTGACTAGTGCCGGCTATCCCCCCAACAGTCTGCACAACCTCGAAATCAACACCTTCTGGGACGGCGTTTTTCACGCCAGCACCTATATCTTCGTCGTGCTTGGCCTGATTGTTCTATGGCGCACGGCGCACCGCCGGCACATGCGCTGGTCCGGCAAGCTTCTCGCCGGCACGGTGCTGATGGGCTTCGGGATTTTCAACCTGGTGGAGGGAATCGTCGACCATCACCTCCTTGGCATCCATCACGTCAACGAAACCGTCTCGCGCCAGTATTGGATCTGGTGGGATCTCGGCTTCCTGATTTGGGGGGCGGCGATGCTGGTGGGCGGGTGGTTCCTGCTGAGGAGTGGCCGGGCGGAGACGGTCGACGATGCGGCGATTTCCCCTTCGCGGGCATCTTGAGTCCAGACGCGCTACGACTGCCTGCTCTCACTCGCCTCTCCTGGCCCGGGGTATGAGCCTGCGCATAGGTTGGCGCATCCGGCGGGGCGTGGCAGGTTGGGTCCATGCTCATGATCCCCGCCAGCCGCGAAAACGTCTACACGGGCAGTCCGCTCGACCGCCGATCGAGCCAGCGCGACGACGCCGCCTGGGTTCAAGCCCAGCTTGCCGATGACGCGGCGCTCTTCGCCCCCGTCTGGCGCTCGCGAAACCTGATGCGCGGTGTGGAGCAGGGGCAGCCCGAGGCCGTGCTGCTCAGCCGCTCGGGCGCCGAGGCCGTCCGCATGGCCGGCGGCCCTTGGGCCCTGCTCGGTCTTTGGGATAAGCGCCCGGTCTTCGCGGTGGATTGCTCGGCGACGGACGATCCGCTTCCCCTTCTGCCCCCCGAGATGGGCACCTTCTCCGACCTTCGCGGCGTCGCCGGCCTGCTGCCGGAGGGCGAGGCGAGCGTGCTCGCCCATGCGCGCGGGCTGATGCATTGGCGGGTGAAGCACCGGTTCTGCGGCGTCTGCGGCAACGGCACCGAGCCGCGCAGCGCCGGCAATGCCATGGCCTGCCCGAACTGCGGCGCCCAACATTTCCCGCGCACCGATCCCGCCGTCATTATGCTGGTGGTGCGCGGCGACAGCTGCCTGCTCGGCCATTCCCAGCGCTTCCCCAATGTGAAGATGTACTCGACGCTGGCCGGCTTCCTGGAGCCCGGCGAAAGCCTGGAGGAGGCCGTCCGCCGCGAGGTGATGGAGGAGGCGGGCATCTCCGTGGGCCTGGTGCGGTATCATTCCTCGCAGCCCTGGCCGTTCCCGGCCTCGATCATGCTGGGCTTCTACGGCGAGGGGCTGACCGACCAGATCGTCATCGATCCCGAGGAGCTGATGGACGCCCGCTGGTTCACCCGCGCCGAACTGCGCGACCCCGACGCCCATGGATTTGCCCTGCCGCGCGTGGATTCCATCGCCCGGCGCCTGATCGAGGATTGGCTTGTGGCATGATGCGACTTTCCCTTGCGGCGATGCTGCTGCTTACCGCCTGCATGGCGTCGGTGGAGCCGCTTACGCCGACGCCCCTCATGGACAATGCCGAATGCCGAGCGGAGGCGCGGAGCAGTCCCGAGGTGCGAAATACCAGCCGCGAGGCGAACCTGGAGAATCCCGCGAATCTGCGGCGCGTCCAAACCGAGCGCAACGAGACGGAGGCGCGGGTTTATAATGGCTGCCTGCGCCGGCTTGGCCTGCCTATCGCCGGCGGCGTGGAGCCGATCCGCAGCCGAAGGTAGGGCTTTATAGCCCCTCGTGAGCCAGCCTGAACGGGCTGGCCGGGTAGGTTCCCAGCACGCGCAACTCGCGTGAAAAGTAGCGAAGCTCCTCCAGCGCGCGGAACAGGTTCGGGTCTTCCGGGTGGCCGTCCACGTCGCAGAGGAACTGAGTGGCGGTGAAGGCCCCGTCGAGCATGTAGCTTTCCAGCTTCGTCATATTCACGCCATTGGTCGCAAAGCCGCCCAGCGCCTTGAAGAGCGCCGCCGGCATGTTGCGCACGCGGAAGACGAAGGTGGTGACCGGATGCGCCATCTGCGCGGGCGGCGGGGTCTTCCGCTCGCGCGACATCACGTAGAAGCGCGTGGTGTTGTGCAGGGCATCCTCGACATTCCGGCGCAGGATCTTGAGGCCATAGACCTCGGCCGCCAATTCGCTGGCCACCGCCACATCCTCATCCGTACCCTCGCGCGCGACGAGCTGCGCGGCGCCGGCGGTATCGGCCTCGATGACCGGGGTAAGATTGAGCTCCTTGATCACCTTCAGCACCTGGCCCAGCGCCATCGGGTGGCTATGGGCGCGGCGGATGGTGTCCAGCGTGGCCGTGTGGCGCGCGAGCAGGCAATGCTCGACCCGCTCGAAATGCTCGCCGATGACCGACAGGCCCGATTCCGGCAGCAGCCGGTGGATGTCGGGCACCCGGCCGGCCAGGCTGTTCTCGCAGGGGAGCATGGCCAGCTCGGCCTCGCCCTCGCGCACCGCGCTCATCGCTGCCTCGAAGCTCGGGCAGCCGAGGGTGGTCCAGCCGGGATAGGCATGCCGGCAGGCGAGGTCGGAATAGGCACCGGCGACGCCCTGGAAGGCGATGATCTGGTTCATGGTGTCCGTTCAACCTGACAGCAATTGGCGGGCGCGTTCCAAATCCTCGGGCGTATCTACGCCGAAGGGTCCATGCGCCACGCGGGCGGCGCCGATCCGCATGCCGGCCTCGAGCGCGCGGAGCTGTTCCAGCTTCTCGCGCCGCTCCAGCGGCGACTCGGGCAGGGCCACGAAGCGCTCCAGCGCCGCGCGGCGATAGGCGTAGACGCCGATATGGTGCCAGCGCGGCCCCTCGCCCCAGGGGATGGGCTGGCGGCTGAAATAGAGCGCGGGCGCCACTTCCGCCTCGCCCTCGAAAGCGCAGGCGGCCTTCACGAAGGAGGAGGTATTGGCCTCCCGCTCGTCGGCGATGGGGCAGACCAGCGTGCCAATCGAGATGGCTGGGTCTTCCAGGGGCTTCAGCACGGCCCAGAGCAGTTCCGGCGCCAGGGTCGGGAAATCGCCCTGGAGGTTCACCACCACGTCATGCGCCTTGAAGGGATCGAGCTGGGCCAGGGCACGGTAGATACGGTCGGTGCCGCTCGGCACGTCGTCGGCCACCAGCACGGCGCGCCCGCCGGCCCGCTCGACAGCGGCGAGGATCTCGGGATCGCCGGCGGCGACGGCGACGGGGCCGATCCCAGCCTCCCGCGCGCGTTCCAGCACATGTACGATCATCGGGCGCCCGGCGATCTCGGCGAGGGGCTTACCGGGCAGCCGCGTCGCGGCCATGCGCGCGGGGATGATTACGATGGGGTTCACAAGTGCAAATCCGGGGCAAACGTTACGAGGGGGGCGGTTGATGCGGCGCTACGGCGCCTGTATGGAAAAGGACGAATAAGTCAGGGCCAGGCTGCGCGCAAACGGCGTGGCCTCGCTCACAAGTCGGAAGGTCTGCTCGGCATGAGCCTGGAGGTCAACAAGGCGCTCGCGGCGGTTCTCACCGCGGGCATCGCATTCATGGGTGCCGGCGTGATCGGCGGCGTCCTGGTTCATCCGCACCGGCTGGAGCATTCCGCGATCGCCATCGGCGCGCCGCCGCCTTCCGAGGGCCAGGCGCCCGCCGCCGCTCCGGCCATCGAGCCGATCAGCCCGCTGCTGGCCGCCGCCAGTGCGGATAACGGCCGCGCGATCACCGGGCGCATCTGCGCCTCCTGCCACACCTTCACCGAAGGCGGCCGCGCGGGCGTGGGTCCGAACCTCTGGGGCATCGTGGGCAATCACCATGCCCATGCCGAGGGCTTCACCTACAGCGCCGCCATGCGCAGCAAGGTCGGCGAGACCTGGGATTACGAGGCCATCAACCACTTCATCGCCGGCCCCGCCCGCGCCATCCCCGGCACGCGCATGGCCTATGCCGGCATGAGCAGCACGGCACAGCGCGCGGATGTGATCGCCTTCCTGCGGACGCTCTCGGCCACGCCGGTCCCCCTGCCCTGATCGACCCGCGCTTCGTCGAGGCCGCCGAAGCGGCGGCCGATCTGGCGGGCGGCATCATCCGCCCGCTGTTCCGTTCGGCCCTGCTGGTCGAGGCCAAGGGCGACGCCTCGCCCGTGACCGAGGCCGACCGCGCCGCCGAACGCGCGCTCCGCGCCTTTCTGACCGAACGCTTCCCCACCCACGGCATCATGGGCGAGGAATACGGCACCGAGCGCGGCGATGCCGAATGGCTCTGGGTGCTGGACCCCATCGACGGCACGCGCGCCTTCCTCACCGGGCGGCCCCTTTTCGGGACCCTGATCGGCCTGCTGCATCATGGCGAGCCGGTGCTGGGACTGATCGACCAGCCCGTCACGCGCGAGCGCTGGGTCGGCGTGTCGGGGCAGCCCACGCGCTTCGTCAGCCCACTCGGCGGCACGGCGGGCTGCCGGCCCTGCGCCTCGCTGGCCGTGGCCGAATTGTCCTGCACCTCGCCGGAGATGTTCCCGCCCGACGAGGCCGCCCGCTTCGAGCGCGTGCGCAAGGCCGCCCGCCGCGTCACCTGGGGCGGCGATTGCTATGCCTATGGCCTCGTCCCGCTCGGGTTGATCGACGCGGTGGTCGAATCCTCGCTCAAGCCCTGGGATTGGGCCGCGCTGGTGCCTGTGATCGAAGGCGCGGGCGGACGGATGACCGACTGGAACGGCGCGGCGCTGACGCTGGAGAGCCGGGGCGAGGTCATCGCCGTGGGCGACGCCGCGCTGCTGCCCGAGATCGTTGGACTTCTGCAATAGCTGAAAACTTGCCCTCTCGGCGGCCCGCCCCCAATCTGCATCTCATGCAACGCCGTGATCTCTTTGCCGCCGGCTTCGGCCTGGTTTCCTTCTCCGCTGCGGCCCAGCCGCAAGTGCCGCTGCGCACGCATGCGCTCTCGCTGCTCGGCGAACCGGCTTTGCCGGCGGATTTCCCGCATTTTCCCTGGGTGAACCCTGATGCGCCGAAGGGCGGCGAGGTCGCGCTGACGGCGCTGGGGAGCTTCGACAGCTTCAATCCCTATATCCTGCGCGGCACGCCTGCCAATGGCTTACCGAACCTCTACGACAGCCTGCTGATGTCGAGCTCCGACGAGGCCAGCACGGAATACGCGCACCTCGCCGCCATGATCGAAATCCCGGCGGATCGCATGGGCGTCACCTTCGAGCTGCACGAGGCCGCACGCTGGCATGACGGCCGCCCCGTCACCGCCGAGGATGTGGTCTGGACCTTCAACATCCTGCGCACGCAGGGCCGCCCGTTCTATCGGGCCTATTGGGCGGATGTGTCGGAGGTCGTGGCGGAAAGCCCGCGCCGAGTCGCCTTCCGGTTCAAGAGCAACGAGAACCGCGAACTGGCGCTGATCCTCGGACAAATGTCCGTCCTGCCGAAGCATTTCTGGGAGGGGCGCGATTTCGCGCAGCCCTCGCTGGACGTGCCGGTCGGCAGCGGGCCCTATCGCATCGAGCGCTTCGAGCCGGGGCGCAGCGTCGTCTACCGCCGCGTCGGCGACTACTGGGGCACGAACCTCCCGACCCGTCGCGGCACGCAGAACTTCGACGTGATGCGCTACGAGTACTTCCGCGATGCCACCGTGGCCTTCGAGGCCTTCAAGGCCGGGCAGATCGACTTCCGCACCGAGAATGTCGCCCGTAACTGGGCCACCGGCTACGACTTCCCGGCCATGCGCCGCGGGCTGGTGAAGCGCGACGAGATCCGCCACCAGATTCCCACTGGCATGCAGGCCTTCGTCATGAACCTGCGCCGGCCGCTCTTTCGTGATGCCAAGGTGCGCGAGGCGTTGATGAACGTCTTCGACTTCGAATGGCTGAACGCGAATATCTTCAACGGCCTCTATGCGCGCACCACGAGTTTCTTCTCCAACAGCGAGCTCGCCTCGACCGGCCTGCCGCAGGGGCGCGAGCTAGAAATCCTGGAGCCCTTCCGGGCGCAGTTGCCCGAAGCTGTCTTCGCCCAGGAATACCGGCTGCCCACGACCGACGGCAGCGGCAACAACCGCGATGGGCTGCGCCGCGCGCTCGACCTGATGCGCCAGGCTGGCTGGACGATCCGCGATCGGCGGCTGGTCAATGCGCAGGGCCAGCGCTTCGAGTTCGAGATCCTGCTGAACGGCGCCACCTTCGAGCGCGTGGCCCTGCCCTATGTGCAATGGCTGCAACGCCTCGGCGTCGAGGCGCGGGTGCGGACCGTAGACCCCGCGCAGTACCAGGTCCGCACGGACGGCTTTGACTACGACATGACCGTCGACGTCATTGGCCAGTCGCTCTCGCCGGGCAACGAAGAGCGCGATTTCTTCACCTGCGAGAAGGCGGCGGAGAACGGCTCCCAGAACGTCGCCGGCTTCTGCCATCCGGTCGTCGATGCGCTGGTCGAGCTGGTCATCAACGCGCCTGACCGCGAGGAACTGATCCAGCGCACCCATGCGCTGGATCGCGTGTTGCTGCACGGGCAATTCGTGATCCCGCAGTGGCATCTGCGCGCCTTCTGGATCGCCTTCTGGGACTGCTTCGGCCGGCCCGAGCGCAATCCGAAATACGCGCTGGGCTTCGACAGCTGGTGGATCGACGCGGCCCGCGATCGCACACTGGCGGAAGCCAAGCGCAGCTTGTGACGGCTTACCTATTCCGCCGCCTGCTGCTTGTGATCCCGACGCTGTTCGGCATCATCCTCATCAACTTCGCCGTGGTGCAGTTCGCGCCCGGCGGGCCGGTCGAACAGATGCTGGCGGAACTGCGCGGGCAGGGCCAAACCCTCGGCCGGCTAACCGGCGAGGGCCAGGGCGAGACGCGCAGCCAGTCACGCTCCACTGCCGAGGGCGGCGGCACGCAGTATCGCGGCGCTCGCGGGCTGGACCCCGCTGTCGTGCGCGAGATCGAGCGCGCCTTCGGCTTCGACAAGCCGGCCTATGTGCGCTTCGGCGAGATGCTCTGGGGCTATATGCGCTTCGACCTTGGGCGGTCGCTGTTCGGCGGGCGGCCGGTGTGGGACCTGGTGCTGGATAAGCTGCCGGTCTCCATTTCGCTTGGGCTCTGGTCGACGCTGTTCGTCTACCTGATCTCCATCCCGCTCGGCATCCGCAAGGCGGTGCGCGACGGCTCGCGCTTCGATCTCGCGAGCAGCGCGGTGGTGCTGGTGGGCTATGCGATCCCGGGCTTCCTCTTCGCCATCCTGCTGGTGGTGCTCTTCGCCGGCGGCAGCTTCGTGCAGTGGTTTCCGCTGCGCGGCCTGACCTCGTCGGGCAGCGAGTCCTGGCCCCTCTGGCAGCGCGCGCTGGACTACGGCTGGCACATGTTCCTGCCGACGCTGACCCTGGTGATCGGCGGCTTCGCGGGGCTGACGATGCTCACGAAGAATTCCTTCCTCGAAGAGATCAACAAGCAATACGTCCTCACCGCTCGGGCCAAGGGCGCGGGCGAGCACCGCGTGCTCTACGGGCACGTGTTCCGCAATGCGATGCTGATCATCATTGCGGGATTTCCCTCGGCGTTCATCGGCATCCTCTTCACCGGTGCGCTGCTTGTGGAGATCATCTTCTCGCTCGACGGGCTCGGCCTGCTGGGCTTCGAGGCGGCGATCCGGCGCGACTACACGGTGATGTTCGGCACACTCTACATCTTCACCCTGCTGGGGCTGGTGATGCAGATCGTCAGCGACTTCACCTACACGCTGGTCGATCCGCGCATCGATTTCGAGGCAAGGCGTTGATTCTTTGGCCGCAGCCGGACGGCTCCGTCCTAGCCACGCCGCAGCCTGCGCATGCGGTGCTGTCCGGCCAGCTGATGCGCGTCCTCGCCTCAGCGCCAGAGCCGTTCGAGCCCGTCGTCACCGCCGCCGCGCAGCACGATTGCGCCTGGATGCCCTGGGAGGCGGCACCGCAATTCGACGCCTCCACTGGCCTGCCGCGCGGCTTCAACGCACTCCCCGGCAGCGAGCACGTGCCGATGTGGGAGGCCGGCGTGCGCCTCGCCTTGGCCAATTGGGGGCTCTGGGCGGGGTTGCTGGTCCTGCGACATGGCAGCCACGTCTACCGCCTCGGCATCGAGCACCACCGGATGCCGCCGGGCGACGGAAGCCTGCTCGCCATGGAGGGTTACCTCGCCCGCGAACGCGACTGGAGCGCCGAGCTCATGGCGCGCCTCGGTGTCGAGGAGGAGCAGGTCGCGGCCAATTCGCGTCGGGTTGCTCTGGTGGACGCCATCGCCCTTGGCCTCTGCTGGGGCCGCGATCCCTTCGACTGCGGCGAGACCAAGCTCACCCGCACCTCAGCCTTCACCGCGAAGCTCGATCCTTGGCCGCTCTCGGTCCCGGCGGTGGAGTTGGAGACCGAGGCGCTGCGCCTGCCAGCCCGCTTCGCCGATGCCGCCGCCATGCGCGCGGGCATCGCGGAGGCGCCGCGCATTCCGCTGCGCTTCCGGCTGGAACCCGCATGAGTCCGCTGAACAGCCGCCGCATCGCGAATTTCCGCGCCCATCGCCGCGGCATGGTCTCGCTCGTCATCTTCGCCGCGCTGTTCTTCCTCACCCTCTTTGCGGAGCTGCTGGCCAATGACCGGCCGCTGGTCGCGCATCTGGACGGCCATTGGTACTTCCCCGTCCTCGTCGAATATGCCGAGAGCGATCTGGTTCCCGACGGCCTGCCCACCGAGGCGGATTGGCACGATCCGGAGTTCATGCGCGACGTGACCGGACGCGGCGGCTGGGTGGTCTGGCCGCCGATCCGCTACAGCCACGCGACGGTGGTGCGCGACCTCACGCAGCCGGCACCCTCGCCGCCAAGCTGGCGAAACTGGCTCGGCACGGACGACCAGGCGCGGGACGTGATGGCGCGGGTCATCTACGGCTTCCGCATCTCCGTGCTTTTCGGCTTCACGCTGACCCTGGCGGCCTCGCTTATCGGCATCGTGGCGGGAGCGGTGCAGGGCTATTACGGCGGCTGGACCGACCTGCTTTTCCAACGCTTCATCGAAATCTGGTCCGGCATGCCGCAGCTCTTCCTGCTCATCATCCTGGGCAGCGTGATCGAGCCCTCGTTCTGGACGCTGCTGGTCTTTCTTCTGCTCTTCTCCTGGATGGGCCTGGTCGGCGTCGTTCGCGCGGAGTTTCTCCGCGGCCGTAACCTCGACTATGTGCGTGCGGCGCGGGCGCTCGGCGTCTCGGACGGCCGGCTGATGTTCCAGCACATCCTGCCCAATGCGATGGTGGCGACGCTGACGTTTTTACCCTTCATCCTCTCCGGTTCGGTGACGGTGCTTTCCACGCTGGACTTCCTCGGCTTCGGGCTGCCGCCGGGCTCGGCCTCGCTCGGCGAGTTGCTGAGCCAGGGGAAGAACAACCTTCAGGCTCCGTGGCTGGCCTTCACCGGGTTCGTGGTGCTGGGCGGCGTGCTGACCCTGCTGATCTTCATTGGCGAGGCCGTGCGCGACGCCTTCGATCCAAGAAAGCTCCCCGGGGGGGAGCGTTCTTGATGTTTTTTGTGCCCTCAGGCGCCGGGCGCACGCTCCGCGCGCTTGGCTTGCCGCCCTCAGGGATGTTGCGCGGGCCGGATGGGCATCGCACGGCCGCCGGCCGCTTTGCGGCCGGATTCGTGGGGGCCTGCGCATGACCTTGTTGAGCGTGGAAAACCTCTCCGTCGCCTTTCGCGGCAAGCGCGTCGTGCAAGGCGTCACCTTCCAGGTGGACCAGGGCGAGGTGGTCGCGCTGGTGGGCGAGAGCGGCTCGGGCAAATCCGTCACCGCGCTGTCCATCCTGCGGCTGCTGCCCAACACCGGCACCAACCCCGAGGGCTGCATCACCCTCGACGGTGTCGAGGTGCTGACCGCCGATGGCGAGGCGCTGCACCGCCTGCGCGGCGGCGTGGCGGGCATGGTCTTCCAGGAACCGATGACCTCGCTCAACCCGCTGCACAGCATCGGCCGCCAAGTGAGCGAGGCGATCACGCTACACCGCCCCTTGCGCGGCGATGCCTTGCGCAAGGCCGTTATCGCCACGCTGATCCGCGCCGGTCTGCCCAATGCGGAGGAGCGCATCGCCGCCTATCCACACCAGCTTTCGGGCGGGCAGCGGCAGCGCGTGATGATCGGCGCGGCACTCGCCAACGAGCCTAAGCTCCTCATCGCCGACGAACCGACCACCGCGCTGGACGTCACCATCCAGGCGCAGATCCTGGAGCTGCTGGCCGACCTGAAGAAGCGCCTGGGCATGGCGATGCTGCTCATCACCCACGACCTGCAGATCGTGCGCCGCCATGCCGATCGGGTAGTGGTGATGAAGGACGGCGCGGTGGTCGAGCAGGGCGATGTCGCCTCCGTCTTCGCCAATCCGCAGCATCCGTATACGCGCATGCTGCTCGCCACCGAGCCGCGCGGCCGCCCCGCCCCGGTGCCGGAAAGTGCCGAGGGAATCCTGGTCGGTGAGGAGGTGCGCGTGCATTTTCCGATCCGGCGCGGGCTGATGCGACGCGTCGTCTCGCATGTGAAGGCTGTGGACGGCGTGGACCTCACCCTGCGCGAGGGCGAGACGCTCGGCCTCGTCGGCGAGAGCGGCAGCGGCAAGACCACACTGGGCCTCGCGCTGATCCGGATGGAGCAAAGCGAAGGCAAGATCCGCTTCGAGGGGCGCGACATACAGCCGCTCTCCCGCGCCGAAATGCGGCCGTTGCGTGCGCGCATGCAGATCGTTTTCCAGGACCCCTATGGCTCGCTTTCGCCGCGAATGAGCGCGGGCGAAATCGTCGGCGAGGGGCTGACGGTGCACGAACCCGGGCTGCGCGCCGGCGAGCGTGCCACGCGCGTCTCCCAGGCGCTCGAGGAAGTGGGTCTCGCTGCCGCCATGGCCGGGCGCTACCCGCATGAGTTCAGCGGCGGCCAGCGCCAGCGCATCGCCATCGCCCGCGCGCTGGTGCTGAAGCCGCGCCTGGTGGTGCTGGACGAACCGACCTCGGCACTGGATGTCAGCGTGCAGGCGCAGGTGGTGGAACTGCTGCGCGGCCTGCAGGAGAAGCACCGGCTGGCGTACCTCTTCATCAGCCATGATCTGCGCGTGGTGCGCGCAATGGCGCATCGCATCATCGTGATGAAGGACGGCCGCATCGTCGAGGCGGGCGAGGCCGAAGCCCTTACGCAAAACCCCCGCGAGCCCTATACGCGCGCCCTGATGGCCGCCGCCTTCGAGCTGCGCGCCGCAAAGGGATAAGTTCATTTGAGCGACACCACCGCGGAGCATCCCTGGGCCGGCCAGGAGCGCCAGAAGCTGCAGCAGCTGATGGATGCGGAGCGCGTGAAGCTCGGCATCCACATCCGCAAGATGAATTCGCCCGGCAGCCCGGTCTACCATTCCTGGGAGAATGTCGGGCCCGCCGCGCTGATCCTCGCCGTTTCCTTCGCGGCGACGGCCTTCATCCACTTCTATCTCGGCGCCGCGATCCTCGCCGTCGGCTGCTGGTACTGGATCACCAAGGTGCTGCCGCCAATCCGGGAAGGCGTCTTCATGCGCTCGGCCGCTCTCGCCCTGCTGAACGACGCGAATTTCGACATGATGTGGTCACGCGGCATCCTCAGCCTCTACGCCAAGCTGCCCGACGGCACCGAGCGCGCGGCGACCCGCCGCGACGACTGGCGAGCTTACGTCCGCAGCTTCTACGAACCGGAAACCACCTGATGGCCATCCTGCTCTGCACCAAGACAAACGCGATGGCCGATTGGCGCGACGCGCTGCTGGCGGAGGACGCTTCGCTCGATATCCGGCTCTTTCCCGATGCGGGCGATCCGGCTGAGATCGAGGCGGCGGTGTGCTGGAACCAGCACGACATGGGCGAGCTGCGCCGTTATCCGAACCTCAAGCTGATCGTCTCGATGGGTGCCGGCGTGGACCATCTGCTGCGCGCTCCCGGCCCGCCGCCGGGCATTCCCGTCGCGCGGCTGAAGGATGCGCGGCTGACCTCGGCGATGATGGAATGGGTGGTGCTGAACGTGCTGCGCTTCCATCGCCAGGATCCCGAATACCGCGCGCAGCAGGCGGCGCGCATCTGGAACGAATTGCCGGCGCCCGATACCGCGAAGCGGCGCGTCGGCATCCTGGGCCTCGGCCAGTTGGGGACCGCCGCGGCGCATGCGCTGACGGCGCTCGGCTTCCCGGTCATGGGCTGGACCCGCAGCCCGCGCAAGCTAACAAATGTGCAATCGTTACATGGAACGGATGGGCTGGATGCCATGTTGCGGCAGACGGACATCCTGGTGTGCCTGCTGCCGCTGACCCCTGAAACGCGTGGCGTGATCAATGCGCGCAGCCTCGCTTTGCTGCCGCGCGGCGCCTTCGTGATCAACGCCGCCCGGGGTGGGCATGTGGTAGCGCAGGATCTTCTGGCGGCGCTCGATGCCGACCATATCGCGGGTGCCGCGCTCGATGTCTTCGAGCCCGAGCCGCTACCGGCGGATCACCCCTTCTGGGGCCACCCGAAGGTGCTGGTCTGGCCGCATGCGGCGAGCATCACCATCCCGTCCAGCGCCGCGCCGCAGGTGGTGGAGAATATCCGCCGGGCGCGCGATGGACGACCGTTGATCAACCTGGTGGACTTCGCCGCGGGATACTAATTCCGCCGCGTGATTGACGCCTCCGGCTGATTCAGCCTGCGGCGATCACGCTTCAGGCCACAAGCTCTTCGGCCAACGCCGGAGCGATGATGCCCTCGGCTTCGGACATGGTCTGCCGCAGGTCACGCAGGAAATTTGCGCCCTTGAGCGTCCGCTGCACCAGCACGCTCCGCCGGTCCATCGGGTCGACCTTGCGCCGCGCGAGGTCGAGTTCGCCGAGCCTGTCGAGCGCGCGGGTGATGGCCGGTTTGGAGACATTCAGGTCCAGCGCCAGGCCGCGCACCGTATGCGGCCCAGGGCTCAGATAGACCGTGAGGAACACGCCGAGCTGGCGTGCGGAGAGGTCCGGTCCGTCCTTGCGGACCAGGGCGACCGTCGTATCCCGAAGGATCCCGACGAGCTGGTCCGGGTTGATATGGACTGACATGGCACCGTTCCTTATTGACCGCGCCGCCTGAAAGCTTGGCCGGAGCCAGGTGAAGCGGCCCGCCGGAAGCGCGGAGTGAGTGTCCCAGATTCCGCCTGGGGTGCGATGGCCGAGTTATAGCGGCTAAATTCAAAACGATTGCAAGAAATTCATCTACGGCTCCGCATCGATCAGGCCGAGAAGTCCAGGAACCGCGCAATTCCGGCGAGTGCCGCCCGCATGCCGGTCGCCTCGCCGCCCTCCGGACGGCCAGGACGTGTCGCGTCGTTCCAGGCATAGAGGTCGAGGTGGCCCCAAGGGATCGTGTCCGGCACGAAGCGGCGCATGAAGAGCGCGGCGATGATGGCGCCTGCCCCGGCCTTGCTCGAAACGTTGTTCAGGTCAGCAATGGGACTCTCCAGCCAACCGGCATAGCCGTCGTGCAGCGGCAGGCGCCAGAGCGGATCGCCGACCGCCAGGCCGCCGGCGAGCATGGCCTCCGCCAGCGCATCGTCGTTGCAGAAGAGTGCGGGGAGGTCGGGGCCGAGGGCCACGCGCGCGGCTCCGGTCAGGGTCGCTCCGTTGAGGATCAGGCGCGGGGAATGCTCGGCGG
>JAQGHY010000211.1 GCA_028291455.1 Rubritepida sp. | reverse complement strand
CACGGGCGAGCGGCTGGACGACCTGGAAGATCCCTTTCGGCTGTACCGCTGCCACACGATCATGAACTGCACGCGGACCTGCCCGAAGGGACTTAATCCGGCGGAAGCGATCGGCAAGATCAAGACGCTGATGGTGACCCGGCAGGGCTGACGACTTCGGGCGAGGGCCACATGCTTAGCCCTTGCCCGACTCCGCGCCGGGGCCACATTCATTCCCGATGCTGCATATCCTGAAACTCTCCGTTGGGCCCAAGGACGTCGAGCAGTTGCACGGCCTCCAGAAGCTGCGGGCCATCTCCGATCCGCCGCTGCGGCATCGCACGCGCAGCCGCCCCAAGCGCCGCGACGAAATCTTGGATGGCGGCAGCATCTATTGGGTGGTGGCGGGCTTCCTGCAGGTGCGGCAGCGCATCGTCGACATCATCGAGGACCAGACGGAGGACGGCACGCCCTGTGCCGGGCTGTTGCTGGACCCGGCGTTGGTGCCCGTGGCGGCGCGATCCGTAAAGGCCTTCCAAGGCTGGCGCTACCTGGAAGCCGACGCCGCGCCCCCGGATGTAGCCGACCATGCACTGGCGCATGGCATGGAATCCCTGCCGCCCGCCCTACGCGCCGCGCTCCGCGAAGCCCGCCTCATCTAACGAACGAGGGTCCAGGGAACCTGTTCCCTGACGGGGTCGAGGGGCAGAGCCCCTCGCCTGACAGGCTGAGAGGCGATTCACCGCTTTGGCGATTCCGCCTCAGCGGATCGCGCTCTAGACCGCCTTATCCCCCACATCCCACCACATGCCAGCAAAGGCCAGCAGCCCCTCGCGCGCCGGCCCCGGTAGCAGGTGCTCGTCCGGCCCATGCTGCTTGCAGCCGTTGTAGCTATGCGGCACCCAGACCAGCGGCACGTCCAGATGGTCCACGAAGACGTCGCCCGGGAGGCCGCCAGACGAGTTCGGGATCACCTGCACCGCCTTGCCGAGCGACTTCTCCATGCTGTCCCGCGCCCACTGCACCCAAGGATGGTCGGGCGAGGTGCGCGAGGCCGGCATGCGCACGAAGGCGTTCTCGATGCTGACATTCTGCAGCCCGTGCGCGTCCAGGTGCTGCCGAAGCGAGGCTGCGAAGGTCTCAGGGTCGCTGTCGACGGTGTAGCGGATCTGGCAATGCGCGCGGGCATCGGGTGCCACGGCATTCACCGGGCCTTCCGGCCGCCCGCTGATCATCGCCAGGATGATGAGGCTGTTCCAGCCGTAGATCTTCTCGGCAGCGGTCAGGCCCGGTTCGCCCCAATCGGGGTCGATGGTCGCCGCCTCGCCGCCGCCGCCGACCTCGCAGCCGGCGAGCACGCCGCGCACGGCGGCGGGCACGCCATTGCGGGGCAGCCAGTCGCGCACCAGGATCTTGCCGTTGCGGTCCATCATGGTGCTGATGGCATGCGCCAGGATCACCGCCGGGTCCGTGGTCAACCCACCCCAATGGCCGGAATGGACGCCGCCCTCGCGCAGCTTCACCACGAGGTCGAAGTGGAAGGTGCCGCGCGTGCCGGTGGCGATAGTCGGCACGCCGGGCATGACGCGGGGGCCGTCGCTGGCGATCAGCGCATCGGCGGAAAGCGCCTCGGCATTGGCCGCGACGAATTCGCGCAAGCCGCGGCTGCCGCGCTCCTCCGCCATTTCCAGGATCAGCTTGACGTTGGCGCCGAGCTTGCCGCCGCGAGCCTCCAGCACCGCTTCGAGCGCCATGAGGTTGATGACGTGCTGACCCTTGTTGTCGGCCGTGCCGCGCCCGTACCACATGCCGTCGCGCTCGGTCAGCGTCCAGGGCTTCAGGCCCTCGCTCCACTGGTCGTCCAGGCCGCGCACCGTGTCGCCGTGGCCGTAAAGTAGAATTGTCGGCCGGGCCGGATCCTCGATGCGCGTGGCCATCAGGATCGGGCCGAACCCGAGGATGGGATTAGGGTGGATGGTTACGATGAAGCCGAGGCGCTCCACCCAGGGACGGATGGCCTCGTCGAGATAGCGATACAGATGCGGCTCGTAGCCGGCTTCCTGTGCGGTGGATGGGATCGCGACGAATTCGGTAAGCCGGGATTTCAGCAGGCCGTCGTCGAACATGGCCGCGGCGCGCGCCAAGGCGCCGGCACGGGTACCTGTCTCAATCTTCATCTTAATACTTACCTTTTCGGACCATGCATTCCGCGCGCTGGAGGGTTAAGCCCCCTCCACCGATGGATCAAGGCGGGTGTTCCGCACGCCACCGCAACCATGGCGCGATTTCCGGCAGCCGGCGCGGGGTCATGCTCGGGCCCGTCAGCCGCAGGGCGACGGCGGGCGCGCCTTCCGGAACCGGGAGGGTGAGACGCAGATCCACCACGTCCCGCGGCAGATCGACCTGACCGGCCAGCCCAAGCATCAGGCCGGATTCCCCGCTCAAAGAGCCGTCGGTGATGGTGATGTTCCCGTCGGCCAAGGCCAGGCTGGCGGTGGCCTGCTCGACCGGCGTGGCGCCGCCGGAAAGCGCTGCGCGCAATGCTGCCTCCGCTGCCCGGATGTCGCCCAGGCCCAGAGCGGCCGCGGCGGCCGCACCGTCGAAACCCTGCACCACGCCGTCGCGCAGCGACAGTCGCGCCGTACCGCCGAGCGCGGCGACCAGCGCATCCGGCGCGTTTCCGGTGCTCGACAGGCGCAGATCGCCGGAAAGGCGGCCTGCGCCGATATCCACCGGGCGTCCCGTCAGCGGCGCAGATAGGGACACATCGGCGAAGTTCCCCTCGGCCGTGAGGCGCAACGCAGCGCCGCGCTCCAGCCGCAACGCGCCGCCCAACGTGCCGCCCGAGAGCGTGGCCCGCAGGTCGTCGAGCCGGAGCGCCTGTGCATCGCCGCGCAGATTTGCCGTGACCTGTTCGACCGCTGGCAGGCCCACGGCCTCGATGCGTTCGGCCGTCAGCGCCATTTCGACGTCGAGGCCGGGCCAGCCGCCGAGGTCCAACCCGCGCCAATCCGGCAAGGGAAGGCGTTCCATGGCCAGCCGCCCGGTCAGTGCGCCTCGCTCACCGGCGAGGTTCAGCGCGAGCTGGCCGCGCCCGCGCAGGCCGCCCGCGACGATCTCCAGGTTCTCGGCATTCCAGGTGCTAGCGCGGCCGGCCAGGTTTGCGATGAGGGAGAAGGAGCCGTCGCCGATCCAATCCGGCGCTTCCCGCTGGAACAATGCAGCCAGCATCCGTGCCGCGCCGGGATGGCGCACCGTCAGCGTGCCCTGGACCCGGTCCTGCGGCTGGTCGAACACGGCCTGCGCCTCGATCCGAGCCTCGGCGAGGTCGCTTTCGAGCCGCAGGGCCAGTGCGTCCAGCGGCCCGCCGCCGGAGATGCGGAGCCGCAGTGGCGAGGCCGCCAACCCCGGCCGCTCGACGCCCAGGCGCCGCAGCAGCGGCCCGGCGACGCCCTCCGCCTCCAGCGTCAGATCGCTGACCCGACCCGCGGCGAGTGTGCCGGCGAGGGTCACGTCCATGCCCAGATGCCGTCCCGCCAGCCGCCGCAACACGAGCCGCCCGCCCTCGGCCGCGCCGTCGATGGCGACCCTCTCCCAGACCGATGTGCCCAGCACGAGCCGCCCGAGGCCGAGGCGGAGCTGAAGATCGATGTCGGCCGAAGCCTCCCGCAACGAGGTCACCAGCTGCGTCGTCGTGACCGCTGTTTCCAGGCCATCCAATTCAAGGCCCATGGCAAGGCTCGGCCGTGCCGTCTGCCGCCAGACGAAGCCGCCCGTGGCGCGCGTCGAACCCAGCCGCGCAACCATGTCGGTCACGGCGAATTGCGGGCCTTCCCAGGACAGCCGCAGCTGCCCTTCGGACCGGCCGGATGGGAGCGGCAGGCGCGCCGGCAGGCCCATGGCTTCTGCCAGCTGGCCCGGATGGGCCGAGCGCCAGCGCAGCGCGAGGCCGAGCCGCGGCCCGGCGCTGGCACCGGAAAGCTCGAGCACAGTATCGCCCGGCAACTCCGCCGAGACGTCGCTGAGCGTCAGCCGCTCGCCCTGCAAGAAGGCGCCCGCCTTCAGGCGGCGGATACGCAGCGGCCCAAGCGTCGCCGCCTCCGCCGAGAGGTCCAGCGATACCGGCACCGCCTGGTTCCCGGCGCCACGAAGCGCGGCAAGCCAGGGCTCCACATCGAGGCGGGGTGCGGCGAGCGTAAGGTCGAAGCGGGGCTCGCGGCCGAGGCGCAGCGCCGCCGAACCGCGCACGATCTGGCCGCCCATTTCGATCGCGAGCTGGTCCGCCGTCAGCAGTTCCGCACCGGCCAGAAGGTTGGAGGTCGCGCGGAAGGGGCTGGGCGGCGCGGGCAGAAGCACCGAGAGATCGGGGCCCGCGACCTCCAGCCTGCCCTCGAACCCGCCCTCCGCCAGCAGAGCGCCACGCGCCAGCAACGTGGTCGCGCCTTGGCTCGCCGAGACGTCGAGCGGGGCGATGCCGTCATCGCCAGCACGGCCCAGCGTGGCCTGAAAGCGCATCGGACGACCCCGCCAGACCAGGCTGCCCTCGGCCGTCAGCGCCTCGGAGGGATTGCCGGCGGTGAGCCGCGCGGAGACGCCCTCCATCACCGCGCCACCTATGGCGATGCGGCTCTCCTCCAAACGGGCGTCCAGGGCGGTGAGGCGTGGAAGCGGCGCCAGGCCGGGCAGCGAAGTCGGCGGCCAGGGCAGCCTGATATCGGCGCCGATCAGCGCGAGTTCACGCACCTCGATCCGCCCCAGCAGCAGCGCGCCGAGGTCCAGCCGGAGCCGCAGGGCGCGGGCGGACATCTGGATTTCATCAGCCGTCTGGCCGATCACGATGCGTGAGGCCTCGAGCCGCGGCTGCGGCAGCAGCACCAGCGTCATCGGGCCTTCCAGGACGACCGGCCGGCCCAGCCGCTCCGAAGCGATGGCGGCGATGGTCTCGCGGTGGCGGTCCCAGTCCAGCCAGCGCGGCAGCACATAGGCGGCAAGCGCGGCCACGGCCGCGAAGCTCAGGACCAGCGCGAGGAGGCCCCCGCGCCGGAAGAAGCCCCGCTTCAAGCCTCTCCCCAGCCGCCGCCGCCGGGCGTTTCGACCACGAGGATGTCCCCGACGGCAAGGTCCGCCTTGCCGGCATTGCCGGCGATGATGTCGCGCGTGCCGTCGGCGCGATCCACCCATTGCCGCCCCGGCGCCCCATCGCCGCCGCCATGCAGCCCGTGCGGCGCGACGTTGCGGCGCGAGGCCACGACCACCGCCTGCATCGGTCGCAGAAAGCGGATGCGCCGGCGGGATCCGTCGCCGCCATGCCAGTGCCCGGCGCCGCCCGAACCGCGGCGGATGGAGAATTCCTCCAGCCGCACGGGGTAGCGCATCTCGAGGATTTCGGGGTCGGTCATGCGGGTGTTCGTCATATGCGTCTGCACGGCGCTGGTGCCGTGGAAGCCAGGCCCTGCACCCGTGCCGCCGCAGATGGTCTCGTAATACTGGTAGGTCGCGTCGCCGAAGAGCGAGTTGTTCATCGTGGACTGCGCCGCAGCGCAGGCGTCCAGCGCGGCGAGCAGCGCGTTGCAGGTCACCTGGCTGACCTCGGTATTGCCGGCGACGACCGCGCGGCCGGGGGTCGGGCTGAGGAAGCTTGCGGGAGGGACTATGATCTCCAGCGGCTTGAGGCAGCCGTCGTTCAGCGGGATGTCCTCGCCCACCAGCGAGCGGAAGCAGTAGAGCACCACCGCCCGGCTGACGGCGGCCGGCGCGTTGAAGTTGTCCGGGCGCTCCGGCCGCGTGCCGGTGAAGTCGATCACCG
>JAQGHY010000198.1 GCA_028291455.1 Rubritepida sp. | reverse complement strand
GGCGACATGGTGGCCCATCTCTCCGCCGTCGGCGTCGAGGCGCTGGACGGCGTGGTGCTGGATCTCGGCGTCTCCTCCTTCCAGATCGACACGCCCGAGCGCGGTTTCTCCTTCCGCACCGACGGGCCGTTGGACATGCGCATGGGCCGCACCGGCCCCAGCGCTGCCGACCTCGTGAACACCCTGGCGGAGGGAGAGCTGGCCGACCTCATCTGGGAATTCGGCGAGGAGCGGTTCTCCCGCCGCGTTGCCCGCGCCATCGTCACCGCCCGCGCCGAAACCCCCTTCACCACCACGCTTCAGCTCGCGGAAGTCATCCGCCGTTCGGTCCCGCGCGACCCTTCGGGCATCCACGGCGCCACCCGCAGCTTCCAGGCGCTGCGCATCCGCGTGAACGACGAACTGGGCGAAATTGAGCGCGCGCTCGATCAGGCGCTGAAGCTACTGGCGCCCGGAGGCCGAATCATTGTCGTCTCATTCCATTCCTTGGAGGATCGAATCGTGAAGCGCGCCTTTCAGAAGGCCGCGGGCCGTACGCCGGGCACCTCGCGCCACGGTCCCGGCGCGCTGATGGCGCCGAGCGCAGCCACGGCTTTCACCCTGCTCACACCCCGCTCCATTCGTCCGGGCGATGCGGAATGCGCCGCCAACCCGCGCGCCCGCTCCGCCCATCTCCGCGCCCTGCTCCGCAAGCCCGAAAGCCGCGCCGCATGATCCATCCGCTCACCCTCGTTACCTTCGCGGCGTTCCTCGGGGCTGGCCTCTACGTCTTCCAGACCAAGGAGGAAGTCGCCAAGCTGGATCGGGAGCTGCGCGACGTCCGCCGCCAGACCGAGGCCGAACGCGGCCGCAGCCAGACGCTTTCCGCCGAATGGGCGCGGCTGAACGACCAGGACCGGCTGCGCGCGATGGTGAACACGCACCTGCCCAACATGCAGCCGATGGAGCCTGCCCAGTTCCAGCGGCTCGACGACGCCCAGCGCCGGATGCCGCAGGCCATCGCTTTCGCCCGCATTCCCTCCGGCTTCCAGCAGCGCGCCGACGCACCCTCCGCCCCGGGCGACGTGCTGATCTTCACCGCGGCCACGATGCTCGCCGATGCGGAGCCCTCCAGCCGGCGCCGGGCGCCGCGCCCGGCAGCCCCCGCCGAAATTGTCGCCGCGCCCGCCGCACCGGCTCCAGCCCCAGTGGTCGTGGCCTCCGCCGTTCCCCACATGGCAACGCCCGCGCCAGCTCCGGCAGCGGTCCCCGCCCCGGCTCCGATGGTCGTGGCCGCCGCGGCGCCGCGTCCGGCCACACCTATTGCCGCACCGCGCGCCGAACGCGCCGAGGCTCCCGCCCGCACCGCGCTGCAGCCCCGCTTGCGTCCTGAACTCGCGGCACTGCCGCCCATCGCCGGTCCTGCCGCCCGGCCGTCGCAGCTCGCGCAGGCGCCGGTCATGGCGCCGCCCGCGCCGCTGCGCACGGCGATGCACATGGTGCAGGCAGCGCCCGGCAACGGCTCGCTGCTGAGCGGCGGTTCCAGCCTCCCGCCCCCGGTTCCCTTCAGCCGATGAGCGACCTCCCCCCGCCCGATCCCCATGCCCGGCCTCTCGGCTATTCCGGCCTGCCGCTGCCCGAGCACCAGGCGCCGCCACGCGAAAGCCTCTCGCGCGCGATGGTTCGCGTCGCCTCCGGCGAAGCCGTCCAGCTGCGCAAGATCCGGGGGCGCCTGGCGATGGCGTCCATCGGCTTCGGCGTCCTGTTCCTCGCCATTGCCGTGAAGCTGACGGACGCCACGGTCCTCGATCCCGCCAGCTCGCGGATTGCCCAGGCACCGCGCATCGTTTCCGCCGAGCCTTCCGTAGCGCGAGCCGCCATCACCGACCGTAACGGCGAGGTTCTCGCCGTCACCGTGCGCGGCACGGCGCTGTATGCGCGCGCCACCGAGATCGAACATCCGGGCCAGGTGGCGGACCAGCTGATCCGCATCCTGCCGCATCTGGACCGCGCCCGGTTGATGCCGCGCCTCAGCCCGCCGCGGCAATTCGCCTATATCGATCGCTTCATCACGCCCCGGCAGCAGCAGGCGATCAACGACCTCGGCATCCTCGGCCTGTATTTCGAGACCGCCGAGCGCCGCACCTATCCGCGCGGCCGCGATGCCGCCCATGTGCTGGGCGCCGTGGACGTTGACGGCGAAGGCATCGCCGGCGTCGAGAAATGGTACGACGAGCGCCTGCGCGTCAGCCCGACGCCGCTGCGCCTCTCCATCGATATCCGCATCCAGCGCGAGCTGCGCGAGGCGCTAGAATTTTCGATCGAGCGGTTCAGCGCCATCGGCGGCTCGGCCATCCTGATGGACGTGAACACGGCCGAGATCATCGGCATGGTCAGCCTGCCGGATTTCGCCGCTTCCGACCTCGCGACCGCGCCGGCCGATCAGCGCTTCAACCGTGCCGTCACCGGCATCTACGAGCCGGGTTCGACCTTCAAGCTCTTCACCGTGGCCTCGGCAATGGATTCCGGCGTGGCCCAGCTCACCTCGAGCTACGATGCCACCAGCCCGATCCGCATCGGCCGCTTCCAGATTCACGACTACAAGGGCAAGAACCGCTGGCTCTCGATGGCGGAGATCATCGCCTATTCGTCCAACCTCGGCGCCGCGCACATGGCGATGGCTGTCGGCGGGCTGCGGCACCGCGAGTTCCTGGCCCGGATGGGCCTGCTGGGCCGGCTGGGCGTCGAGCTGCCCGAAGCCGCCATTACCCTCGCCCCCTCGGCCAGCCGCTGGCGCGACATCAACACCATGACCATCGCCTTCGGCCAGGGCATCTCGGTCACGCCGCTGCATATCGTGAACGGTGTTTCGGCACTGGCCAATGGCGGCACCCTGCGCCAGCCGACGGTCCTCGCCGTGCCGCCCGGGGAAGAGCGCCAGGGCGTGCGCGTGATCAGCGAACGCACCTCGGAGAACGTGCGCCGGCTGATGCGCATCGCGGTGACCGACGGCTCCGCGCGCTCGGCGGATTCGCCCGGTTATTTCATGGGCGGCAAGACCGGCACGGCGCAGAAGGTCGGCGATCACGGCCAGTATCTCGAGAACCGCCGTATCTCCTCCTTCGTCGGCGTCTTCCCGATGAACGCGCCGCGCTATGCCATGCATATCCTGGTGGATGAGCCCCAGCCGCGCGCCGATACCGGCGGCTATGCCACGGCGGGCTGGGTCGCCGCCCCCGTCGGCCGCCGCGTGGTGGAGCGCACCGCACCCATCCTCGGCCTGGTGCCGGAAGCGGCCGATCGCATCGCGCAGATCCAGCAGACGATCGCACTGCCGTTGCAGGGCGGCGTGCGTCAGCGCGTGGCCATCCCCACGCCGGCCACCGCCAGCGCCACCCCGCCGGTCTCCCGCACACCTGCCATGCTGCCCCGCACCCCCGCCTCGCCGGAGCAGCCGCCGCCTTCCCTCCGCCGCACCGATGCCCGGGACGGCATCGCCATGCCGCGGCTGGTTCTGGCCCTCGAACCCCCACGCCCCGAGACAGGCCGTGCAGCTAGATGAGCTGCGCGCCTTGTGCCCCGGGCTGAGCGGCGAAGGCTCGGCCGAGATCAGTGGAATCACGGCCGATAGCCGCACGGTCCGGCCGGGATTTCTCTTCGTGGCGCTGCCGGGCTTTCGCTCCGACGGCACCCGCTTCATCGCAGACGCCGTGACCGCCGGAGCCGCCGCGATCCTGGCGCCGGAGGGCACGGAATGGCCCTCGCCAGTGCCCGCGCGCCCGTTTTTGAAAGCGGCCGATCCGCGCCGCGTGCTGGCGTTGATGGCCGCGGCCTTCCATGGCCCGCAGCCCGAGCGGATCGCCGCCGTCACCGGCACCAACGGCAAGACCAGCACCGCCGATTTCCATCGGCAGCTCATGAGCGCGAGCGGCGCAAAATCCGCCTCGCTTGGCACCCTCGGCCTGATCGCTGAGGGCTTCCCCCCCGGCCCGAGCCTGACCACGCCCGACCCGGTGACCCTGCATGCCACCCTGGCCGCGCTGCACCGGGCGGGCATCACGGATCTGGCGATCGAGGCCAGCTCGCATGGGCTGGACCAGCGGCGGCTAGATGGCGTGCATCTGTCGGCCGGGGCCTTCACCAACCTCACGCGCGACCATCTCGACTATCACGGCACCCTGCCCGCCTATCGCGCGGCCAAGCTGCGCCTGTTCGACACGCTGCTTCCGCCGGGTGCGCCGGCCGTGCTGCATGCGGATATGGACGGCGAGACGCTGGCCATGCTGCGGGAGATCGCGCTGCGGCGCGGGCTGCGCCGCATCGAAGTGGGCGAGGCGGGCGGCGATATCCGGCTGGTCTCGCAACGCGCACTGCCGGCGGGACAGATCATCACGCTCGATGCCTTCGGCGCCCGCGAAGAAATCACGCTCGCGCTGCCCGGGCGCTTCCAGGCGGATAATGTCCTGGTGGCGGCGGGGCTCGCCATCGGGCTCGGCCTCAATGCGTCGCGGGCACTGCAGCTGCTCCCGCGCCTGACCGGCGTGCGGGGCCGGATGGAGCTGGCCGCGACCCTGCCGAACGGCGCCGCGGTCTATGTGGATTATGCCCATACGCCCGACGCGCTGACCCGGCTGCTGGCGGCGCTGCGCCCGCATGTCGCTATAGGCGCGAAGCTGCATGCGCTCTTCGGCGCCGGCGGCGACCGCGATCCCGGCAAGCGCCCGCTGATGGGCGAGGCCGCATCGCGCGGGGCCGATATCCTATGGGTGACGGACGACAATCCGCGCAGCGAAGACCCCGC
>JAQGHY010000193.1 GCA_028291455.1 Rubritepida sp. | reverse complement strand
ACCAAGGATTGCCACGAGCTCGGCATCAAGATCCACGGCACCTTCATCCTGGGCCTGCCGGGCGAGACGACCGAGACCATCCAGGAGACGATCCGCTTCGCCATCGAGACCAACCCGCACACCGTGCAGGTGAGCCTGGCGGCGCCGTATCCGGGCACGTTCCTGTACGACCAGGCGGCGCGCGAAGGCTGGCTGGACGTGGCGCATACGGATTACGTGGACGCGCACGGCGTGCAGATCGCGCCGCTGGCCTATCCGCATCTCGGGCACACCGAAATCTTCGACAGCGTGGAGATGTTCTACAAGAAGTTCTACTTCCGCGCCCCGAAGATCGCCTCGATCTGCGGCGAGATGGTCCGCGACCGGCAGATGCTGGTGCGTCGCCTGCGCGAGGGCGTGGAGTTCTTCCGCTTCCTGCGTGAGCGCTCCGCCTCTGGCAAGGCCGCCGCCTAGGGCCTTGCCGGGGCTTGGGATGCAGTCCTAGATTGTCGGGTGAACCGGACATTCTGGGCACTGCAACGGAACCCGCGATGATCCACACCACCCGCCGCGCCCTCATCGGTGCGGCAACCGCCCTGGCCACGCCGGCCCTTGCCCAGGATGTGTGGCCGTCCCGCCCCATCCGCTGCATCGTCCCGCTGCCGCCGGGCGGGGGTACCGATGCGACGGCGCGGATCGCGATGCGCCGTCTGACGGAGGCGCTCGGCGTTCCCGTAGTGATCGAGAACCGGCCTGGCGCCGGCGGCATGGTCGGCACCGAGGCCGTGGCGCGGGCGGCACCGGATGGCTACACCATCGGCATCGCGACCTCGAGCAGCCATCCGGTGGCGCCGATCTTTCGCCGCGACCTGCCCTATGATCCCGTGACCTCCTTCACGCCGATCACCCTGCTGGGGAACACGCCCTACGTTCTGATCGGCGGCCCTTCGGCGGGTGCTGCGGATTTCCCGTCGCTGCTCGCGCGGATCCGGGCCAATCCGGGGCGGGTGATCTATGCGTCGGTCGGCATCACCACGCTCGGCTATCTCTTGACGCGCCAGCTCGAACTGCTGGCGGGGATCGAGATGCAGCACGTGCCTTATCGCGGCTCGTCGCAGGTCTACCCGGACCTCATGAATGGCACCGTTGCCCTGCTGCTCGACAATCCGCCGGCCTCCGCCGCGCTGGTCCGTGACGGCAAGCTGACCGCCTATGCCGTCAGCCGCCCCTCGGTCCTGCTGCCGCAGGTCGCAAGCTTCGAGAGCTTCGGCATCCACGGTTTCGATGCGGCCTTCTGGTATGGGTTGGTGGCCCCGGCGGGCCTGCCGCCCGCGATGGCGGCGCGCATGCAGCAGGCGCTCGCGCAGGCCTTCCTCCACGGCCCCGGCAAGGCGGAGATGGAGGCTATGGACATCACGCCCGCCATGCCGACGCCCGCCGATTTCGCGAAGATCATCGCCGACGACACACAAAGCTGGCGCGCTTTGGCGCAGCGGCTCAACATCCAGCCCGAATAGAAGGTCAGACACGTCATGGACGGCATCCAGACCCCTCCCTACCGCGTCAACGAGCTGACGCCGGATCCCAGCGTGTCCTTCGACCCGAAGGTGACGCGGGACTATGTGAAATACGCTCATTGGCTCGCGGCGCGCGGGCTGGTGAACAGCAGCGTCGGCGGCATGGTCGTCCGCGTACCGCATCCCGAGCATGCCGACGGCATCTGCTACGCCAAGCCCCAGGGCGTCAGCCTGGAGGAGGTCGAGGCCGAGGACCTCGTCATCACCGACATCCCTTACGGCCGCGTCCTGCAGGGCGAGCGTGCCACCACCGTTGGTCATCAGATGAACCGCGAGATCCTGCGGCTGCGCCCGGACGTGAACTGCGTCATCCACCTGCACCACGACGAGACGATCGCCTTCCTCGCAGCCGGCTACGAGGAGATCCGCAGCTTCAGCCTGACCTACGGCTTCCTGATGCAGAAGCCGGCCTTCTACCTGCCCGCCAGCATCAACGTCGAGGAGGATGTGGCGCCGATCAAGACCTTCATCCAGGACACCAACTGCGTGATCATGCGCCGCCACGGCTTCACCGTGCTGGGGCGCACCCTGTCGGAGGCCTATCACCGCACCTGCGTGCTGGTGAGCGAGGTGAAGCGCAACATCATCGTCGAGACGCTTTGTGCCGGGAACGGCAAGACGCCGGAATACATCTCCGACGAGGATCTGGCGAAGATGGGCAGCTACGGCGATGCCGTCATGTACCCCAAGCTGGTGAAGCGCCAGGGCTGATCGCCGCTCCTTCTAGAGCGAGGCTACGCGCGCGGCGGTAGCCTAAACACGTCGCTCGTGACGATTTAACCCCGTAAGGTTCGGGTCTGCCCCATCGACTTCGAGAGCCGCGCTGTGCGATCACATCGCACAGCGATATTTCGAAGGCCGGGGAAGAAGATGGACGATTCGCGTGTCTTGGTGGCTCTCGGCCCGGTTGGCATCGGTCCTCTCGCCGTGTCGAAGTTCGGCCGGTTGCCCGCGGGCAGGGCACCGCTTTACCAGCGCCTCGCCGACCAGGTGCAGAAGGTCATCGGGAAGCTGCGGCTGATGCCCGGCACGCAATTGCCGACCGAGGACCAGCTGGCCCGGCACTTCGCCGTCAGCATGATCACCGTGCGCGGTGCCCTGCGGGAGCTTCAGCAGCGCGGCCTGATCGAGCGCCGGCAGGGCAGGGGCACCTTCGTGCGCGAGCCGCAGGCGCCTCCCCGCGAATGGGGCCTCGGCAGCATCGACGAGCTGGTGGCGACCAACCGGCTGACCGAGGTGCGGCTGCTCGAATGCGAGCGCGTCGCCGTGCCGGATTGGGCCTCGGCGCATCTGGGCGTACCGCGCGGCGATCGCGTGCTGCATCTGCGTATCGCGCGCTATCAGGAGGACGCTCCCGTCATGATGACAGATGCCTTCTACCCCGAGGATATCGGGCGCATTCTCGCTCAGCAGCCGCTCGAACCGCTGCTCAAGCGCAATCCGCTGATCGTCGGCGTGGCGGAAATGCTGACCGGCGAGCGGGTGACCGACATCCATCAGGAGATGAGCGCCGGCCGTGTCTCGGCGGAGGTGGCGCGCACGCTTTTCATCAAGCGGGGCGAGCCGGTGCTGGTGATGACCCGCACCAGCCGGACGCAGCAGGGACGCCTGATCCAGGTCGCGCGGTCCTATTATCCGACCGACGGCGCGGTCTACACCATCGAGCTCAAGCGGTCGCAGAGCGCCACTCGCTAACCCCGGAACAGCTTCATCGTCGCCCGCAAATGCCGCAGCAGATGCGTGGCGGCGAGCGGCAGGCGGCGGCCGCGCCGGGTGATGAGATGCGCCTCGGAGCTTTCGAGGAAGGCGTCGTGCGCTTCGAGCGCGACAAGGCGGCCTTCCTCCAACTCGCGCGCCACGGCGAAGCCGGTGGTGATGAGCACGCCGTCCCAATCCTCGGCGAAGCGCAGCAGCGCGCGCAGCGAGTTCGCGGTCAGGCGCGGCATCAGCCGGAGCCGGCCGCGATGCTCGGCGGAGAGCAGCACCTGGCGCACGCCATAGCCGCCGGGCAGCAGGCCAAGCTCGTGCTGCTGCAGGTCGTCCAGCGTGATTTTGCGCCCTAGCAAGGCCAGCGGATGCGCGGGCTGCGTCACGATCCGCATGGGATGGCGGCGCGAGGCATGCGACTGCACGCGCGGCTCGGACGGCAGGTTGTAGAGCAGCGCGATCTGCGCCGTATCCTCCAGCACGCGCCGCATCAGCTCGTCCGTGCTGCCCACCTGCAGGTCGATCTGGAGCTGCGGATGCCGCGCGGCGAAGCTCTTCAGCGGCGCGCCCATAACCTCGCCGAGAAAGCCTTCGCCTAGCGCGAGCGAGACGATGCCGCGCCGCATACCCGCGATGTCCTGGACCTGCGCGACGACTGCGCCGAGCCGGGCCCTCTGGTCCTCGAAGTATTCGGCGAGCAGCGCGCCCGCCTCGGTCGGCTTCACGCCGCGGCCGTGGCGTTCCAGTAACGCGATCTGGAGATCCGCCTCCATCTTCATGATCTGCCGGCTGAGCGCGGAGGGGCTGATGCCTAGGCGCTCGGCGCCGCCGCGCACAGACCCGGCGGCGGCGGCCTCATGCAGGTAGAGCAGGCGACGATTATCGAGGCTGTCGATCCGGCTGGCCAGCGAGAGGCGCTGTTTCTCCGACAGGATTCTGCGTGTCGCGTTCGGCATGGCCCGGCCTCGTTTCGCGAGTGAGTGTTGCCGCCACGGCAACGCTTAAACCCAGAAAAGCGACACCGTCGCGCAGCCGATATGACACCATCGAGACAAGCTGGATACTGTGCGGCATCGTCCCGCAACCCCGACCGGAGAGTTCTCATGACCGAAGAGCCCACAGTTCTCTACGCCGTGCAGGACAAGGTCTGCACCATCACCATGAACCGCCCGCGCGTTCTGAATTCTATCAGACGCACGATGAAGCTTGAATTCGTCGAAGCCTTCGATCGCGCCGAGGCGGATGAAGCGGTCAGCGTCGTCGTGCTGCGCGGCGCGGGCCGCGCCTTCTGCGCCGGAGTGGACCTCAAGGAAGCCGCGACGAACCCCTGGGACCACACGGTCGCCGGCTGGCGCTGGCACCTTACGGGCTGCCTCGCGATGTGCCTGCGGATGTGGACGCTGACCAAGCCGGTGATCGGCGCGGTGCGTGGGCATGCGCTGGGTTCGGGCTGCGACCTGGCGCTTTCGACCGACCTCACGATCTGCTCGGCCGACGCGAATTTCGGCGAGCCGGAAATCCGCGGCATCTCGGGTCCGCCGGGGCTGATGATGCCTTGGGTGGTGGGCCTCAAGCGCGCGAAGGAACTGCTGCTCTTCGGGGATAGCGTGAATGCCGAGCAGGCCGAGCGCTACGGCATGGTCACGAAGATCTTCTCCGACGAGACCTTCGACGAGGAGGTGGAGAAATACGCACACCGCTTGGCGAAGGTGCCAGCCGTCGCGCTGGCGCTCAACAAGCGCAGCATTAACAAGAGCTTCGAGATGATGGGCCTGCGCAACGCTCTGGACTTCAACACCGAGATGATGATCGCCACGAACATGTCGAAGGATGTGAGCCAGCGCGAGGCGCGGCAGAAGGAGATCGCCGCGGGCGGGCTGAAGGCGATGCTCGCGAAGCGGGATGCCTGACATGCAAAGGCCCGTCGCGGACCTCTCCGCCTTCCTGGCGCCGGCTTCGGTCGCGGTCATCGGGGCTTCGGCCGATGCCGGCAAGATCGGCGCGCGGCCGCTGCGCTACCTGAAGAAGTTTGGCTATGCGGGCGCCATCTATCCGGTGAATCCGCGCGGCGGCGAGATCGACGGGCTGACCTGCTACACCGATGTGGGCGCGATCCCCGGCGCGGTCGATTGCGCCATCATCGTCACCGCCGGTGAGCATGTGATGGCCGCGCTGCGCGGCTGCGCCGCCAAGGGCGTGCGCGCGGCCGTGGTGATCAGCGCGGGCTTCGGCGAGACCGGCGAAGCCGGGCGTGCCGCCGAGGCCGAGATGCAGGCCATGGGCGCCGCAGGAATGCGCGTGCTGGGCCCGAACAACCAGGGCACGGTCAATCTGATGACCGGCACGGTGGTGGGCTTCAACCCGCTGCTGGAGGCGCTGGACAGTTTCCGGTCGGGTAGCATCGGGCTGGTTAGCCAGAGCTCCGGCATCGGCTTCGGCCTGCTGGGCCTCGGGCTGGAGCGGGGCCTCGGCTTCGCGCATCTCGTGACCACCGGCAACGAGGCCGATCTCAGCTTCGCGGAATGCGCGCTGGCGCTTTTGGAGCGTGAGGAAGTCCGCGTCGTCATGGGCGCGCTGGAGGGCGTGAAGGACGTGGCGATGCTGCGTTCGCTCGCCGCGCGCTCGCAGGAGCTGGGCAAGCCGGTGGTGGTGCTGAAGGGCGCGACCAGCCAGGCGGGCGGACGCGCCGCGGCCTCGCATACAGGGTCGCTGGCCGGGCGGGGCGCGGTCTTCTCGGCGTTCTGCCGGCAGTTCGGCATCGTGGAGGCGCAGAGCTTCGACGAGCTGCTCGACCTCGCCCAGGCCTTCTCCGGCAAGGCACCGCCGCGCCCCGGCAACCGCGTGGCGATCGCCACCGGCACCGGCGGCACCGCCGTGCTCATGACCGACGCGCTGGACCGCGAGGGCTTCGCGCTGCCCGCACCTTCGGCCGAGACGGAGGCCGCGCTACGCAAGGTGCTGCCGGCCATCGCCAGCTTCGGCAATCCCATCGACATGACCACGGCCAATCTCGGCAATCGCAGCCTCTTCCTGGAGACGGCCAAGCTGATCGGTACGGATGGCGGCTATGATTCGCTCGTGACCGTGGTCGGGCCGGCGGTGGGGCAGGGCGGCGTGGATTATGCGCGCCAGATCATTGCGGCGGCCCAGCATGTGCCGGCGATGTTCGTCTCCTGGACGGCGCCGGATGGGCCCGGCCAGGCAATGCTGCGCGAGGCCTGCATCCCCTCCGTGCCCTCGCCGCAGCGGCTGGGCAAGGTCATGGCCGCCTGCCGCGCGCGTGCTGAATTCGCGGACCGCGCCGCGGCGCCGGCGGTCCCGATGCCGGGGCGCGAGGCGCGTATAGCCAAGGCCCGGGCCATGCTGGATGCCGTGCCGGGCAGGATCCTGGCCGAGCATCAGGCCAAGGCGCTTTGCGCGCTTTGGGACCTGCCGGTGACGCGCGAGATCCTGGCGACCGATGCCGCCGCCGCCATGGCTGCCGCCGAGAAGCTCGGCTTCCCCGTGGCGCTGAAGCTGCAATCCGCCTCCATCGGCCATAAGACGGAGATCGGTGGCGTGCTGCTCGGCCTCGCCGATGCGGCGGCGGTCGCGGTCGGCACGGCGAAGCTGCTCGCCGCCGCCCGAATCCATGCGCCTGATGCGGTCATCGACGGCGTGCTGGTGCAGGAGATGGTTTCCGGCGTGGGCGAGGTCATCGTCGGTGTCGTCGCCGACGCCTCGCTCGGCCCGGCCGTCATGGCCGGTCCCGGCGGCGTACTGGCAGAGATCATCGAGGATGTCGGCTTCCGCATCGCGCCCTTCGATGCCGCCGAGGCCGCGCGGTTGCGTGGCGAGACGCGGCTATCGAAGATGGTAGCCGGCGTGCGCGGCGGTGCCGCCTGGGATGCCGCCGCACTCGATGCGCTGCTCGCCCGCGTGTCGGTGATGGCAGACGAACTCGAGGGCCTTGTTGCCGAGATCGACCTGAATCCGGTCATCGTCCGTGCCGACGGCGCCGGTGCGGTGATCGTGGATGCCCTCGTCGTCAAGGCGGGGTGACTGG
>JAQGHY010000134.1 GCA_028291455.1 Rubritepida sp. | reverse complement strand
CCGAACCAGCGCTCGAAGATGCGCGGGCTGACCAGCGGCGTGGCCGCGCTCACGACCAGCACGCCGGCCCAGGTCGCGTAGAGGGCGCGGCGGGCCCAATTGGCGGCGAAGGCCTGCAACTCGCCCTCGCTGCGCCAGACCAGCCAGCTGGCGCCGATCAGGGCATAGCCGGCCACGGTGAAGAGGCCGGTCACCAGCGCGAAGGCCAGCGCCATCCAGCCTGGCGCGAAGCCCAGGATGTAGGAGCCGAGCATCCAGCCCTGGCAAAAGGCCGCCAGGATGGAGCCGCCTTGGAACGCCAGGTCCCAGCGCGGCTTCTGGACCGGCGGGGCCTTGGCGCGGAACTCGAAGGCCACGCCGCGCAGGATCAGCCCGAACAGCATCAGCACGACGGGAATGTAGAGCGCCGTCAGGATGACGCCGTGCGCCACCGGAAAGGCCACGAGCAGGATGCCGACGCCCAGCACCAGCCAGGTCTCGTTCGCATCCCAGAAGGGGCCGATGCTTGCCACCATCCGGTCGCGTGTGGCCTCGTCCGGCGTGGCGCGGAGCAGCACGCCGACGCCGAGGTCGAAGCCGTCGAGGATGGCGTAGGCCAGCATGGAGATCGCCATGAGGGCCGCGAAGACGATCGGAAGCCAGGCGCCGTCGGGGAGGGTGTCCACTGTCGCTTACTCCGCGGCCAAGGGCTTGAGGGGATCGTTCTTACCCAGTTCCTCGGGCTCGGCCGTCTCAGGGCGGCGCGCCAGGTACATGAGCGTCAGGATATAGGCGAGCAGCAGCCCGCCATAGAGCGCCAGGTACATGATCAGCGAGGCGAGGACCGTGCCGGCGGGAACCGGCCCGACCGCATCGCGCGTCTGCAGAATGCCGGTGACCAGCCAGGGCTGCCGCCCGATCTCGGTGACGTACCAGCCCGACAGCGTCGCCACCCAGCCGGAGAAGGTCATCGCAATCAGCGCCCGCGCGAGCCAGGGCGTGATGCCCGTCCGGCGGATCGTCCAGGCGCCCCACCAGGAGACGAGCAGCATCAGCATGCCCACGCCCACCATGATCCGGAACGCGAAGAAGACGGGCGCGACGGGCGGGTGATTGCCGACGAACTCGTTGAGCCCGCGGATCTCGCCGTCGGCGGAATGGGTCAGGATCCAGCTGGCGATGTGGGGGATTGCGATCTCGAAGCGGTTGCTGCGCGTGGCCTCGTCGGGGATGGCGAAGAGAAGCAGCGGGGCGCCGCGTACCGTGTCCCACACGCCTTCCATGGCCGCGACCTTCTGCGGTTGGTGCTCCAACGTGTTCAGCCCGTGCTGGTCGCCGGCGAAGATCTGGATGGGGATCAGGATCGCGGCCAGCACCACGCCGGTCTTCAGCGCGCGCGAGACGCCGGCGGCGCGATCGCCGCGCAGCCAGCGCCAGGCGGAGAGCCCCGCCACCAGGAAGGCGGAGGTGAGACCCGAGGCGAGCAGCACATGTGCGACACGATAGGGCATGGAGGGGTTGAAGACGATCGCCATCCAGTCCGTCGCATGGGCTACGCCGTCGCGCATCTCAAATCCGCCCGGGGTCTGCATCCAGGAGTTCAGCGCCAGGATCCAGAAGGCGGAAAGGGTTGTGGCACCCGCCACCATCACGGTGGCTGCGGTGTGCAGCCGGTTGGAGACCCGGCCGTAGCCGAAGAGCATCACGGAGAGGAAGGACGCCTCAAGGAAGAAGGCCGTCAGCACCTCATATGCCAGCAACGGCCCCGCGATGTTGCCCACGCGCCCCATATAGCCCGGCCAGTTGGTGCCGAACTGGAAGCTCATGGTGACGCCCGAGACGACGCCCACGGCGAAGGTCAGGGCGAAGACCTTCACCCAGAACTTGTAGGCGTCCATCCAGGCCGCGTCCTTCGTGGCATCGAAGCGCAACTTGAAGAAGAGCAGAATCCAGCCCAACGCGATGGTGATGGTCGGGAAGAGAATGTGGAAGGAGATGTTCGCCGCGAATTGTATGCGGGCGAGGATGGTCGGGTCCATGTTAGTCTTCTTCCTTCTGGGGCGCGTTCTTGCGGCCGGCTTTCTCGGCCGCGGCGCGGCGGCGTCCCTTGCCGGTGACGATCTCTTGGAAGCGGTCGGTGGCTTCCAGCACGCGGGCGACACGGCCGCCCATCTTGAGGAGCGCGATCAGCCGCTCGTTGGGCAATTCCTGCACGTCGTCGGCCCATCCCGTGAGTAGAGATATGACGTCGTGAAGGCTCCTCATGCGGGCCTGGGCGTGCCGTTCGGCCTCGGTGGAGGGCTTCTGCATCAGCACGTCGCGCAGCAGGGAAAGCGTCGGGTCGATCTCCCGCTTGCGGCGTTCCTCGGCGAGAGTGCGGACGATCTGCCAGACATCCTCGGGCGTGGAGAAATGCTCGCGCCGGTCGCCGGGGAGGTGCTGGAGCTTCACCAGGCGCCAGGTTTCCAGCTCCTTCAGGCCCATGGAGACGTTCGAGCGGGAGAAACCCAGGGCTGCGACGATCTCGTCGGCGTTCATTGGGTGATCGGAGAGGAAGAGCAGGGCGTAGATCTGGCCAACGGTTCGGTTGATGCCCCATCGCGAGCCCATCTCGCCGAAGTGCAGGACGAAGGCGGTTGTGGCGGGGGGCAGGTCCATGAACAACAGTATGTTCAGTAACTTCTGAAAACTCAAGACTTATATCTTTTGATTGGGCGCGCTGCCGGGTCGGATTCGGCCCGACAACGATCTACATAGCTGGCTGACCCATGGCTCTCCCCCCCATCTTCCTCGACGAACTACGCACCCGCACGCCCATGGCGAGCCTCGTGGGCCGGCGCGTGCGGCTGTCCAAGTCGGGCCGGAACTGGAAGGGCCTCTGCCCGTTCCACAACGAGAAATCCCCGTCCTTCTATGTCTATGAGGACAGCTTCCACTGCTTCGGCTGCGGCGCGCATGGCGATGCCTTCGCCTTCGTCATGCGTGCCGAGGGCGGCGGCTTCATGGAGGCGGTCGAGCGGCTGGCCGGCGAGGCTGGGCTCGATGTACCCAAACCTACCCCCGAGGCGGCCGCCCGGGATCGCCGCGCCCGCGACCTCCACGGCGTCCTCCAGGTGGCCGAGGCCGCCTATACGCGGCGCCTGCATTCGCCCGAGGGCGCCGAAGCCTTGGCCTATCTGCGAGGCCGCGGCCTGACGGACGAGACGATCAGCAAGTTCGGCCTCGGCTGGGCCGCCTCCGGCCGCGGCGTCCTGGCGGCCGAGCTGCGCCCCGAGGGGATCGAGCAGGACCAGCTCATCGAGGCCGGGCTGATGCAGCTGCGCGACGAGGGCCGCGTCGGCGATCTCTTCTTCGGCCGAGTGATGTTCCCCATCCGCGATCGTCGGGGCCGCAGCGTCAGCTTCGGCGGCCGCATCCTGGGCGACGGCCAGCCCAAATACGTGAACGGCCCCGAGACGGCGCTGTTTTCCAAGCGCCGCAACCTCTACGGCCTCGACCTCGCCAGGGAGGGCGTCTTCCGCGGCGCCAACCTGATCGTGGCCGAGGGCTATATGGACGTCATCGCCCTGCACCAGGCGGGCTTCAACGGCGCCGTCGCGCCGCTGGGCACCGCGCTGACCGAGGAGCAGCTCCAGGCGCTCTGGCAGGTCAGCCCCGAACCGGTGCTCTGCTTCGACGGCGATGCTGCGGGCGCCCGTGCCGCTGCCCGCGCGGCCGAACTGGCCCTGCCGCTGCTGGCGCCCGAGCGCACGCTGCGCTTCGTGACGCTGCCGGCCGGCGAGGATCCCGACACGGTGATCCGCGCCAAAGGCCCGCGCGGGTTCCAAACCATGCTCGACGCCGCGCAGCCGCTCTCCGAGGCGCTGTTCAGCCTGATCGCGGGCAGCAAGCTGCCGGAAACGCCGGAGGCACGGGCCGCCCTCCGCAACCGCCTCGCCGCCGCCGCCCAGACGATCCCGGATAAATCTCTGGCCGCCGAATTCCGACGGTCCCTGCTGGAGCGCTTCTTCGCCCTCTCGAAGCGCCCGGGCCTCCGCGCGCCTCCGCGCCACCCCCGCCCGGTGCCCGATCCGGACGGGATTATGGCCGAGCGCGCCCGAATTCTGCTGGCCATCTGCATCCACCATCCGGAGCTGCTGCGCGACGTTGAGGAGCCCCTGGCCCTCCTCGATCTACCGGCAGGACCGCCACAGCAGGTGAGAGATGCGCTTTTGGCCTGGATACAGGAGGGTCCTCACCTTGACTCAGGGGAGCTGATCGCCCACCTCGCAACGAGTGGGGCCGCGTCAGCCACTCAGTGGGTGTTGCGGGCGTCCGGCTTGCCGATGGAAGCTCGGCCGGGGGCTCAGCCCAAGGAGGCGCTGGATGCGTTCTGGCAGATCTTTGGTTTCCTGCGAGGAGAGACAGAGCTGGCCGAGGATGCTCGGGCAGCCCATACGGCGTTCGTGGCGACCAACGACCTTGCTGCGCAGACCCGGCTGATCCGCTTGACGGAAGCGCTCGATGCGCTCCGGCGCGGCGAAGCCGAGTTGGACGAAAATGGTTGAGTAGATTGGGGGGCCTTTTCCCCCATTGAGGATGGAGCAGCGGATGGCGAGCAAGACGGCGAATGGCGGCGAAACGGCCGAGGCCCGCGAGGAAGCGGTCGAAGGCGTGCTGCTGGATATCACCTCCGCCGCCGTCAAGAAGCTCATCGCCCGAGGCAAGGAGCGCGGCTACGTCACCTATGACGAAGTGAACGCCGCCATGCCGCAGGAGCAGGTGAGCTCGGAATTTATCGAGGACACCCTGTCCTCCCTCTCGGAAGCCGGCATCAACGTCGTCGAGGCCGAGGAGAGCGAAGAGGGCGAGCCCAAGGCCGCCAAGACCGAGGACGGTGAGGAGAAGGAAGAGGAAGAGACCGCCGGCAATGTGGACGAGGAAAGCCTCGGCCGCACCGACGATCCCGTCCGCATGTATCTCCGCGAGATGGGCAGCGTGGAGCTTCTGTCTCGCGAGGGCGAAATCGCGATCGCCAAGCGGATCGAAGCCGGCCGCGACATGATGATCGAGGGCCTCTGCGAGAGCCCGCTGACCTTCAAGGCCATTGTCGCCTGGCATGACGCCGTCCGCGAGGGCCGCATGCTGCTGCGCGACGTGATCGACCTCGAGGCCACCAACAACGCCGACAATCCCGAGGGCACGCCGCCCGAGCCGGAAGAGTTCGAGGAAGGCGAGGAGGGCGAGGGCGTCGGCCTGTCGCTGTCCGCCCTGGAAGAGAAGCTGAAGCCGGAGGTCCTCGCCAATTTCGAGGCCATTCAGACCATCTTCACCAAGCTGACCAAGCTCTCCTCGAAGCGGATGGACCTCTACACCTCCGGCGAGGAATTGGTCGGCCGTTCGGAGAAGACCTACGAGAAGTCCCGCACGGACCTCGTGACGCTCGTCGAGAAGGTCCACCTCCACAACAACCGCATCGAGGAGCTGGTCGAGCAGCTCAAGGCGCTGAACCGCAAGCTGAACACGCTGGACGGCCAGGTACTCCGCATGGCGCTGGCCCAGAAGGTCCGGCGCGAGGAGTTCCTGGAGAACTGGATCGGCAGCGAGCTGGATCCGGGCTTCATCGACCGCGTGGCGAAGCTGAAGGGCAAAGCCTGGCCGGCTTTCGCGCTCAAGGCCCGCGACGATCTGGAGCATGTCCGCATCGAGATCGGCGCCATTGCCGCCGCGACGGGCCTGCCGGTCGGCGAGTTCCGCCGTGTCTACAAGACGGTCGCCGCCGGCGAGCGGGACATGAACCAGGCGAAGAAGGAGATGATCGAGGCCAACCTGCGCCTCGTGATCTCTATCGCCAAGAAGTACACGAACCGCGGCCTGCAGTTCCTGGATCTCATCCAGGAGGGCAATATCGGCCTGATGAAGGCGGTGGATAAGTTCGAGTACCGCCGTGGCTACAAGTTCTCGACCTATGCGACGTGGTGGATCCGCCAGGCGATCACCCGCTCGATCGCGGATCAGGCGCGAACCATCCGCATTCCTGTCCATATGATCGAGACGATCAACAAGCTGGTCCGCACCAGCCGGCAGATGCTGCACGAGATCGGCCGCGAGCCTCAGCCGGAGGAGCTGGCCGAAAAGCTCGGCATGCCGCTGGAGAAGGTCCGCAAGGTCCTGAAGATCGCCAAGGAGCCGATCTCCCTGGAGACCCCGATCGGCGACGAGGAGGATAGCCATCTCGGCGACTTCATCGAGGACAAGAACGCGATCATCCCGCTTGATGCCGCGATCCAGTCCAACCTGCGCGAGGCCACGACCCGGGTGCTCGGCAGCCTCACGCCCCGCGAGGAACGTGTGCTGCGCATGCGCTTCGGCATCGGCATGAACACCGACCACACGCTGGAAGAGGTCGGCCAGCAGTTCAACGTGACGCGCGAGCGTATCCGGCAGATCGAGGCCAAGGCGCTGCGCAAGCTCAAGCACCCCTCGCGCTCGCGCAAGCTTCGCAGCTTCCTGGAAACATGATCCGGCTGGTTGAACCCACCACGCGGATCGTGGTGGATGTGACCTTTCTGCGGATGAGTGCCGTGCCTGCGGGCCCGTTTCCGGCATTGCCGGAGGGCCTCGCGGTGCGGCAGCTTTTCCCGCGCTGTACGGTGGCGCATTACCGGCACCTCTATGCGACGGTCGGGCACGAGTATGTCTGGTGGCTGCGCCGGACGCTGACCGATGCCGAGTTGGACGCCGTGCTGGCCGACCGCGCGATCAGCATCAGCGTGCTGGAGGATGCGGAAGGCGAACTCGGCTTCTACGAGCTCGACCGGCGTTCCTGGCCGGTGATCAACCTGGCGTATTTCGGGTTGATGCCCCGCGCCATCGGCCTCGGCGTGGGGATGCCGTTCCTGTATCACGCGATCCAGGCCGCCTGGTCCGAAGGCTGCTCGGCGATGACGGTGAATACCTGCAGCGCGGATCATCCGCGCGCCTTGCCGAACTACATCAAGGCCGGATTTCGCAAGTTGCGCACGGTTCGCGAGGAATGGCCTGTGCCAAACCGGCTCGGAATGCCGATTCCCGAGCGGCTGCGGATCTAACGCTGCCGAACCGCCTTAGGCGATGAGGTAGCCCAGAACCAAGATACCGCTGACGAGCAAGATGGCGGCGCGGAACACCACCCATCCTTCGCCTGCCGCGGGGCCCTCCTCGGGCTTGCTGATGTACATCACCGTCGTGTTGCGTTCTGCCGCGCGGAGATCTGCGTTCTTATCCATGGGCCTGGGCCTTTCGGGGCTGGAACATGTCGGCGCGACCACGCGTTAAGTGGCTGTTGCCGGAATGGCGGCCAAACATTGACCACTCTTAGAACGTTCAACTTGCCTCAAAGGTTGCAGCTAATTTAGCTGGCTAACCAAGAGCCACCAGGACGAAGGCAATGATCGCGACACCGCCGAGGATCAGGAGCAGGGCGTTGGCCACCGACCGGCCTTCGCCTCTTGCCTCGCCCTCATCGGACTCGCGGGGTGTCGAGGATGTGGTGTGCTGATGGATTTGCGTCACGTCGAACCCTCCGCAGTTCGAGGCTGCGTGGCTCCTCGCGGGCTAGCGGCCTGTCGTTACAGAACACGCCAGACCGGCCCGGGTTGTTCGGAGATGTGGGCTTTTGAGCATCGCGGCGCGGCGATGCGCGCTCCGGTATCCCTGCGCCCGGCAGGACTTGAACCCGCAACCAAGCCGTTATGAGCGGCCCGCTCTAACCAGTTGAGCTACGGGCGCATGGGAATTCCGCTTTGTGGGGCGATCGGCCCGCCCCGGCTAGCCATGCCGGGGCAGTCCAGTGATCTAGCTCAGCACGCCTTCTTGGCGCGCTCGATCGCTTCACGGATATACCGGTGCGCATCCTCCGCGCCGCCCCAGCCGATCACCTTCACCCACTTGCCCGGCTCCAGATCCTTGTAGTGCTCGAAGAAGTGGCGAATCTGGTCGAGCGTGATCTGCGGCAGGTCGGTGATGGTGTGAACATCGACATAGCGTTTGGTGAGCTTGGGCGAGGGAACGGCGATGATCTTCTCATCCCCGCCACCGTCATCCTCCATGATCAGCACGCCAACCGGGCGCACGTTGATCACCGCACCGGGCGCGATGGGGCGGGTATTGGCCACCAGCACGTCCAGCGGATCGCCATCTTCGCTCAGCGTATGCGGCACGAAGCCGTAGTTGCCGGGATAGCGCATCGGCGTGTGCAGGAAGCGGTCGACGAAGAGAACGCCGGCCTCCTTGTTCATCTCGTATTTGATAGGCTCGCCGCCAATTCCCACTTCGATGATCACGTTCAGGTCTTCGGGCGGGTTCTTGCCGATGGGAATGGCATTGAGGTTCATCTAGGGCTCCAGGCCGCGGGATTTATACTGCCAGGGTCAAACCACAAAAACCGCCCGGGCGCGAGTGCCACCTGTTCTGTTGCACGCCCGGCGAAGCGCAGCTTAACCTCTTGAGAATCGCAGCTGGAAAGCCGCGAAGGGAACGGGAAAAAGGGGAGTCTACGTGATCACAGCTACTCTGCTGCTGGTCATCCTGCTGGGGGCGACGTCGCTCGTCTATGGCTGGATCACCACCAAGGAAATCATGGCCAAGCCGGCGGGCAATGCGCGGATGCAGGAAATCGCGCTTGCGATCCAGGAGGGCGCCTCGGCCTATCTGAAGCGGCAATACATCACCATCGGCGCGGTGGGCGTCGTTCTCTTCATTCTGGTCTTCGCGCTGCTGGGCGGCACCGTGGCCGTCGGGTTCCTCATCGGCGCCGTCCTTTCGGGCCTCGCGGGCTTCATCGGGATGAACGTCTCGGTCCGAGCCAACGTGCGCACGGCCGAGGCCAGCACCCATGGCCTCGCGGCGGGGTTGGACCTCGCCTTCAAGTCGGGCGCCATCACCGGCATGCTGGTGGCCGGCCTCGCGCTGCTGGGGGTGGCCGGGTACTTCTTCGTGCTGGTGGTCCTCGCCGAATATCCGGTGAATTCCCGCACCGTGATCGACAGCCTCGTGGCACTGGGCTTCGGCGCTTCGCTCATCTCGATCTTCGCGCGGCTCGGCGGCGGCATCTTTACCAAGGGCGCCGATGTCGGCGGCGACATGGTGGGGAAGGTCGAGGCGGGAATCCCTGAGGACGACCCCCGCAACCCCGCCACCATCGCCGACAATGTCGGCGACAACGTCGGCGACTGCGCCGGCATGGCGGCCGATCTGTTCGAGACCTATGCGGTCACGGCCGTGGCCACGATGGTTCTGGCGGCGATCAGCTTTTCCGAGATCGGCCGGATATCGGCGATGCTCTTCCCGCTGGCGATCGGCGCGGTCTGCGTCATCACCTCGATCGTGGGCACCTACTTCGTGAAGCTGCCGGCGAACCAGTCCATCATGGGCGCGATGTATCGCGGCCTGGTGGTGACGGGCGCGCTGAGCCTCGTGGCGCTGCTGCCGCTCTCCTACTTCTTCTTCGGCTTCGGCATGACGACCGCGGCCGGCGCCACCTTCGGCGCCCTGCACCTCTTCTTCTGCGGAGCCGTGGGCTTGGCCGTGACGGCGGCGATCGTCTGGATCACCGAATACTACACGGGCACGAACTTCCGTCCGGTTCAGAGCATTGCGGATGCCTCACAGACGGGGCACGGCACGAACGTGATCCGTGGCCTCGCCGTCAGCATGGAGAGCACGGCGATCCCCGCGCTCATCATCATCGCCGGCGTGATCTCCTCCTACAGCCTGGCGGGGCTCTACGGCATCGCCATCGCGACGACGACGATGCTGGCCCTGGCCGGCATGATCGTCGCACTCGATGCCTTCGGACCGGTGACGGACAATGCCGGTGGCATCGCTGAGATGGCCGGGCTGCCCCCGGAGACGCGCATCACGACGGACGCGCTGGATGCGGTGGGCAATACGACCAAGGCGGTGACCAAGGGCTATGCCATCGGCTCGGCGGGCCTCGGCGCGCTGGTGCTCTTCGCGGCCTATACGCAGGACCTGAACTACTTCATCGCCAATCCCGCGACCTATCCGTACTTCGCGGGCATCGGGACCGTCGATTTCTCGCTGGCCAATCCCTACGTCGTGGTCGGGCTGCTGTTCGGCGGGTTGCTGCCCTACCTCTTTGGCGGCATGGCGATGACGGCGGTGGGCCGCGCGGCGCAGGCCGTGGTCGAGGAGGTCCGGCGCCAGTTCCGCGAGAAGCCGGGGATCATGCTGGGCACCGAGAAGCCGGATTATGGCCGCGCGGTGGACATGCTGACCAAGGCAGCCATCAAGGAGATGATCATTCCCTCCCTGCTGCCGGTGCTGAGCCCGATCGTCTGGTACTTCCTGATCTACGCCATCGCCGGCAAGGCCTCGGCCTTCGCGGCCCTGGGCGCGATGCTGCTGGGCGTGATCGTGAACGGCTTCTTCGTCGCCGTTTCGATGACAACAGGCGGCGGCGCTTGGGATAATGCCAAGAAGTACATCGAGGAAGGCCACTACGGCGGCAAGGGCAGCGAGGCCCACAAGGCCGCGGTGACGGGAGATACCGTGGGCGACCCGTACAAGGATACGGCGGGCCCGGCGGTGAACCCGATGATTAAGATCACCAATATCGTGGCGCTCTTGCTGCTAGCCATCCTGGCGCACTAGTTTTCGCCCTCAGGCGCCGGGCGGCGGCTCCGCCGCCTGGGCTTCGCCGCGCCAATGATGCGCGTGGCGGAAAGGTGGAGTGGCGGCGCCGGCCGCATTTGCGGCCGGTGAATTCCGTGGCTGGTCCCGGCCACGGCACATAAAAAAGGCCGCCGGTTTCCCGGCGGCCCCTTCCTGTTTCGTCAGGCGCTATTAGCGCAGGACGATTTCGACGCGGCGGTTCTGAGGCTCGCGGACGCCCATCGCCGTCGGGACGAGCGGACGATCGAAGCCGAAGCCCTGAACCGTGATCTCGTTGCGGGCGATGCCACGGCGGACCAGCTCGCCAGCGACGGCTTCGCCACGGCGAACCGACAGGCGCTGGTTGTAGACCGCCGTACCGGTGCGGTCGGCGTGGCCGGACACTTCGATGCGGGTCGAGCTGACGGTACGCGCGTTCTGAGCCGCATCGGCGATGATCTGCCGCGCACGATCCGTCAGGTCAGCACGATCCCAGTCGAAGAAGACCAGGTAGGTGCGGGCCGGCGACTGAGCCGGCGGCGCAACCACGACCGGGACAACGGGCGCGGGACGGGGCTGGTTGAAGGCGTAGCGAAGGCCCACGAGCACGGAGTGGTTCTCGTTGGCGCTGCGCAGCTGGCCGCCGGCGAAGCCGGCGCCACGCACGGTCTGGCCGCGGGTGTTCATGTCCGTCTGGTCGGTGGCGAAGTAGCGATACTCCGCCGTGACGGCCAGGCCGGGAACCGCCGCGATCGGGAAGGCCGCGCCGCCGATGGCCTGATAGGCGAAGCCGCCCTCGATGCCCGAGGAGAGGAGCGCACCACGCGGGCCATTCGCCCTCAGGTCGTCCCACTGGCGCCAGGCGTAACCCGCACCACCGCCGACATAGGGGACGAACCATGGCACGCCCGGAATGCGGAAGTCGTACAGGACGTTGGCCATCGCGCCGTAGGAGCGCTGGATGCCGCCCGCACGGTTGGACTGGCCGAGGCCGGGGAAGCCGCTGACCTTGTCGAAGTCGTTCTGGCGGAAGTTGCCTTCCACTTCGACGCGCAGACCGTTGCCGAAGCCCCAGCCCGCCGAGATCACACCGGTATAGCCCGGCTCGGAAATGGCGCGGCCGCGGCCGCCGATGCCATTCGCGACGAGGCCGCCGGCGAGGCGCGAGTCACTGCGGAGATTGCTGTTCTCCATGAGGTTCACACCGGCGCCGGCGCCGATGTACAGGCCGGTCACCGTCTGCTGGGGCGCGAGGCGGAAACCATCGAAAAAGCCCATGGTCGACTGGGCGCTGGCGGCCACGGGAAGGGCCAGGGCGGCCACTCCGAGCAGCAGGGTAGTTTTGAACGAGGTCATTTTATCTCTCCGGGCGTGGAAGGCTACGAGCGTCACAACTGTGGTCGAGGCAGCGAGTTGCAAGGTTCACGCAGACGCCTTCTTACGGTGGCAGATTTGTCACACTATCTGTGTGGCAGGCCGGTTTTCCCCTTTTGCTGTAAGGGCCAAGCGAGCCTATAGAAAGGTGATGCGCGCCCTCTTTGCCCTGCTCACCGTGCTGCTGCTGGCCCAGCCGGGACAGGCGCTAGAGTCTGCGCCGGTTCGATCGCCGCGCGCCACCGTCACGCTGCTCGCTGATACCAGCGCCATCGTTCCCGGCCAGCCTTTCCGCGTGGCCCTGCGGCAGAAACTCGCGGCGGGCTGGCACACCTACTGGCTCAATCCCGGTGATGCCGGCCAGCCCCCCGAACTCACCCTCGACTTGCCGGAGGGCTGGAGCGCCGGGCCGCTGCAATTCCCCGCTCCCCAGCGCATCCCCTTCGGCCCGCTGGTGAATTTCGGCTACGAGAACGAAGCCGTCTTCCTGATGGAAGTCACGCCCCCGGCCAGCTTGCGGCCCGGCGAAACCCAGCGCCTCCAGGCCAGCGCCGATTGGCTCGTCTGCGAGCGGGTCTGCATCCCAGAGGAAGGACGCTTCAGTCTCGACCTGCCAGTCGCCGTCGCGGCGCAGCCGAGCTCCCCCGTCCTGTTCCAATCGGCCGAGGCGGCCCTGCCGCGCGCTGGAGGTTTCACCGCCCGCATCGGTTTCGACGGATCCAGCGGCGCCATCAGCCTGGAAGGCCCGGGCCTCTCGCCCGCATCGCTGCGCGATGCCTTCTTTTTCCCGCTGGCCCAGCTTCTCGTGGAGAACGCGGCGCCGCAGCCGCTGTCCACGCGCGAGGGCGGCCTGACTCTTGGCCTGACCCGCGCGGCCGGGCCCATCCCGGCCGAGATCGAGGGCATTGTGGCCATCACCGATGCTGCCGGGGTGCGCGGTGCTTATCTGGTACGGGCGACGCCGGGTCCGGTGCCCGATGGCGAGGCAGCGATGCCGCTGTGGCAGGCGGTACTCTTCGCGGCGCTGGGCGGGCTCATCCTGAACCTGATGCCCTGCGTCTTCCCGATCCTGGCGATGAAGGCCATCGCCGTGTCGCGGCTCGCCGGCGCGGCGCGGAGCGTGGTCCGCGCCCATGCCGCCAGCTACACGGCGGGCGTGGTGCTCTCGTTCCTGGCGATTGCCGGGGCCATGCTGGGCCTTCGAGCGGCGGGCGCGGTGGCCGGCTGGGGCTTCCAGTTCACCTCGGCCAATTTTGTCGGAGCCATGGCTTGGCTGATGCTCGCCGTGGGACTCAACCTGTCAGGCGTCTACGCCATCGGGGGGCCGGTCTCGGCCGGATCGGGGCTGGCGGCGCGCGGCGGCAACGGCGGCAGCTTCTTTGCTGGCGTGCTGGCCGTGCTGGTGGCGACACCCTGCACCGCACCGTTCATGGCGGCGGCCATCGGCGCCGCCCTGGCCATGCCGCCTTTGGCGACGCTGCTGATCTTCGCCGCGATGGGCCTGGGGCTAGCGCTTCCCTATTCCTTGCTCGGGCTCTTCCCGGGCATGGCGCGCTTCCTGCCGCGCCCGGGGGCGTGGATGGAGCGGCTGAAGCAATTCCTGGCCTTCCCGATTTACGCCGCCGCCGTATGGCTCGTCTGGGTCGTAGCGCAGCAGGCCGGGCCGGACGGAACCCTGCTGATCCTGGCTGGGGCGGTGCTGGTGGCCATGGCCGCCTGGGCGCTCGGCCTGGCACAGCAGGGGCAGGCCCCCCGCTGGTTCCTCGGCGGCGCTGTACTGGCGATGCTGGCCGCGCTGGCGCTCCTGCCGATGCTGCGAACGGGCGGCACGGGCGCTACGGCTTCCGCCCAGCTCGGCGAGCCCTGGTCCTCCGCCCGGCTGGAGACGCTGCGGCAGGAAGGCCGCCCGGTCTTCGTCAACCTGACCGCGGCCTGGTGCATCTCCTGCAAGGTCAATGAGCGCGTGGCGCTCGACACCACCGCCGTCCGCGCGGCTTTCGCCGCAGGCGATGTCGCCGTGCTGACCGGCGACTGGACCAACGGCGATCCGGCCATCACGGCCCTGCTTCGCGCCCATGGGCGGGACGGCGTGCCGCTGTATCTACTATATCCGGCGCAGGGCGGCCCGCCGGCGCTGCTGCCGCAGATCCTCACTGAAGGCATGGTGCTGCAGGCGATTACGGCGGCAACTCCGCGGGTTTGACGGCGGAATGAGATACATTACCGTTACTTAATAAAACTTGCGCCCCTTGCCAGCAGCGCGTTATTCCTTCGAAGCAATCCGACGAGGATACCGGGATCATGGCCAAGTTGACGCGTCGCGGCGCCGTGCTGACGGCATCGGCCCTTTTCATTCCACATGCCCTGAAGGCCGCCCCGTCCATCGGCAACCAGGCGCCCGATTTCGCCCTGCCCGACCAGGACGGCACGATCCGCCGCCTCTCCGATTTCCGGGGCCGCGTGGTGGTCCTGGAGTGGACCAACCACGACTGCCCCTATGTGCGGAAGCACTACAACAGCAGCAACATGCAGACGCTTCAGCGCGATGCCGCGTCCCGCGACGTCGTCTGGCTCACCATCGCCTCTTCACCGCCCGGCGAGCAGGGCCATGTGACCGGTCCCGAAGCCAAGGCCCTGACCGAGAGCCGCAACGCGGCGCCCGCGGCCGTGCTGCTCGACCATCGCAGCCAGGCCGCGCGCGCCTATTCGGCCACAACGACGCCGGGGATGTTCGTGATCGATGCCCAGGGCCGGCTCCGCTACATGGGCGCGATCGATTCTATTCGCTCGACCCGCGTCGAGGACGTGACCCGGGCCGAGCCCTTCCTGCGCGACGCGATGATTGCGGTTCGGGAAGGCCGCCAGATCGAGCGCGCGGTGACGCCGGCCTATGGCTGCGTCATTAAATATGCGGATGCCTGAAGCGGGTCGCGAGGTTCTAGACCGGATTCTCCGGCCAGTCATGCTTCGGATAGCGGCCCCGCATGTCCTTGCGGACATCCAGCCAGCCGGCCTTCCAGAAGGCGGTTAGATCGGCGGTAATCGCCACGGGTCGCCCCGCCGGCGATAGCAACGCGACCTGCAGCTTGACCCGCCCACCCGCCAACAGCGGCACGGCGCTCATGCCGTAGAGGTGCTGGGCGCGAGCCTCCAGGGTCGGGATTTCTCCCGTGTAGTCGATGGCGGCGCTGCGGCCCTCGGGCAAGGCGATGCGCGCGGGCAGGGCGGCGTCCAGCTTCCGGCGGAGGTCGTGGGACAGCAGCATCTGCCCAATGTCTAGCGACTTCAGCTCGGTTAGCTTGGTGCGCCCGGTGCAATACGGGGCGAGCCAGTCCTTGGCCGTGGCCGCCAGCGCGGCATCCGAAACATCCGGCCAAGGTGCGCCGTCCAGCGCATGTATTCGCCCGATGCGGGCGCGGAGCTGCTTGTCGGCCTCGCTCCAGTCCAGGTCGCGGAAGCGGCGCTCGGCGGCGGCCTCCGCGAGCGCCTCGGCCATCAAGGTCGGGTCGGCATGGGGGAGGGGGGATTCCTCCAAAATCAGCGGGCCGAACATCACCCGGCGGCGGGCCAGGACGGCACCGGCGCGGGCGTCGAAGGCCGCACCCTCGATGGTGTGGAAGCGGTCGGGGAAGCGGGCCTCGAGGATGGCGCGGGTGATCGGCGCGGCCATGCGGATGCGCGCCTCAGTGCCCTTCAATTCCAGATCGGCGACGCAAAGCAGCGTCTGCTTGGCCAGCGGATCGGCGACTGAAAGCCGGGCTCCCTGGCCGGAGGCGAGGCGAAAGGCGCCGTCCATCGTGCCGCGCTTCAACGCGATGCGATCGGGGAAGCCGGCCGCCAGCAGGGCTCCGGCATCGCCCTCCGGCGGGGTGTTGCCGTGCACGCCCAGGCGCCGGCGATGCAGCGCCGACGAGCGGCGGATGGCGCGGATCGCCATGCCGTCGCTCTCGGCTTGGCCATGGCCGTGCAGCGCGTCCAGCCGCAGAGTGATGTCGGCCGGCGGCTCACGGCCGCGCAGCGGGTCGCGCTCCTCCAGCAGTGCGGCGAGATCGGCGGCCAGAGCGGCCTCGCCCTCGTTCTCCACGGCGCACATCATGCGTGCGAGGCGGGGATGCGTGCCCATGCGCGCCATGCGCTTGCCGACGGCGGTGATGCGGTGCTGGGCGTCCAGCGCGTCGAGGTTGCGCAGCAGGGCGCGCGCTGCGGCCAACTGCCCCTCGGGTGGCGGATCCAGAAAAGGCAGGCTGCGCGGATCGGCGCCCCAGGCGGCGCAGTCGAGAACGAGGCCGGAAAGCTCCGCCTCCAGCATCTCCGGCCGGTCCTGCAGGGGCATGCCGCGTTGAACCGCCTCGCTCCATAGCCGCACCGCCACGCCGGATTCCGTGCGCCCGGCGCGGCCCGCGCGCTGCTCGGCGGCAGCACGGCTGATGCGCAGCGTGACGAGGCGGGTAAGGCCGGTGGCGCCGTCCAGCCGCGGCGCGCGGCGGAAGCCGCCATCTACCACGATGCGCACGCCGGGCACCGTCAGCGAGGTCTCGGCAATGCTGGTGGCGAGGACCACCCGCCGGCGAGGGCCAATGTTCAGCGCCTTGTCCTGCTCGGCCGGCGAAAGCTCGCCATGCAGCGGCAGCACGTCGGCATCCAGCCCGGCGAGGCGTTCGGCGGTGCGGCGAATCTCGCCCCAGCCGGGCAGGAAGGCCAGCACGTCGCCAACCTCGCGCGCCATGATGCCGCGGATGGCGGTGGCCATGGCCTCCGGCAGGTCGCGGGGGTCGATGATGTCGCGCTTCACATGCTCGACGCGAACGGGATGCGCGCGCCCCGCACTCTCGATCAGCGGCGCATCCAGCAGCCTGGTGAAGGCGCCGCCGTCCAGCGTCGCCGACATCGCCAGCAGCCGCAGCTCCGGCCGCAACCCGCGTTGCAGGTCGAGGCACAGCGCGAGGCCGAGATCGGTATCGAGATGCCGCTCATGCGCCTCGTCGAACAGCACGGCGACCACACCGTCCAACCCCGGATCGGATTGCAGCCGCCGGACCAGCAGGCCCTCGGTGATGACCTCGACGCGCGTCGCCGCCGAGATCGCGCGGTCGAGCCGGGTGGAGAGCCCGACGGTCTGCCCGGGCACCTCGCCCAGCAGAGAGGCCATGCGCCGCGCGGCCGCGCGGGCGGCGACGCGGCGGGGCTCCAGCACCAGGATCTTGCCGCCGGCCGCCCAGGGTTCGTCGCGCAGCGTCAGCGGGACCAGCGTCGTCTTGCCGGCCCCAGGCGGTGCCACCAGCACCGCGTTGCTGCCCGCGATCAGCGCTGCGCGCAGTGCCGGCAGCGCCTCGCGGACCGGCAGTTCGAGTGCTGCGAGTTCCAGCAGGGAGCTTATTCCCAGCCTTCCGCCACGGCCTTGCCGATCATCGTCCCGCCCTCGACCAGCGCATGGCCTTCGAGCAGATGGGCCGCATTGATGAGGCCGAGGTGCTTGGTCATGGCATGGCGGAGCACGCCGGTCTCGACCAGCTTCGCCACCTCGTTCAGCAGATTGTGCTGCGCGATCATATCCGCCGTGCCGTAGACGGAGCGGGCGAACATCGCCTCCCAATGGAAGCTGGCGGATTTGGACTTCAGCTTGCCGATGTCGAGCGTGATGAAGTCGTCGATCGCACAGACCGCGCCCTGCGGCGCCACGACGGCGCAGATGGCATCCCAGTGCTTCAGCGTCTGAGTCACCGAGAAGATATAAGGGAAGGTGACGCCCAGCGCCTTGGCCTGGGCCGCGAGGTCGCCGCGATGGTCCAGCACGTGATGCGCGCCGAGCTTCTCGCACCAGGCTCGCGATTCGGGACGCGAGGCGGTGGTGACGACCGTCAGCCCCGTCAGCTTGCGCGCGAGCTGGATGGCCATGGAACCCACGCCGCCGGCGCCGCCGATGATGAGGACGGCCTTGCCCTCGGCCGCGGTGCCCTGCGGAATCCGCAGCCGGTCGAACAGCGCCTCCCAGGCGGTGATGCTGGTGAGCGGCATGGAGGCCGCCTCGGCGAAGGTGAGGTTCTTCGGCTTGCGGCCGACGATCCGCTCATCCACCAGGTGGAACTGCGCGTCGCTGCCGGGGCGGTTCACGGCGCCAGCGTAGAACACCTCCTCGCCCGCACCGAAGACATGCGCCTGTGGGCCACGGGCGCGGATGATACCAGAGGCGTCGAAGCCGAGGATGCGCGGCTCGCCGGCCGGGTCGGCGGCGGCGCGCAGCTTGGCATCCACCGGATTCACGGAGACGGCTCGCACCTCGATCAGCAGGTCATGCCCGCGCGGCTCGGCGAGGTCGGGCAGGGTGAGATCCACCAGCGCATCTTCATGCGTGACGGGATGGCAATGGGTATAGGCGACAGCCTTCATGGCGGGATCCCCGTTGGAGTCTTGAGCGGCGCACAATGGAAGGTGAGAGGCCGCCGCGCGCAATCCCTATCTCCGCGCCGGCCGTTATGCGAATCCGGACGAACCCGGCATTCGGATATGAGCATGAAGCGATGGAAGTGGTTGGTGCCCCTTGCGGTGGCTGCCTATGGGCTGCGGTTCGGCAGTTCGTGGCTCACCTTGGCGCTTGCGGGAGATCGGCGGTTCGATCCGCATGGTTTCGGGCTGCTGGGAGACGCAATTTTGCTATCTGCCCTATTCCTGCCGGCGCTGGGGCTCCTGCTATGGATCCTGCGGCGGAACCGGCCCTGGCGGGGGCTCCTCTCGCCGGCTTCGGTGCCGCTGTGGACTGGATTGTCGGTGCTCCTGTTCCTTCTGATCGGTGCGCCGACGCCGGGGCAGGCATGGGCGCTGGTGCTGTTGCCCCTTGCCGAGTCCTGGCCGGTCCTGCTCTCCGCCCTGCTCTGGTTTGCGGTGGCGGGCGTGCTGCGTGCGCTCGCCGTGGCATCGCCCGAAGCGCCTGTCGCGGGCGAGCGATAATTGGGTCGGAAATTGAGGCAGGATCACTTATGCAAGGCTGTCCCAGCGACCGGAGATCGATGTGAGATTGAAATTGGGATGTCATCTGGAATACTCGACAACCGGGCCGGTTCCCTTCGTCTTCAATGTCGAGGTCCAATCCTTTCCGGGCCAGGCCGTGGAGCAGGAGACGCTCTCGATCAGCCCCGACCTGCGCCTGGAACACTGGACAATGCCGGAAAGCGGAAACCGCTATTTCCGCGTCAACCTGCCGGGCGGCCCGCTCTCCATCCGATACACGGCGACCGTGAACGTCACGCCCGCTCTCGATAATCCCACCGAGGTCGCCGAGATCGCCCTATCTAATCTGCCCTTGTCCGTGCTTCCGCACCTCTATCCCAGCCGATACTGCCAGTCCGATAAGCTGGATCGATTTGCCCGCAGCACCTTCGGGCATTTCCACACCGGATATTCCCGCGTCAACGCCGTCTGCAACTGGATCAACGAGTACGTCGCCTATGAGGGAGGCGTGTCGGATGCGATGACCTCTGCCTTCGACACGGTGACGCAGCGGGCCGGCGTGTGCCGCGATTTCGCACATCTCGGCATCGCCATCTGCCGGGCTCTCGGAATACCGGCGCGCTACATCAGCGCTTACGCACTTCGGCTTTATCCTCCCGATTTCCACGCTGTCTTCGAAGCGTTCCTCGCCGGTCCACATGGCCCCGCATGGTACGTCTTCGACCCAACAAGGCTCGCGGACCCAGGCGGCTTGGTGAGAATCGGTGTCGGCCGGGATGCAGCCGAAGTCGCATTCTCGACCATCTTCGGACCGGCATGTTCCGCGCCGCCGGAAGTCTGGATCGAAGCGCTGGAGCCAGCCCCGGACGTCACGGTGAAGGCCGTACGCCCCAACCGGGCCTAGCAGCGCACGCTCCGGCCTAGGCGGGCATGGCGACCGGCGTCTTCACCGGCTCCCCGGCGAAATGCGCGAGCAGGTTCGCGGCGACCAGGCTGGCCGTCGCGAGCATGGCCTCGGGCGAGCGGCCGCCGATATGCGGCGTCATGATCAGGTTCGTCAGCTCGGCGAAGCCGGCGGGCACGTTCGGCTCGTCCGGCACCACATCGACCGCCGCGCCCGCAAGCCGGCGATGAGCGAGCGCGTCGATCAGCGCCGCCGTGTCGACCACGGTGCCGCGCCCGATGTTGATGAGGTAGCCGGCGGGTCCGAGTGCGGCGAGCACGGCGGCATCGACGAGATGCACCGTCCCCCGGCCCCCAGGCGTCGCGATCACGAGGAAATCCGACCACTCCGCCAGCGCCAGCACCGAGGCCATATAGGTGTAAGGACAGCCCGCGCGCGGCGAGCGGTTGTGGTAGGCAACGGGCATGCCGAAGCCGTTGGCGCCACGGCTGGCGATCTGCATGCCGATATTGCCCAGGCCCAAAATGCCGAGCTTCTTGCCGAAGACCAGCGGACGCGGGTGGCGCGCCAGCAGCCATTCGCCCCGGCGCACGGCCGCATCCGCCTGGGGGATTTCACGCGCGATAGCCAGCAGCAGCGCCATGGTGTGATCGGCGACGGTGACGTCGTTGGTGCTCGGCCCGTTAGTGACGGCGATGCCCCGCGCCTTGGCCGCCGCGAGGTCCACATTCTCATGCCCGACGCCGATGCAGCAGATGAGCTCGAGCTTCGGCAGAGCGGCGATCTCGGCGGCACTTAGCCCGCCCGCCCCGTTGGTCAGCACGGCGCGCACATCGCCCGCCCCGGCGATGCCGTCAGCCCGGTCGGCCGGGGTCGGCGCCACGAGGGTTTGGAAGCCGGCGGCCTGTATGACGGCGAGCCGGGCTGGATCCAGCGGGATCAGGACGAGAACGGGGATCGGAATGGTTTGGACTCCAGCGGGGTCGGGAATTCTGTTGCGGCTTGGGAATGGTGTCGAGGGTGTACAGAGCGTCATTGGCGTCCGCCATGCCGTGCCGATAGGTTCCTGCCGACTAGGTGAGCACATACATAAAATGCGGATCGCACTTCTGGCGGATGTCCACGCCAATCTGGAGGCACTCGAAGCCTGCCTGGCCCATGCGACCGCGCATGGGGCGGAGCGGCTGGTGTTTCTCGGCGATCTCGTTGGCTACGGCGCGGACCCCGCCGCCGTGGTGGCCCGGGTGCGCGGACTGGCCGAAAGCGGCGCCATCGTCCTGCGCGGCAATCACGACGAGGCGGCGCTGACCGGACCGAGGAATTTCTCCCGCAATGCCGCCGTCGCGATCCGCTGGACCGCCGACCAGCTCCCCATGCCGACCCGCGCCTACCTCGGCGGCCTGCCGCTGACGCATGAGGAGGAGGACCGGCTCTATACCCATGCCGACGGCTCCGATCCCGGCGCCTGGAATTACGTCACCGACAGCACCGCCGCGCGCGAGAGCCTGGAGGGGACGCAGGCGCGCCTCACCTTCTGCGGCCACACCCATGTCCCCGCGCTGTTCGGCCTGACGGCGACGGAAAAGCTCGTGGCGCATACGCCGACCTCGAACGTGCTGCTGCCGCTGATGCAGCCGCGCCGCTGGGTGGCGGTGATCGGCTCGGTCGGGCAGCCGCGCGACGGCAATCCCGCCGCCTGCTACGGCCTCCTCGATACCGCGGCCTGCACCTGCGGCTGGATGCGCGTGGCCTATGACGTGCCCGCGGCGGCGGCGAAGATTCGCGCGGCGGGGCTGCCCGAATTCCTGGCGGACCGGCTTTTCACGGGAACATGAAGGACGGCGAGCTTCTTGCGGGATTCACGCTTGGCCCCGTCGTGCATCGCGGCGGCATGGCGCTCCTGCGCGAGGTCACCCACCCCGACCATCCCGGCACGATGCTGATGAAGCAGCCCTTGCTGGCCGAGGGCGAGGACCCCGCCGCGATCGTCAGCTTCGAGATGGAGCAGATGATCCTGCCGCGCCTCGGTGGCCCGCATGTGCCGCGCTGCATCGCCGTGGGGCACGAGCCGCTGCCCTGGATCGTCATGGAACGCATCGACGGCGATTCGCTGCGCCCGCTGCGCGACCGGCTCCCGCGGCCGCTGGAGGAGGTCGCCGCACTCGGCGCCAGCATCGCCGATGCGCTCGACAGCGTGCATCGCCAGGGCGTCGTGCATCTCGACGTGAAGCCCTCGAATATCCTGCGCCGCGAGGCGGACGGGCGGATGGTGCTGGTGGATTTCGGCCTCTCCCGCGCCGCGCGCCTGCCCGACTTGATGGAGGAGGAGTTCCGGCTGCCCTACGGCTCCGCGCCCTATATGGCGCCCGAACAGGTGATGGGCGTGCGCGGTGATCCCGCTTCGGACCTCTTCGCGCTGGGCGTGCTGATGTATTTCTTCGCGACCGGCATCCGCCCCTTCGGCGACCCCAAATTCTCCCCCGAGTTGCGCCGCCGGCTCTGGTCCGATCCGCCGCCGCCCCGCGCCCTGGTGCCGGAATGCCCGCCCTGGCTGCAGGAGGTGATCCTGCGCTGCCTGGAGCCCGCCCCCGCGCGGCGCCACGCCAGCGCCGGGCAGCTCGCCTTCGACCTGCGGCACCCCGAGCAGGTGGCGCTGGGGCCGCGCTCCAAGAAGCTCCGCCGCGATCCGTGGTCGGAGCGGATGAAGCGCCGCTTCCATCCCGACCATCAGCCGAAGCTGCGCCGCCCCCTGGCCAGCCTGCCCCGGCAGAACGCGCCGATCATCGCCGTCGCGATCGACCTGGAGGGCGGCTCGACCGAGATGGCCGAGGCGCTGCGCGGCATGGTGGGCCGCGTTCTCGAAACCTTCCCCGGCGCCCGGGTCGCGTGCCTGAACGTGCTGAACGGCCCGCCGACGCGCAGCGGCGCCGGGCTGGACGATAGCGGCCGCAACGCGCATCTGCGCCGGCTGATCGAGCTGCGGCACTGGTCCGCGCCGCTTAACCTGCCGGAGCAGCGGCTGACGCATCACGTGCTGGAGTCGCTCGATACTGGCGCGGCCGTCCTGGCCTATGCCGCGCAGAACCGGGTGGACCACATCATCCTGGGCGCCAGCGCGGTGACCCTGACGCGGCGCGTGCTGGGCACCGTCTCGACCGAGGTGGGGCGGGACGCGCCCTGCACGGTTACCCTCGTGCGACTGCGGGATTCATGACCTTGTCGCGGTAGTTGCAATGCGGCTCGGCCTTGCAGCGCCAGCAGTCCGGAGCGCGGGCCTTGCAGATGTAGCGCCCGTGCAGGATCAGCCAGTGATGCGCGTGGCGCAGCAAGTCCGGCGGGATGCGCTTCACCAGCCCGTCCTCGACCTCCCGCACGTTCTTCCCCGGCGCCAGCCCGGTGCGATTGCCGAGGCGGAAGATGTGCGTGTCCACCGCCATGGTCGCCTCGCCGAACATCACGTTCAGCACGACATTGGCCGTCTTGCGGCCAACGCCAGGCAGGGCTTCCAGGGATTCTCGGTCGCCCGGCACCTGCCCGCCATGGCGCTCGACGAGCAGGGCGGAGAGGGCGGCGACGTTCTTCGCCTTGCCCTGCCACAGCCCGATGCGGCGGATGAGCTGGCCGATGCCCTCGGCGCCCAGCGCGGCCATGGCGGCGGGGTCGGGGGCGGCGGCGAAGAGGGCCGGCGTCACCTTGTTCACCATCGCGTCCGTGGCCTGCGCCGACATCACCACTGCCACCAGCAGCGAGAACGCGTCGGTGTAGAGGAGCTCTGTCTCGGGCTCCGGATTCGTCTGGGCGATGGCGCGGATGAAGGCCGCCACCTGGTCGCGCGACATCAGCCGGGCGCGGCGGGGGGCGCTGGCGGAACCATGAAGCGGTTTTTTGAGGAGAGATCTGGCGAGGTTTGGGGTTTTCACGGCAGAAATCATCCTATCTGATGCTGGGATGCCCGACAGCCCCACCCTGTTCGAAGCCCGATCGAAGCCGCTGAGCAGCCTGAACGAGCGCGGCTTCCGGACCCTGGCTGGCCTGCTGGTCCTCGGCACCACCTTCAGCGGCACCGTGGTCACGCTCATGGGCGCCTGGCCGGTGATGGCCTTCGGCGGGGTCGATACGGCGCTGGTGATAGGACTGCTGGCCTTCTATCGCAGCCGCGACCAGGGCAGCGTCGAGACGGTGACGCTGATGGAATGCCGCCT
>JAQGHY010000132.1 GCA_028291455.1 Rubritepida sp. | reverse complement strand
CATCTGAACAAAAGGCTGCACGGTTCATGGCGCTCGAGACGGTCGGCAAATACGAGATCCGCGGTCGTCTTGGTGCCGGTGCCATGGGCACCGTGATGGACGCCTTCGACCCCGTGATCGAACGCCGCTCGGCGCTGAAGATCGTTCGCAAGCCCGAGGCCGGCGATGCCGAAGGCGCCGAATCCCTCGCCCGCTTCAAGCGCGAGGCAAAGGCGGCCGGTCGGCTGAATCATCCCAACATCGTCGCCGTCTACGATTACGGCGAGGATGGCGAGAATGCCTGGATCGCCATGGAGCTGGTGGAGGGCGGCACCCTCAAGGAGACGCTCGACCGCGGCGAACGCTTCCCGCTCGCCCAGACAGTGCGCGTGATGGAGGAGATGCTCGCCGCGCTGGACTACAGCCACAAGCGCGGCGTGGTGCATCGGGACATCAAGCCCGCGAACATCATGCTGACCGGTGACGGTTCGGTGAAGATTGCGGATTTCGGCATTGCCCGAATCGAGAACTCCTCGATGACGCAGGTCGGCACCGTGATGGGCACGCCCTCCTACATGGCGCCCGAGCAGCTGCGCGGCGAGCCCGTGGATGCGCGCGCGGATATCTGGGCCTCGGGCGTGATGCTCTACCAGCTGCTGACGGGTGAGAAGCCCTTCGAGGGCGGCTTCTCCGCCATGCAGCACAAGGCGATCCACACCGAACCGACGCCGCCATCGGTGCTTTCCGTCACCGCGCCGCGCGCCTTCGACGCGGTCATCTCCAAGGCGCTGGCCAAGCGGCCGGAAGATCGCTTCGCCACGGCCGGAGCCTTCGCCGAAGCGATCAAGACCGCGCAGACGGCCCCCGCCGCGCCTCTGCCGATGGCCGATGCCGACGCGACGATCGTGTCCAGCATCAAGCGGCCGGCCGCATCGGCGCCGGCTGCCACGCCTTCGGTGCCGGTGGCGAAAAGTGGCCCGCCGGTGATGCTGATCGGCGGGGCCACGGCGGCCGTGCTCGTGGCCGGAGTTGCCGCTTTCCTGTTCCTGGGTGGCGAAGGGACGACACCCGTCGCCCCGCCGCCATCCACGATCGCGCTCGCCCCGGCATCGCCGCCCGCCGTCCCCGCGCCCGCGGCACCCCCGACGACCATCTTGACGCCAGCCGCGCCCGCACCCACGCAACGTCTGGCGGAGACCGCGCCGACGGCACCCACCTTGGTCCCGCCCACCCCTGTCGTGCCGGCACCCGCACAGCCGGGCCCGGCCACGCCTGGGCCGTTCTCGGGAATACCCAGCCCGGAGCCGGTCCGGCCCGCGCCGGCCGCACCCGTGCCGGTTCCGGTCAAGCCGGAGCCCACCGCGGAGCGGCCCATACCTCCGGTTGCGGAGCCCCCCATTCCCCGGGTTCAACAACTCGCCGTCGCGCAACCGCCGCGTCTGGATTTCCGGGCCGCCGCCATGGCCGCGGCCGCCGCGCCCGCCTGCGGCCTCATAGCCGCCTCGGGGACCGACACGGCGCTGACCCTGGAGGGCGTGGTTCGTCGTACCGACGAGGCCTCGCTGCGCCAGGCACTCGCCGCGCGGGACATTCCGCTCGCTTCGGCGCGCCTCGCAGTCCAGTCCTTCGATGGGCCCTATTGCCCCGCCATGGACATGCTGCGCCCCGTCCTCGCCGCGGTGGACCTCGCACCGCGCGTCCAGGCGCTCGGCAATATGCCGCTGACGGCCGGCCAATTGCTGCGCTTCGACGTGACCATGCCGGACTGGGCGGGCAATCTCTACGTCGCCTATTTCATGAGCACGGGCGAGGTCGCGCATCTGGTGCCCTCCGCCACCCATCCGGCGGGCGCGACGGTGCGTCTAGGCGAACCGCGCGCCGGCTTCCCGGGCTGGGAGGTGAGCGAGCCCTTCGGCACCGACCTCCTGGTGGCAGTGGTAAGCGAGGGCCCGCTCTTCGCCACTCCGCGCCCGCAGGTCGAAACGCAGCAGGCCTATCTCGCCGCGCTCGGCGAGGCGCTGCGCGTGGCGCGGCAGGCAAGGCGGCGGGTGCTGGTCCGGCCGCTCGTCGTCGAGACGGTGGCGCGCTGACGGGTTAGATCACGGCTCTTCCGGCGCGCCAGCACGCAGCAACCCGCGTAGCCGTTCGGCCTGAGCGTCCGACCAGCCCAGGTCCCGCGCGGGGTCGAAGAACCGCCGGTCCGGCGTATACAGCAGGTAGGCCATGCCTTCATTGGCCATGACCTCTTCCTGTGCGGTGTCATAGCCCTCGGCGGCGAGGAAGCTGCGTACCGCTGCACGCTCGCTTTGGGAGAACCCGGTATCCCAGACGCGCATCACATGGGCTGCGAAGAAGGGCAGGGTGTAGAACTGCCCGTGCCCCAGCTCATGCATCAGGATCGACATCCGCAGGTTGCCGTCGACCTGCGGCCCGAGTGCCGGGACCGTCAGGATGGCGGCGTCGCGGGAGCGGTCCACGCGGCGCGCCAGCTCCACCTGCTCCTGTACCCAGAGCTCCTGCGGATTGAGTTGCACACCGTCGCGCGCGGCGAACTCGAACATCCGGGCCAGTTCCGAGGCACGGTAGTTATGGCCGAAATACCAGGTGCTGGCGGTGCGCCGGTCGGCTGCGATGGCGGCGGCCAGCTCCACGTCGTTCAGCACGCGGTCGCGCGGCGTGCGGGCCTTTTCCAGCAGTGCGGCGGCCCGGTTCATGCCCTGGCCCTGAAGCTCGAGGCTGGGGAAATCCAGCACCCAGACCAGCGGATTGACCGACCAGCGCAAGGCGGTGGACGTGCCCGCCCGGTGCGTGACGATCTCCGCGAGGTTGAGCGAGGGTGGGCCCTCCGGCGGCGGGGGTGGTGGCGCGATGGGCCGGACGGGAGGTGCTTCGGCAAGCGGCGCCGGCGCGGCGGCCCGCTTCCACCACCAGACGGCGGTGCCGGTCCCCAGCCCCACCAAGGCTACGCCGAGCCCGATCCACAGGCCGAGAAGCCGCCGCCGGCTTAGCGGGGGTGGCGGCGCGGCCGGCCTCGCCGCCGGCGGGCGCAGGCGTATCGTGGCGTCGTCGTCGTCCATGGATATGCAGTCTCTCACGCACCAGGGCGCGGTGACCCGCAGGGGGTCACCGCTGGGGTCACCGCTGGGGCAGCAGCTCAGCCGCCCACATTAACCACCTGGACGCGGCGGTTGCGCGCCTCGGCCGTCTGGTCGGGCGTCTGGACGAGGAGCTGGCCCTCGCCCATGCCCGCCGAGCTCAGGCGGTCCGGCGCCACATTGAAGCGCGACAAAAGAAACTCCCGCACCGCATCGGCCCGCTTCTGCGAGAGCGACATGTTCAGCGCGGCGTCGCCCACCGTGTCGGTATGGCCCTCGATGCGGAAGCGGAAGGGCGCCAGCTCGGCCGAGCTCAGGGCACGGCCGAGGGAGGCGAGCGCGGCGGCAGCCTGCGGCGACAGCGTGGCCGAGCCCGTCGGGAAGTTCACCGTGATCGAAACGGCGGAGACGCCGGCCGGCGCCGTGGTCTCGCGCGGCTGCGTGGCGGCCGGCCGCGCCGGTGTGGAGGAAGGCGCGCCGGAAGAGCGCGGCGCGGGGTAGGCCGGGGGCGCGTCCGGTGCCGGCGCGGCGGTGCCGCTGTCGGATCCCGGCATGCGGATGCCTCGCGTGGGCTGGTCGTTCGGCCGCAGCCGCTCGATCAGCTGCCGGGTGGCGGCGTCGTTCTGGGCGAGCGCGGCGCCGGCAAAGGGCAGGGCGGCCACGCCGATCAGGGCGACCGTTGCGCAAAGAAGGGTTCTGGACATGGGCGTCTCCTTGCGGACCGCCATTCGGCGGACGGCCCTGTTGGATCAAGCGGGATCAGCCTCGGCGGAGGCAGCGTAAATCATGGCGAAGTCATCAAGAGGTTCGCATGGACGCGACGGGCGGGAAAGGACCATCGCGAACTCAGATCACACCGAAAAGCCGCCAGATCGGAATGCGCTCCGCCCACCTTCCGGCGATGATATCCGCTGCGCGGGCGAGGCCCTCGTCATTCAGCTCCGGCTGAAGGCGTTCGGCCAGTGCCTGCGGATCCTCCGGATCGGCGCCTTCCAGCAATGCCGCGACCAAAGCGAGATCGAGCGCGGTCGCCGGCAGCCCACCGGCCGCGACGGGCGAGGCGAGGGCGAAATGGCCCGAGCCCTCGCCGCCCGGTGCATGGATCGCGGCGGCGGCGAGGTTGAAGCGCGTCGCGGCCGCCGCGCGCACGGAAGGGCGGAACACGGGCAGCACGAGATCCGTGCCGACCAGCAGGGCCAGCACTTCGGCCGGATGCAAGGTGTCGCCGGGCACCAGCGAGCATAGCCGCCCCAGCGGCTGCGGCCCCTCCGCGAGGCAAGCGGCCACCGCCTCCCACGCAGGCTGCGGCAGGGAGGCCCGGCCGGTGCCGGTGGTGAGGATCGGGGCTTCCTCCGGGAGGGGCGCGCAGGCTGCCAGCAGCAGGGCATCCATGGCCGCGGCAGGATTCGTGCGCCGTGCGCCGCGAATGAAAAGATCGGCGCGGAAGCTGCGCGGCAGGCAGAGATCCTTCAGGAATTCGCGCGGCGTGCCCTCCGGCAGATGGCCCATCACCCCGAGTTGCTCGGCATCGCAGACCAGGCCGGGCAGCGCCTCGAACAGATTGCAGCTGCCGACGAATTCCAGCTTTGCCGCGCCCACGGATTCGCAGAGGTCGGCATGGAAGACCGGCCGCCAATGCGAGGTCAGAAATTCATGCGCAACGAAGGCCGGCTCAAGGACCGGGGGCTCGGCGAGCAGGCGCCGGAGCATCGGCGTGTCGCGCAGCGCGAAGGAACCGGCCATCGCGCGCAGCCGCGTCATAGCGGTGGTGGCGGCGGCCGCGGCCTGGCCGGGCTGTGAATCCACCGGCCCGGCGAGGTGCCGCAGCAGCCGTTGCAGCGCCAGATCGCCGCTAGATGCCGGTAGCGCGTTGTAGCCGAAATATGCGATGCCCCCCGGCTTCAGCCGCCGCGACAGCAGGCGGAGAATGCCGGCCCGGACCTCGTCCGAAACCCAGGACCAGACGCCGTGCAGCATCGCCACATCGAGCGGCGGGATGCGGTCCAGCTCGGCGTCGCTCATCGTGGCGAGGTCTGCCTCCACGAACAGCGCGTTGCCGAGGCCGGCGCGCGCGGCGGTCTGCATCCCCTCGGCCACATGCGCGGGGCTGTGGTCGAGGCCGAGCACCGTCCAATCGGGGTTGGCGGCGGCCAGCGTATTGACCGTATAGCCCCGCCCGCAGCCGAGATCGGCGACGTGCATGCGCTCGCGCGGTTGCCAGGCGATGCCGGCCATGGCGCAGACCATGGCCAGATGCGCCGGGGTCTGCGCCGCCTGCCACGCGATGCCATAGGTGTTGCCGGCGACGTAGCCGCGGGACCAGTCGGTCATGGCGTCAGATGATCCCGAAGCGGCGCCAGATGGCCGTGCGCTCACGCAGCAGTTCCGCGATCATCGCCTCCGCTTTCACCGCTCCCTCGGGCGTGAGGCCGGGCACCAGCCGCGCCGCCAGAATGGCCGGGTCAGGTGGCGTATCTCCGCCCGTCTCCGGTTGGACCGCCACAGCCAGTTCAAGCCAGGTGCAGGGGACGCCGGCGGCCGTGACGGGCGAGGCCATCGCGTATTGCCCGCCGTTACGCCCCTCCCGCGCATAGGTCTCGGCCACGATGCGGTTGAAGCGCTGCGTCACCTCGGTCGGGCCGCTGTCGCGCAGGCAGGTCAGGACCATGCCGGCGCCATGCAGCACCGTCAGCAATTCGGCGGCGTTGGGCGTGCGGCCCGGCGTTAGGCTCCGCATCCGGCCGAGGCTGATCGGCCCCTCGTTGAGCGCGGCGGCGATGGGGCCCCAGAGCTCCGGGCCCATTTCGGCGACGCCGACCGGGACGCCCAGCTTCGGTCCTTCTTCCCCGAGCAGACGGCAGGCGCCGATTGCGAGGCGATCCAGCGCCACGACAGGATCGGTGCGACGCAGGCCGCGCACGAAGACGTCCCGGCGGAAAGGGCGCTGGAGCACGAGATCCTTCATGAACTCCCGTGCCGGGCCCACCGGCATCGCCTCGTAGATCTCTCGCTGCTCGGGCGAGAAGATCATGTCGGGCACGTTCTCGTGCAGGCCGGCGCTGCCGACGTAGTCGAGCTTGGCGGCCGCGAGGTCGGCGCAGATATCCTCGAAGAAGACCGGCCGCCAATGCGCCGTCAGGAATTCATGGGCGAGATAGGCGCCGTCGATTTCCGAATCGTCATCGGTGAGGCGCTGCAGCATCGGCGTGACGGGCAGGTTGGCCGGCCGCGTGGCATGGAGCGCGCGGATGGTGGCCAGCGAGGCATGCGCCCGCATCGGTGAGGAGCCGGTGGATTGCTGCGCGGACAGATGCCGGAACAGCCGTTGCAGGCCCATATCGGCACCGAAGCCGGGCAAGGCATTGTAGCCAATATAGGCGAGCCCACCGGGCTTCAGCCGGCGCGACAGCAGCCGCACGATACCGGCCCGGACGGGATCACCCACCCAGGTCCAGACGCCGTGTAGCGTGACCACGTCCATCTCCGGGATCTGGTCCATCTCGGCATCGGTCATCTCGGCGAGGTCGGCCTCGATGAAGGTGGCGTTGTCGATCTCCGCCCGCTCCGCCAGCGAGGCTGCCTCGGCGATATGGGCTGGGTTGTAGTCGAGGCCCATCACCGTCCAGCCCGGGTTGGCGGCGGCCAGGGTATTCACCGTGTAGCCTCGCCCGCAGCCGATATCCACGACGACCATGCGCGGCTTGGGCTGCCATTCCACCCCCATCATGGCGCAGATCAGGGCGAGATTCCCCGGCGCCTGCGCGGACTGGTAGGCGAAGGTATAGGGGCTGTCGGCGACGTAGCCGTGGCTCCAACTCGTCATGGATCGTTCCTTAGGGACAAGTGAGGCCGTCGCCCGTGGAGGACGGCGGTCGGCGCGCAAGGCATGGGCATCAAAGCGGCGTGGGGCGAAGGAAGGCGTCGCCGGCGGGTTTGCGGCGCGGCCGGGATTTGGGCGGAAGTTCCCCCAGCCCCATCCAGGAGGTGAGCCCCAGACGGCCGCCCCCGTCAGCGCCGACGCGGGTTTCCGGCACCGCATCGGCGGCGAGGATGGGGTTCAGAACGAAGTCCTGTTCCGGCCCAACGAAGAGCCGCGTCAGCCCGCAAAGCCGTTCGAACAAAGGTTGCCCCGGCAGCAGCCCGGCAAAAGCCGCGGCATCGAGCGGGCCGAGACGGATGATGAACCGCGCCTGCGGATCCCAGACTTGCGCGCCGATCGCCGCATCCACGCCGAGGCGGCCATGCGCCATCCCCATGCGCGACTGCTCGGACGCCGGCAGCCGCAGCCAGCCCCCGGCAAATTCCACGATCTCGACCTCACTCCCGGCTTCCTCGGCGAGCATGGCGCGCAGGCGCTCGGCGCTGCGGGTGCGGGCGGCGAGGTGGCCGGCGTGGTAACGCAGGCTCTCCGCGGGGACGGCGATGCGGCCGACCAGGCCGGGCGTCCCCATGCCAATCACCGCATCCAGCGCGCGCCGTGCCGGCAGGGAGTCGCGCGTGGGCCGGTATTTGGCGCCGGCGCGCACCCACATGCCGGTGAAACGGCGGGCGAGCATGTCGAAGAAGGCCTGCAACGCGCGGCTGCGGTTGCGCAGTTCGGCTCCCGCGGTCGCGGTGAGATGGCGCGGCATGGTGCCACCGGGGCCGATCAGGCCGAAGAGCGGCGTGGTGAGCGCGCCGGTCTCGGGGTCTGCCGCCGTGACCTCGGCCAGCGGCAGGCCGAGGCGCGCGACGGTGTTGTAGGGCAGTTCCACCACATCGCGCCCGCGGGCGATGACGAAGGCCGCCTGATCGAGGTCGAAACGCTCGGGATGGGCCATAAGGGTGGCGAGCGGGCTCGGCGCTGCCTTGAGCGGTGGAGAGGGTGAAGCGGCAACGACCAGCACCTCGGCTTCGAGGACCGGCGCTTCCGGCAGCGGCACGGCGGCCACGGCCGGTTTCGGCCGCGCCACCAAGGTGGCGTCCGGGTCTTCCTCGGCGTTCACAGCAGCACGCGCGTCCCGCTTCGAGGTGCCCAACTCGCGACCGGCGTGCTGCGGCCGCGCAGCAGCGCGCGCGTGCGGACGAAGCCGTTCACCGACACCTGCAGGGCCAGGAAGCGCTCGAGCACCGCCGCCAGCAGGTACAGGCCGCCCGAGCTCCAGGCCTGTGGCTCGAAGGTCAGCGTCACGTCCAGGCCGCGGACGAAGATTCCGGGACGCTGGCCAGGGATGCGGGCGACGCCCGGCCCCGACTGCACCGAGACAAGGCCGGCGATGGCTGCGCGGCTTTCCGGCGTATCGCGCAGGTCGTGCAGACGCATCATCTCGCGCAAGGCCACCGCCGCCTGCTCGCCGCCCATGACGCCCAGATGGTTCAGCGCCAGGTGCGAGACGAGGCGCCAGGCGCCGCGTTCGCCGAGCCGCGGCCGAAGCGTAGAGGTGGGGGCCGAGAGGCATTCCACATCAGGCCCGGCGGGAGAGGCGGGATCGCGGACATGCAGTTTCGGCTGGCCGCCGCCGAAGGGAAGCTGTTCCGGCAGGTCGCGGTTCAGGCAGGTGGCGGAGATGGTGAGCACGCCGTCGGCCGGCGCGTCCGGATCGAAGTTCGCGTCGCGCAGCATCAGCCGCGTTTCGGTGCCGGTGAGCGGCGCGGGGGCGGCGCCGCGCAGCGCGATCCATTGCATCGGCGCGGCGTCCTCCTCTGGCGCGCCGTCGCGCGCCAGCCGCTGGAACGGCAGCACGGCCCGGCGGGCGCCATCAGGGCGGCTTTCGCGCACCTCCTCGATGCTGTGGATTTCCAGCCCGGCCGGGCGCCGCGCGTCGGGGATGACCAGCCAGTCCGACTGGGTGCCATCCAACGCGATGGGCTCGCAACGCTGCGGAAAGAGGTTCACCGCGGGCGTGCAATGCAGGGCGAGCGTGCCTTTTTCGACCATCCGCTCCAGTTCGGGCGCCGGACGGCCGAGGTATAGAAAGATCTCCAGCCGATTGCTGCGCTGGAGCATGCTGCGCGCCTCCAGCCCGTCGATTTCGAGGTAGAGGAACTTCTCGGGATGGGCGAAGTACTCCGTCAGCAGCCTATGGCCGTCGAAGGCGCGGCGCGGCCAGGGCAGGGCCGCCTCCTCGCGTCCGAAGCCGAAGGGGCGGATGTTCTCCGGGCCGATCAGCGTGGGCGCGGGGTCGCCCGGCCCGTCGGCGAGCGCGATGCCGACGCAGGCGGTCGCGAGCAGTTCATGTAGCCCGGCCGCCACCTGCGGGCTTCCCCGCAAATGCACGCGAAGCTTGTCGAGCCCCATCTCCGCAAAGGTGAGGTCCGCATCCTTGGCCTTGAGGGTGATGCGCAGGCACGAAGCGGCCCCGGGTGCGCGAGGATTCGGCGGCGCCGCCAGCGGCACGCCCATCAGCCGAACGTCGTCGATCTCGATGGGCCAGAGCGTGACCGCATGGCAGGTGACATAGCGCAATGCCTCGCCGCCGCGGATCGGGTCGGTCTCCAGCGGCGTGCCGCGCGGCGCGATAGAAGGGCCGCGAGCCTCGGCCTTGGGCGAGAGGCGCACCGTGGTCATGCTCGGGACCGGCGCCAGCAGATGCGGCGAAAGCAGCTCCAGCAGCGCGTCGGTGATCTCGGGGAGCTCGTCCTCGAGGCGCTGCTGCACGCGCCCGCCCAGGAAGGCGACGCCCTCAAGGAGGCGTTCCACATGCGGGTCGTCCACGGTGCCGTCCGTGGCGATGCGCAGCCGTCCCGCGACCTTTTCATGGGCCTCGGCGAATTTGCCCGCGAGGCGGCGCAGCGCGGCCAGCTCACGGTTGTAGAAGGGAAGGAGGCTCTCGCTCATGCTGATGCCTTACCGCGGCGGATCGGCTCGCTTCGCATCATCATCCGCGCTCCGTCACCCGCACTTCGTGCGTGACGGCCTCGAGCACGGTCTCGAAGCTGATCGGCTCGGGAATGGGGTCGGTGCGCAGCACGGCGTCGATCCGCAGGCGCAGCGTGCGGTCGAGCTCCTGGCCGGTGTCGCGCAGCGTGACGCGGACCGAAAGCAGCCGCGGCTCGAAGCGGCGAATGATGCGCTCCACCTCGGCCGCCAACTCCTCCCGCCGTTCGGGCATGGCATAGGCGCCCGAAGTCGCGTCCGGGATGCCGTAGCCGAGCGGGGAGAGCGCGAGTTCGGTGGCCGTGACCGGCAGCGGCCACCGCCGGCGCCGGGCATTGAGCAGCGCCTCCATGTCACGGCGGACCGCGGCATGCAGGGTGTTCAGCGCATCGGCCGGCGTCGGCATCTTCTCGGTTTTTTCGCCCGGCTCATCGTCCAACAAACGGTCGAGCAGAGGCAGCCGGACACGCAGGGTCGGGCGTGATCTGCTGTTTCTCTCGCCCGTGCCGCTCATCTCAGCCCTTGAAACGGATGGCAGCGAGTTCGGACAGTGCCACCGCTTCGTCGCCGATGAGGAAGAGGCGCTGGCCGCGGCCGCGCACCGGGCCCTCGCCCTCGCTCCATTCAGTGACGCGGCCGAGCCGCACGGGATCGGGCTGTCCCGCCGGCGCGGCGTAGATGGCGGGCATATAGACCACGCCTTCCGTGCCGTCCTTCAGCTCAATGGTGGTGCGGCGCCAGGCAAGATCGCGCGGGCGGCGCGGGGCGTCGAAATCAAGCGCGACCAGCCGCTCGACCGGCACCAGGATGTGCTCCCCATTGGTGGTCAGCACCTCGACCATGGGTGCGAGCAGGTCGTCGGCATCGCGGAAATCGTCGAAGGTGATGGTGGTGCCGTCGGCCAGATCGGCTTCGCCGGAGACCTTCGGGCGCTGCTCCTCGGCGGAGAGCGCCTCGGCCATCGCTTGTTCGGCGGCAGCGGCGCGCGCGAGGACGGAAGCGCGCACCACGGCGGACTGCGCGGGTGTCGCATCGTCGGCCGAGAATTTCGGCGCGCGCCCTTCGTTCCAGACCTGCTGGCGCACGACCTCCGCCCGCAGCAGCTTGCGGAATTCGAGCACGGCGGGCGAGGGCTCATCCAGCACGGCGGCGTCGAGCATGCGGTCCGCACGCTCGGCATCGCCGGCGAAGACCATGAGCTCGGCCAGCAGCCAGCGCGCCCCGGAATTGCGCGGCGCGGTTTTCACCGCCACCTGCGCGGCAGCGATCGCCGCCGCCAGATCGCCCGCCTTGAACGCTTCGCCTGCATTGGCCATGGATGTGTTCCCTATTTCTCTCAGAGCATGATCCGCCAGGATGTCGCCATCCCGCGGGTGAAGATGCTCATTGCAACAAAGCCTGGAGCATGAAGCCTGCTCGAATGCGGGCCGCCCATGCTCTAGGCCGCCGCGCGCGGCGCGGCGAGAGCGGTGACGAGCCGGAAGGAAGCGCCGACCTCGTCGAGCTGGTAGTGCGGCTACAGCATGATGGTGCAGCCGTAGGAGCCGGGACGGCCGGGGCGATCCCGCACTTCGACGCGCGCGTCACGCAGCGGGTACTTCGCCGCCGCCTCGCCGCTGCCGGCCAGGCCCGTAATGTGGCGGTTCAGCCATTGCTGCAGGCGCAACTCCACCTCGTCGGCGGCCATGAAGCTGCCGACCATGTCGCGCCCCATCAGCTTCACGATATGCGCGAAGCGCGAGACGCAGAGCACGCTGTTGAGCTGCGCCGAAATGCGCTGGTTGGCTTCGGCCACCTGCGTCGTCATGCGCGGCGGCTTGTGCAGGCTCGGGACGGCGCCGAAGGAGCCCTCGGGCAAGCCGTCCAGGCCGCAGAAGGCCACCATGCCGGCATCCGCGGCCTCGCGCTCCTGGTCGTCGGTGAGGGCGAGCTCCAGCGGCGGGCGGGGCGGCGGCCCGGGCGGATCGGCGCGGAAACGCTCATGCGGCAAGGTCTCGACCACGCCGCCCGTGGCCTCCCAGCCCGGCTCCGCGCCGCGAATTTCGGCGGGCCAGCGGTAGCGGGCGAAGGCGCGGGAGGCGACGGAAGCGAGCGCGTAGACCGGCGTGGTCCAGACGCGCTGGGCAGGACGCCCTGCATCCTCCCGGTAGCGAAAGCGGTCGGCCCGGCTGCCATCGTCGCGCCAGGCGGCGCGGCCAAGGGTGCGCGGCAGGACCAGCGCGAGGAAGCGGGTGTCCTCGCGCGCGGCGAGGCTGCGCCAGCGGGCGCGCTCCGGTGCGCGCAGGGTCTCCGCCAGCGACATGGTCGTCCCGGCATCATGCCAGAAATCGAGCCCGAGCAAAGCAGGCGAGGCCGGCAGCACGATGGGGCAAAACGCCGCTGCAGCGATGGCCGCGAGGAGGTTCAGCACGGTCACGTCGTCGACGGGATGGCCGGCGGCAGGACCAGGGCGGATTTCGAAATCGGCGGCCAGCATGCCATAGGGCTCACCGCCGGGGGACCCGAACTCATCCTCGTAGATCAGCCGGAAGAGGGTGGACTGGTCGAATTCGGCCGCGCGCTCGAGGTCGCGGGCCAGCTCGGTCCAGCGCAGGGCGAGCAGGCGGACCTTCACCAGCCGGTCCTGGACGAAGCCCTCCACGAGCCAGTGCAAACCGCGCCAGGAACCTTCGAGCCGCGTCAGCCGCGGCTGGTGCAGGATGGCGTCCAGCTGGCGGGAAATGGCGGTGTCGAGAGCGGCGATATCGCGATCCAGCGCATCCTCCAGCGCCGCCCGGCGATCCGGCCCGGCCGCGATGGCGCGCAGCCTCGCGAGGCCCATCCAGCCGCGCAGGATGGCACCAGGATCACGTTCGGTGAGGAATTCGGCCATCTCGGCAGCGGGCGCGCCGCCGCTGAAGTGGCGCCCGACAAGCGCCACCTCCCGTAGGCCGATATCGGGCGAGATGGCGTCAAGCCGCGCCATATCGCCCCCTTTGCCCGTCAGGATTTCTGCGGGATGCGCGCGACCATGCGCATGGAGGTGGTGAGCTCCTCCATCTGCAGCCAGGGGCGCAGATAGGCGACGGCGTTGTAGGAGCCCGGCTTGCCCGGAATTTCCTTCACCTCGACCCGTGCCTCGCGCAGCGGATACTTCGCGCGGCTTTCCTGGCCCGCACCCTCGATCGGGTTCACGTAGTTCTGGATCCAGCGATTGAGCCAGGCCTCGCAATCCGTCGCCTCCATGAAGGAGCCGATCTTGTCGCGCGCCATCACCTTCAGGAAGTGAGCGAAGCGGCTGGTCGCCATGATGTACGGCAGGCGAGCGGAGATCGACGCATTCGCCGTCGCCTCGGGCCGGTCGTACTTCTTCGGCTTCTGCGTGGTCTGCGCGCCGAAGAACACGGAGTAGTCGGTGTTCTTGTAGTGGCAGAGCGGCAGGAAGCCGTTGTTGGACAGCTCGGCCTCGCGGCGGTCGGTGATGCCGATTTCAGTCGGGCACTTTGTATCGGTGTCGCCGTCATCGGAGGTGAAGGTATGAGTCGGCAGGTTGGTCACCATGCCGCCGCCCTCGGCGCCGCGAATGGCGGTGCACCAGCCATACTGGGCGAAGGCGTCGGTCAGGCGCGCGGCATGCACATAGGCCGCGTTCATCCAGCAATAGTCGTTGTGCTCCATCGCGCGCGGCGTGCCGTCCGCGTTGAACGGCGCTTCCTCATAGGCGAATTCCTCGATCGGCTTCGTGCTCTCGCCATAGGGCAGACGGGCGATGACGCGCGGCAGCACCAGCGTGACGAAGCGGCTGTCCTCGCTGTCGCGGAAGGAGCGCCACTTGGCGTATTCCTGCGTCTCGAAGATCTTCGTGAGGTCACGAGGCTTGGACAGCTCACGATAGTCGGAGAAGCCGAACATGCCGGGGCCGGCCGCGGAGATGAAGGGCGCGAAGCCCGCCGCCGCGACGTTGGACATGAGGCGCAGCGTCTCGATGTCGTCGGGATGGTTCGACCACTCGTAGTCGCCGATCAGCGCGCCGTAGGGCTCGCCGCCGGGGGTGCCGAACTCGTTCTCGTAGATCTTCTTGAACAGCCCGCTCTGATCGAATTCGACGGCGCGCGTCAGGTCCCGGTTCAACTCGCGCTTCGAGGCCTGGAGAAGGCGGATCTTGAGGCTCGTCCCCGTCTCGCTATTCATGACGAGGTGGTTGAGGCCGCGCCAGGAGCCCTCGAGCTTCACGAACTTCTCGTGATGGATGATCGCGTTCAGCTGGGCCGAAAGCTTGCGGTCGATCTCGGCGATGGCGCGGTTGAAGGTCTGCGTCAGGTTCTTGCTGTAGGTGACGGTGCCCTTCAGCGCTTCCTCGGTCAGGGCCTTGATGAGGTCCTGCGCGCGGTCCTTCTCGGTCTGGCGCGTGGCGCCGATCACCTGGTCGAGGAAGGAAACGCCACCCTCTTCGGTCGTCGTCGTGCCGGCTGCGCCGGGTTGGGCCTGGGTTCCGCTCATGGCTCAGCCCCCCTCTTTGCCGAGGCCGAGCTGGTCGGACAGCTGCTTCAACTTGGCTTCGTCCTGCAGGGCTTCGTCCAGCAGCTCTTCGAGCTTCTCGGAATTGTCGACCTTGCTCATCAGGTCCCGCAGCTTGGAGCGCGTGTCCAGCAGCGCCTTCAGCGCAGGCACCTGCTCGGCGATCTTGGCCGGCTCGAAATCGTCCATGTGGCGGAACTTCAGGTTCACGCCCATCTCGCTGCCGTCGCCGGCCAGCGTGTTCTCGACCTTCATGGTCAGGGCGGGCGCGATGCGGGCCATGACGTCGTTGAAGTTGTCGCGATCGATCTGCGTGAACTTCCGCTCGGCAAGCGGCTTCAGCGGCTCGGAGGGATCACCGGCGAAATCGCCCATGACGCCGACGATGAACGGCAGCTCGCGTTCGATCGCGGCGCCTTCGGTCTCGACATCGTATGTGATGTGGACGCGCGGCTTCCGCACGCGGTTGAGCTTGTCGTGAACGCTGGCCATAGCCTCTCCCCCGACGCCGAAGCGCCGCATTCCGGTTGGGTGTGACGCATCGAAGCCTTGGCAGCCTCGTCTCGCCGCAGGGCGGGAGCCTAGGGCAGCGCAAATCCCCGCGTCAATGTCGCGATTGCAAAACTTTCGATTGGGTTGCAGTCCCCGGAAGATAATTTCAGGCCTGTTCGTCCAGCGTTCCGGGCCGAATGCCGAGCGCGGTGAGCATGCTGGTGCGCGCGCCCTCGTCCTGCAGAACCTCGGCCAGCAATTCAGGCAGGGTCATGCGTCCGCGTCGCGCGGCGTCGGTGAGCGTATAGGCGAGGAAGGAGTGCGGCTCCGACTTCTGGAAGAATTCCGCGATCTGTTCGAGCGTGCGAAGGGCCTGCTCCCGCCCGGCGGGATTGAAGCCCAGAACCGGGACGCCTGTGCCTCCGCCGGACGCCGCTCCACCTTGGGCGAACGCGGTGCCGGGCGCTGCTTCCGCCCCAGGATCGCCGGCCGCTTCCGCCGCGCCGCCCGCAAGCCGATTTGCGACCTCGACGATCCGGCTCAGCAGGTCGGCGACCCGGCGCGTGGGAGGGGCGTCCTGGCCGAATCGCTCGTCGCTCTTCGCCTCGAATTCCTTCCAGGCGACCAGCGTCTCGGCGGCCAGTGCGGCGGTGGCATGCAAGGCGGGGCGGTCGAACTTCGCCTCGTTCTCCACGGTGTCGAGGGGGATGACGCCCTGACTGTAGCGCACCTCACGGCGGGCCTCATCGGCCAGGCCCGCCGTGTCGGCGGAGGCCTCGTATTGATAGATGCTGAAGCTCTCGCCCGAGGGCCGGCGGAACAGCGGGCCACGCCGCAGCGGCTGCATCACCATGCCGTCGGTGTCGCCGCCCGCGAGTCCCCCAAGCGGCGCCGAGCGGCCTTCGAGCCCCTCCTCGTCCGGCAGGGGATGGCCCGCATCCCAATGATGCTCGAGCAGCCCGGTCAGCACCCGCGCTCCGGAGGCGAGGCCGGCCAGGCCTTCCTGCCGGACCAACGCCTCCGTCAACCAGGCGGCGATTTCGAAATCCTTGGAGCTGTTGCTCAGGGCCTCCACGGCGAGGCGGCGCACCTGGCGCCAGCCCTCGGCGACGCCGCCTTCGGATTCACCTTCGCTATCCCGCGCGCGCTCCTCGGCACGCGCTTCGGACCGGGCGTCACGCAGTTTCTGGTAGATGGAGGCCGGGGAGTAATCGTCGCGAAGATTCTCTCCCGCGCCGTCGCCATCGCCGACCGGCGCCACCAGGGCGGCCACATCCACCACGTCATCGACCATCCGAACTACCATCCCCGATTGCCGCACTTCATGCGGAGTCGATGCGACACTAGACCAGGACGGCGGAGCTTTGAAACGCTTCGCTACTCGCAGATACGGCTGCTCCAGAAACGGATTCTTAGGATGTGATGCGATGACTGTTTCGAACCAGCCGAAGTGTTGCAAAAGAACATGCGATGCACATCAAAGTTGAAAGGTGTCATGGATCTTCCCTGGACAGCGAGTAAGAACGGCCCGTAGCTTCCCACAGAAGAAAACTTTTTGTGGCGCGTTTGCGCGGCGACGGAGGCGACGGCTCTATGGTGGCGATCGATCTGAAATCCCTGGTGGCACGGCTCACAGAGCTGGGCCGGCGGCAACTTGAGGCAGCCGCTGGACTGACGCTTTCGCGCAGCCATTACAATGTCGAGATCGAACACCTTCTTCTGAAGCTTGTCGAAACCCCCGGCTCGGATGTCTCGCTGATTCTCAAGCAGTCGGGCGTGGATGCGGGACGTGTGCTCACCGAACTGACGCGCGCGCTGGACAAGATGCGCACAGGCAACGCCCGTGCTCCCTCCCTCTCGCCGGACATCGTGACGTGGCTGCGCGAAGCCTGGATGATTGCCAGCCTCGAAGCCAACCAGGGCAAGATTCGCACCGGCCATATGCTGGCGGCGCTGCTCAGCGACGAGGCCTTGGCGCGCACGGTGAAGGACAGCGCGCCCACGCTGCTCAACATCCCGACCGACGCTCTGCGCAAGAATCTCGAATCGCTCACAAAGGGCAGCGACGAGGAGGCGCAGGCCTCCATCGCCGCGCCGCCGGGCGCTGCGACCGGTACCGCCGTCGAGGGCGCGCCGCGTGCCGGCGGCCCGCTCGAGCAGTTCTGCACGGATCTCACGGCTCAGGCGCGGGCCGGCAAGATCGATCCAATCCTCGGCCGCGACGCCGAGATCCGGCAGATGATCGATATCCTGACGCGCCGCCGCCAGAACAATCCGATCCTCACGGGCGAGGCCGGCGTGGGCAAGACGGCCGTGGTCGAAGGTCTCGCGCTGCGCATCGCCTCGGGCGACGTGCCGGAGGCGCTGGCCAAGGTACGGCTGATGTCGCTCGACCTCGGCATGCTGCAGGCCGGCGCCGGCGTGAAGGGCGAGTTCGAGAACCGCCTCAAGGGCGTCATCGACGCCGCCAAATCCTCGCCCACGCCCGTCATCATGTTCATCGACGAGGCGCATACCCTGATCGGCGCCGGCGGCGCGGCGGGGCAGAACGACGCGGCCAATCTGCTGAAGCCGGCTCTGGCGCGCGGCGAGATGCGCTGCGTCGCGGCCACCACCTGGGCCGAATACAAGAAGTACTTCGAGAAGGACGCAGCACTCACCCGCCGCTTCCAGGTCGTGAAGGTCGAGGAGCCGAGCCTGCCGCTGGCCAATGCCATGCTGCGCGGCCTCGTCGCCACGCTGGAGAAGCACCACGGCGTCCGCATCCTCGACGAAGCGGTGAGGTAGACGGTGCGGCTTTCCGCCCGCTACATCCGGGCGCGGCAGCTGCCCGACAAGGGCGTCTCCCTGCTCGACACGGCCTGCGCGCGCGTCTCGATGAGCCAGGCCGCAGTCCGGG
>JAQGHY010000125.1 GCA_028291455.1 Rubritepida sp. | reverse complement strand
CCGAGATCCGCCAGCAGCCGCGCGGCGAAGGCGAGCGAGACGTCGGAGCCGAGCTCCAGCACGCGCAACTCCGCAAGCGGCGCCAGGGCGGGTGAGGGAGGGGCTGCGTCCATCCGGCCGCTCAGCGGATGATGAGGTTCGTGGTGGAGCGCAGCAGCGGCCGCCGCTCCTCGCCCGCGGCGTATTCGTCGTCGATGGTGACGATCACCAGGGGGCCGCTGCGCCCCTGGCGCTGGCGGACGTCGCGGTAAGTGCTGCGGCACCAGATCTGCTCGCCCACGCCGGCATGGCCGAAGAACTCGTACTCGTAGCCACCGTTCAACACGCCCGAGAGCGGAATGGGCATGCGCGGTAGATGAGGGCGGAGCACGCGGGTCTCGCCATCGAATTCCGGATCGCCGCGGCCTTCGAGCGGATCGACGGGGTCCGAAGCGGGGCGGCGATAGGCGTGCACCGCGAAGGCCAGCGGAGCCACGGGGCCGCCATAGCGTCCGCCCTCGGCGTCCGGCCGCGAGCGGGGATGCGTGTCCATGGTGGCATGGACGAAACGGCGCAGTTCGCTCGGCTCGACCGGGTGGGTTGCTTGCACCCAGTCCGAGCGCACGCCGATGAGCGCCCGCGCTGCGTCGTTGACGAGATCCATGCCGCCGTCCTCCTGCCGGGTGGTCTTTTACTGTCCACACTTAAGGCGATTTCATCGCAAGAATGTCAGGATGACGCCCGAATGGCAATCAATGTGTCGACAGATTCTTTGTCCTGCTCCATAGTCTCGCCAAGGCCGCTGAAGCGGCCACGGGAGGTTCGTCGGCATGCGGATCGCGTTCATCGGCGCGTCTCATTGGCATTTGCCGCTCTATCTGGAGCCCGCGCTGGCGCTGCCCGGCGTCACGCTCGGGGGCATGGCCGACCCCGATCCTGCCCGGGCGGCCGCGCTCGGCCGGCGTTACGGCTGCCCCGCCGATGCCGATTTCCGCGAGCTCTGCCGCCGCCACCGTCCCGATTTCGTCTTCGCCCTCGGCCGCCATGCGGATATGCCCGACGAGGCCGAGTTCCTCATCGACGAGGGCATCCCCTTCGCCATCGAGAAGCCCTGCGGTGTCGACACTGCCGATGTCGCTGGCATCGCCGCGCGGGCGGCGGCGCGCGGGGCCTTCGCCGCGGTGCCGCTGGTGCTGCGCAACGGCGATTTCTTCCGGCTGCTGCAGGACCTCGCCGCCGAGGATGGCGGCGTGCAGCACATGTCCTTCCGCTTCATCGCCGGCTTCGCGCAGCGCTACCTGGATGCCGGTTGCGGCTGGAACCTGGACCCCGTGCTGGCCGGCGGCGGCTGCATCCTCAATCTCGGTGTGCACTTCGTGGACATCATCCACGCCCTTTGGGGCGAGGCGGCGCGCCCGGTCGCGGCCAGCTTCTCCAACGCCGCCTGGGGCCACGACGTGGAGGATTACGGCAGCATCGTCTTCGCCGGCCCGGGCGGCGCGCTGGCGCAGGTGGAGACGGGCTACCTCTATCCCGCGCCGACCAGCAATTTCGATCTGCACTTCGCGCTGCGCACCCCGCGCCACTACCTGGTCGTGACCGATCCCGAGACGGTGGAGCTGACCGCCAACGACGGCACGCGCCGCACGATCCGCACGCACACCACCAATGTCGGCCAATACGCGCCCTTCGTCGCCGACGTGCTGGCTCGCGCGCGACGCGGCGATCCGCCGCTTGCGGGGCTCGACGCCATGCTGCCGGTGATGCGCCTGACCGAGGCCGCCTACGCGCTGGGCGGGCGGAAACCCGGCGCGCCCGCATGAACGGAGTGCCTCAGCGCCGCCACTGAAGACCGACGACCACGTGTTCGAGGGAGAAAACAACAATGACCAGAAAGAACCCCACGACGCAGCCCGCGCGCCGCCGATGGACGGCCCTGCTCGCCGCCTTACTGGGCCTCGCGGCCCTTCCCGCCGCCGCTGCCGATTGGCCGCAGCGGACGATCCGCCTGATCGTGCCCTACGCCCCCGGCGGTGGAACCGACGTGGTGGCGCGTGCCCTCGCGCAGACCCTGACGGGGCAGTTGCCCTACGCCGTACTGATCGAGAACCGCGCAGGCGCGGGCGGCGGCATCGGCGCCGAGGTGGTGGCCCGCTCCGCGCCCGACGGGCACACCCTCCTCTTCACGAACAACGGGTATTCGGTGCTGCGGCTGATCGCGCCCAATCCGGGCCTCGACATTACGCAAGCGCTCACCCCCATGACCATCGTCAGCGAAGCGCCGATGATCCTGATGATCGCGAATGCCGTGCCGGCGACCAATCTGCAGGAGTTCCTCGCGCTGGTCCGTGCCAACCCCGGCCGCTTCGACTACGGCAGCACGGGCACCGGGGGCGTCAACGGCCTGACGGCGCTGATGTTCCTGCGTGCCGCCCAGGTCAACCTCAACGAGGTGCCCTATCGCGGCGGCGCGCCAGCGACGCTCGACCTCCTGGCCGGGCGCATCGCCATGCTGTTCGACGCGAGCTCCACCGCGCTGATGACCACGCGCGACGGTCAGGCGCGGGCCATCGCCGTTTCCACCGCGGAGCGCAGCCCCTCCGCGCCGCAACTGCCGACGCTGCGGGAAGCGGGCGTGCCGGCCTCGATGAGCGTCTGGATGGGGGTATTCGCCCCCTCGGCCATGCCGCCCGACCTGCGCGATGCGCTGCACGCGGCGCTCCTGCGCGCGCTTGCCACGCCCGAACTGCGGTCGCGCTTCGCCGAGTTCGGCACGGACCGCATTCCGGCGACGAGCCTGGACGAGAGCGCCCGCTTCGTCTCGGCCGAGGTGGAGCGTTGGGAAGCGCTGCTCGGCGGCCCGGCGGCGACACGGTGAGGCCTGCAGCCGGATGCCGGGACTCTCCGTTCATGGGTACGTTGCCCAAGTGGGCCTCGGTCCGGTGCCGATCCAAACCGTTGCTGTTGGAGACGATACGATCTGTCGCCGTTCCAGACGGAGGCTTATCGTCCCCTGCCAATCGCCTTCGGGTCGCCAGCATCGTCGGCCGCCACGTGGCGCAGCGTCACTCCTGAAAATTGAGGCGAAGCCCAGCCACCGGCCAGTCCATCATCACGAGATCGCCCTTCCGCGACAGCGTGACATAAGCCGTCCGCATGTCCGGCCCACCGAAGCAGATGTTCGTGGGATGCGTATCCGGCATCTTCACCTCCCGGCGGATGCCGCCATCGGGCGCGATCACGGTGATGGTTCCGGCCAGGAGCGTCGCGACGGCGATATCTCCCGAAGCCTCAACCGCGAGGCTGTCGAACCGGGAGAACCCCGGCATCGTCACGAGGCAGCGCCCCCCATGCGGCGAGGGGAAGCCTTCCCTGCGGATCACGCCGGGCGCCTCGATATCGAAAGCCCAGAGCCGAGCCGTCTCGGTGTCCGCGACGTAGAGCGTCTTCTCGTCAGGCGACAGGCCGACGCCGTTGGGCGAGAGGATCGGATAGGCAACCTCGACGATCCGCGACCCGTCCGGCAGCGCGTAGTAGAGCCCGCCATTGTCGCGGTCCCGCTCGCGGCGCTTGCCGAGGTCGGTGAAGTAGAAACCGCCGTGGCGGTCGAAGACGAGGTCGTTCGGTGCGGCGAGCCGGTGACCCCCGCATTCGGTGTAGAGCGTGGTGCGCGCTCCGGTGGCGGGATCGACGCGCTCGATGGACCCGCCCTTGTAGTCCCGCGACGGCCCGCGCCCCGCGAAGTGGCCCGGCTCGTAATGGCTCCCGCCGTTGTTGCAGAGGTAGAGCATGCCGTCCGGCCCCCGAGCGAGGCCGTTCGGGCCGCCTGCCGTCGGGCCAAGCACGGAATAAGCGCCTTTGGCGTCGACCTTGGACACCTTGCCGCCGTTCAGCTCCACGAAAATGACCGATCCGTCCTTCATGACGACCGGCCCTTCCGGGAAGCCGAGGCCGGAGGCCAGTACCTTGATGTCGTCCATATCGATCTCCTTCACATCCGCAGCCCGAGCTCGCGGACGACGTTCCGCTGCTCCTCGAGCGTAGCGGGAATGCTGGCGGCGTAGGCCTCGCTGTCGAGGTAGGCGAGCGGCATGTCCATCCGTGCGATCAGGGCCAGGTGCTGAGGGTCCATCAGCGCACGGTGCAGCGCATCGTGCAGGACGCGCATGATGCCGGGATCCATGTTCTTCGGCCCGACCAGCCCGTAGGGCGAGGTCTGCGCGACGTCGATCCCGCATTCACGCAAGGTCGGCGTCTCCGGGAACCGGCGGATGCGCTCCTCGCCGAAGGACACGAGCAGGCGGAGCTGGCCACCCTGGACCATCTCGGACCAGAGGCTGGAGGAGGCGACGGCGTCGAGATTGCCGCCGAGCAGCGCCTGGACATCGTCGCCGCCGCCGCGGAAGGGCACATGCACCCAGTCGAAACCCGCGATGCGGGCCGCCTGCTCCATCACGACATGCTGCGTCGTGTCGACGCCGGCCGTGCCGAAGCTGACTTTTCCAGGGTTTGCCTTCACGTGATCGGCGAATTGCTGCCAGGTGCGCCAGGGCGAGTCCGGTCGCACGACCACGCCGTAGGAATAGCCGACGAGGCGGATCACGAAGCTGAAATCGCGCTGCACGTCGTAGGGGGCGCGCTGCATCATGTAGGGCACGCGCATCGCCGAATTGTGCATCTGCGTCAGCAGGTAGCCGTCGCCCTGCGCTTCGTTCGCCAGGAGCTGGGCGCCGAGGATGCCGCTGGCGCCGGCGCGGTTCTCGACGATGACGGGCTGACCCAGATGGCGCGTGGCGACCTGCGCCAGCCCGCGCAGCTGGATGTCCGCCGCTGCGCTGGCGAGCCAGGGCACGATGATCCGGATGGGCCGTATCGGATATTCCCGCTGGGCGAGCGCGGGCGTCGCCAGCGCGGCGCCGGCAGCACCGGCCAGCAGGCTCCTGCGGCCAGGTGTGGGGAGGGGCATTGTCATCTTCCCTTCTCTCCTCAATCGAGGCTGATGTGCAGGGGCTCGATCACCGCGCGCCATTCGTTGGTCTCTGTGGCGATGAGCGAGGCGAATTCCTCCGCCGTATTGTGCACGACCTGCTGCCCGGTCGCGTCGATCGCCTCGCGATAACCAGGATCGGCGCTGATCTTCGCGACCGCCTGGGACAGGCGCTCGACGATGGCCGCCGGGGTCGAGGCGGGCGCCACCAGGCCGAACCAGCCATGAAAGGCCATCGAGGCGTAGCCGAGCTCGCGGAAGGTCGGGATGTCGGGCAGGCTCGGCCAGCGCTCGGGGCTGCTGACGGCCACGATGCGGACCCGGCCATCGCGATGGAAGGGCATCACCGCGGGCACGGATTCGAAGGTCATGGGGATCTGTCCCGCCATCATGTCCACCAGCGTCGGCGCGAAGCCGCGATAGGGCACGGAGGTCAGCCGCAGCCCGTGCGTCATGAACAGGCGCTCGCCCATCAGGTGGCCGGAGCTGCCGATGCCGGTATGGGCGTAGACGAATTCCGAGGGCGCCTGCCGGATGCGGGCGACGATCTCGGGAAAGCCGCCCTGGACAGAAGCATTCACCACGCAGGCCATGGGAAAGCGCGTGAGCTGCGAGACGGGCGCGAAGTCGCTCGTCTGGAAGGGCAGCCGCCGCGCCAGCAACGGCAGCAGCACGAAGGTGGTCGAGCCGGAGACGAGGAGCGTGTAGCCATCCGGGCGGGACCGCGCGACGTATTCGGCGCCGATGGCCGTGTTGGCGCCGGTGCGATTGTCCACCGGCATCTGCTGCCCGAGCTCGGCGGTGAGACGCTGCGTCGCCGCGCGCGCCGTCACATCGGTGCCGCCGCCGGCCGCATAGGGGACGACGACGCGGATCGGGCGGTCGGGATAGGCGGTCTGCGCGTGGGCTGCGCCGAAGGCGAACGGGGCCGTGCCCAGCAGCGTCCTTCGCAGGATATCGATGTTCATCGTTATGTTCCTCCCTAGGTTCTTGGCCGGCCCGGTCAGGGCATTTGCAGCCCGCCATTCACCTCGATGACCTGCCCGGTGATGAAGCCCGCCATCTCATTGGAGGCGAGGAAGAGGTAGGCGCCGACGCATTCCTCGACGGTGCCGATCCGCCGCATCGGCGTGAGCTTGATGGCGCCTTCGAGCTGATGGGCGGGCATGGTCTTCCCCTGGTTCGGCTTGCCGATCACGCCGGGTGCGACGGCATTCACGCGGATGCCGTGGCGCGCGACCTCCTTGGCGAGCCCGCGCGTGAAATTGGAAACGAAGGCCTTGGACGCCGCGTAAAGCGTGGACTTGCTGCCGCCGCCATTGCGTGCGGCGAGCGAGGTGGTGGAGATGATGCAGCCGCCCCCACCCGCATCCATCAGCGGAATGGCGGCGCGCGAGCAGGCGAAGACCGAGCGCGCGTTGAGCTGGACGATGTCGTCGTAGAGCGCGTCGTCGATGTCGCGCAACGGCTGGCGGCGGACGACGCCGCCGGCATTGTTCACCAGGATGTCCAGCCCGCCGAGCGCGGCATGGGCCTCGCCGATCAATCGCGTGCATGCCTCGACGGAGCGGACATCGGCCTGGAGCACGATGGCCGAGCCGCCGGCCGCCCTGATCCCGGCGGCGACCTCCTCGGCGGCGGAGCGGCTGGCATTGCAATGGACGGCGACGCGCGCGCCCTGCGCCGCGAAGCCCTTGGCGACCGCCGCGCCGATGCCGGTGGAGGCCCCGGTGACGAGGACGGCCTTGCCCTCCAAATCCGTGATGCGCATCGTCCCTATTCCCTTTTTTATGTTGGCTGCCATGGCTTCGGGAATGCCCCGAGCCAACGGTCGGCCTCGCCCGGCCACCAGGCCCTGCCGTCGAGCCCCAGGGCCCAGCCGGCGCCGACGCCCTGGACTTCGAGGCCATCCCCGGCACGGGCGCGGTAGCAGACATGGTGGTGGCCATGGATCACCAGCCGCGCACCCATGGCACGGGCAAGATCGTCGATCGCGGCAAAGCCCTGCGGATGGCTCGACGGCGCCTCATGCGTCACCAGCACGTCGGCTCCAAGGGCGGCCAGGGCGTCGTAATCCTCGGGCCAGATGGCCATGGCGGCCAGCGCATCCGCCATCCCCGCGCGCTGCTTCTCCGACCAGTCGGCGCCGAGCGTGGCGACATCGGCGGCGAGTTCCGAGCGGCCCTGCAGCCGGCGCCCGTGCGGCGGCTCCCAGACGCGGCGCCGGAAAGTCCCGCCGAGGCCAGCGATGCGAAGCCCTGCGATCTCGACCACGCGCGCGTTCAGCACGCCGTCGCGCGTGTGTGGATTGCGGGCGGGATCGGTGAGGTTCGCCCACATCTCCGGGCCGCCGTCATAATCGTGGTTGCCCCAGATCCAGCGCACGTCGATCCCGGCCTCGATCAGCGGCGCGGCGACCTCGTCGAGCGGGCGGTCGCATTCCATGTCCCCGAGCAGGACGGCCACAGCGGGCTTGTGCTCCAGTCCCGCCAGCCCGCGGACGACATGGTGCCATTGGCGATGGATGTCGCCGATGAAGACGATGTTGTCTTCCGCGGCTGCCATGTCAGATCACGCCCTCCTCGGCGAGGGCCGCGACCTGCTCCGCCGAATAGCCCAGCAATTCGCCGAGGATGCGCGCATTGTCCTCGCCATAGCCCGGCGCGCCGCGATCGATGATGCCGCCGCTATAGGGCGGCGTGGCCGCGAGCTTCATCGGCAACTCCGTCACCGGCCAGCGGCCGAACTTCGTCCCCGTGACCTCGGTGAACCAGTTCAGCGCCGCGAGCTGCGGATCGCGGTCGCAGCGGTCCTCCGCGTTCTGGCAGACGCCGGCGGCGACGCCCGCCTTTTGCAGCGCCTCCATGCAGGCATATGCGTCCTGTCCGGCCGTCCATCCGGTGACGGCGGCGTCCAGCGCGTCCTGGTGCAGCAGGCGGCTTTCGAGGGTGGCGAAGCGTGGGTCGGTGAGCCAGCCGGGGTGGCCGGCCGTGCGCGCCAGCGCTTGCCAGTCGGCCTCGTCGAAGCAGGCGATGGCGATCCAGCGGTCGGTTCCCGCGCAGCGATAGGCGCCATGCGGCGCGGCCGCCTTATAGGGCGAGCGATTTCCGATGCGCGACCAGATGCGCCCGTTGGCAGACCAGTCCAGCACCGGCACGCCGCCGAGAAAGATGCCGGATTCGCATTGCGAGGAATCGATCCATTGCCCTTGCCCGGTGCGGTCGCGGTGAAACAGGGCCCCCATGATCGCGGTGGCGAAGCTGTAGGCGCCGATCCAGTCGAGGAAGGAATACCCCCAGCCCGCGGGCATCGCGGGCTCCGGCAGGCCCGACATCTCCGAGGTGCCGGCGAAGGCAGCGGCCACCGGCCCGATGGTGCGGAAGCGCCCATAGGTGCCCACGCCGCCCATGCCGGATTGCTGCACATAGATGATGTCCGGCCGCAGGGACTTCTGCACGTCGTAGCCGAGGCCGAGGCGCTGCAGCACGCCGGGCGAGAAGCCCTCCGCCACCACATCCGACTGGGCGATGAGCTTGCGGGCGATCTCCAGCCCCTTGGGATGGCGGATGTTCAGCGATATCCCGCTCTTGCCGGCATTCTTGTTGTTGAACTGCCCGCCCATGTCCGAGTCGGTGACGCCCTTGAGCGGGGCTGTGGCGGCACGGCGCGCCTCGCGCCCGCCGACCGGCGACATCGCCGCCAGCCGCGTGTCCGGATTGGCCTTCCACTCCACCTTGATGACTTCAGCGCCCAGCGCCGCCGCGAAACGCGTCCCACCGGCAGAGGCGAGAAACCAGGAGAAGTCGAAGATCCGCACGCCCTGCAGCGGGAAGGGCTTGTTCCAGCCGGAAAGCCTCGCCGGGCCGGCGGCACGCGGCCGCGCCGGCTGGGTCGGCACGCGCGGCGTCAGCGTGGCCAGGACGGCGTCCGTGTCCTCGCCCAGCAGCGGCGCGCGGCGGCCCGCCTGCCAGCTGGTGCCGGTCGAGAGCCAGCGGCTGACCGGGTAGTGGAAGCTGCGTCCATGCTCGGGATGTTCGACCTCAGCGAAGGTGCCGCGCGTCTGCCAGTGAACATCCGCCACATTCTCCTGCGGCTTGCGCAGCGGTGCCCAGAGCAGGCCGGCATCCTGTGCTTCCCGCCATGGCATGGTGTCGTAGCGGTGCGAGCGGATGAAGCGCTGCACGATCTCCGCCACATGCGCCTTGCCTTCGTCGCTGGCGCCCGAGCCGGGGACGCTGCGGGCCTGGGTGACCGGGCCCTCGCCGCCCGGCAACGCGAGGTCGGCCTGCATTCCATATTTGGCGAGGTAGGGCACGAGGTTCGTCTGGTCGCGCACCGACACCCCGGCCGCGATGTACCAGCGGCCGTCCTTGGTGTGGCCGATGGAGGGGACATGCGTTGCGTTCTCGATGGCATGGCGGCAGGTCTGCCGGTAGAGCGGCGCGCGCCGCATCACCCAGGACATGACGTCGAGCTCGGTGTTCTTGGACACTGCATCGTGGATCGCGACGCCGATATCCTGCCCTTCGCCCGTGTGCAGGCGATGCAGCAGGGCCGCGATGATGCCCACGACCGCCTGGTCGCCGGCGATGTGATAGGCATGCCAGAGCTGCGGCGCGATCGGCGGCAGGTCGTAGTGCCGCGCCGGATCGGGGTCGTAGCCGCAATTCATCATGATGCCGGCCAAAGCGAGGTGCACGAGGTCGCTGGCCTTGTGATCCTTCCACGGCCCCTCGTCGCCGAAGGGCGTGATCCGCGCCGCGATCAGGCCGGGAAAGAGCGCGGCGATGCCCTTGGGTTCCACGCCGAGCGCCCGGCCGGCCGCGCCGCGGCTGGCGTCGAGCAGGATATCGGCCGAGGCCAGCAACCGCCGAAGATCGGCCACGCCCTCCGCCGATTCGAGGTCCGCCACGACGGAGCGCTTGCCACGGTTGTAGTTCCAGAAATGCAGCGAACGCTCGGGCCCGGGCTCGTCGTCCAGGAAGGGGCCGATCTGGCGCGTCGGCGAGCCTGAAAGCGCTTCCACCTTGATCACGTCCGCACCCAGCCCGGCCAGCGTGAGCCCGACATATTCGCCGGTCTCGTCCGCGATCTCGATGACCCGGATTCCCGCGAGCATGCCGGGAAGATGGCCGGCATCCTGGCGGGGCGGGCCGTTGGCGTCGGTGTTCATACTGTCTTGTCCTTGCGGGGCGGCGGGGCCGTCGTGCCACGCAACACCAGTTCGAGGGCGAGCTCGGCCGGCAGCTCGACGGGCCGATCGTGGATGCGGGCGAGCAGGTATTCCGCCGCCAGCGTGCCGATGGTCTGCTTGGGCGTGCGGATGGTCGTGAGCGGGGGGTGCAGATGCGCCGCCACCTCGAGGTCTCCGACACCGACGATGGAGAGCTGCCTCGGCACGCGGATGCCCTGGGACTGGGCTTCCAGCATCAGCCCGAGCGCCACGATGTCGTTGTTGGCGACCAGGGCCGTCGGCATCGGGCCGCGTCGCTGCATTTCGCGGAAGGCGGCGCGCACCGCGTCGATCCGGTAGTCGGTGAAGACGATGCGGCTTGCGGGCAGCGGCAGGCGGTGGCGGCGCATCGCCGCGCGCATGCCCACGAGGCGCGCCCGCACCCGGTCGTTGTTCCGCCTGAGGCCGGCGACCATGCCGATGTCGCGATGGCCCAGCCCGGCCAGATGGTCCACCACGATCCGCGTCAGCGCGGTGTTGTCGTAGCCGATGGTGGGGTAGGGGCTGGCCTTGGCCGGGGCCCAGGTCTGGACGAAGGGCACGCCGGAGGCTTCGAGCAGGTCGTAGAGGGCCTTGCCATGCGTGGCGCCGACCAGCATCAGCCCATCGACGCCGCGCTCGATCATGGTTCGCACGTTGCGGTACTCGACCTCCTCGTCATAGTCGGAGGTCGCGAGCAGCATGGTGTAGTTCTCGGCCTCGAGCCGCCGCTGGAAGGCGCCGATCGCATCCGAGAAAATGGTGTTGCCCAGCGTCGGCACCACGGCGCCGAGCGCGTGGGAGCGGCGCGACGCCAGCGCGCGGGCCGCGCCATGCGCGACGTAGCCGAGCTTCTTCGCGGCCTTCTCCACCTTCGCCCGCAGCTGCGGACTCACCAAGGCGGGATTGTTCAGCGCGCGCGAGACGGTGGCGGCGGAGACGCCGGCCGTACGCGCCACCTCCTCGATCCGGATCTTGGCTCTTGGCTTGATGGTCATGCCGGCTCGCCGGATCAGCCGCGTAGGCGGAATTTCGGCAGCGTCAGCTCCTCGTCGACCTTCTCGAAGACCACCTCGACCTCGGCCCCGATGGCGATGGCCTCCGGCTCCACGCCGACGAGGTTGCTCACCAGCATCGGCCCCTCGTCCAGGCCCACGAGGCAGACGAGGTAGGGCAGGTCTTCGCGGAAGCTGTCCCAATAGGCGCGGTGGAACCGCACCCAGGACAGAAGCTTGCCGCGGCCGGAAACCGGCACCCAGGACTGATCCTCGGAGAGGCATTTCGGGCAGACGGGCGAGCCGGGAAAGTGCTTTTCCCCACAAGCCGCACAGGTTTGCACGGAGAGCCTTTCCGCCCGGGCGTGATCCCAGAATCCCCGCGAGACATTGTCGATCTTGGGGCGCGGCTTGGCGATGTCGGTTTGCATCGGTGGCTCCCTCAACCCGGCGTGTAGATGATGGAGCGCGAGCAGGGCGTCGCGCCGCAATACTGGACGACCTGCGCGTCCGGAACCTGGCGCTCCCCGCACTCGCCGCGGATCTGGCGGACCGCCTCGATGTTGAGCGCCCAGCCCTGCATATAGGAGTTGGAGAGATGCCCGCCATCGGTGTTCGTCGGCAGCCTGCCGCCGAGTTTCAGCGCGCCGCCCTCGACGAAGGCGCCGGCCTCGCCCTGCTCGCAGAAGCCGAGGCCCTCCAGGCTGAACAGCACGGTCGGGCTGAAATTGTCGTAGCACATCAGCGCATCGACATCGGCAGGGCCGACGCCGGCCATGCCATAGGCCTGCGCGCCCACGTCCCGCATTTCGTCGTACCAGAAGTTGAGGTCGAAATTGCCGATGGAGCTGGTGCTATAGGCCTCGCGCGCGCCGATGCCCGAGATCATCACGGGCCGCTTCTTCAGATCCTTCGCGCGCTCCTTCGTGGTCATGATGATGCAGACGGCGCCGTCGTTGATGAGGCAATAATCCAGCAGGCGCAGCGGTTCCGTGATCGGACGCGCGGCCTCGTGATCGTCGATGGTGATGGGTTGCTTCATCACCGCGGCCGGGTTCAGGCAGGCATGGTGGCGGAAGGCGACCGAGACCTCTGCGAGCTGCCGGGTGGTGGTGCCGTAGAGCGCGCGATGACGCTGGAACATCATCGCATGGGCAGCGCCCGGCGAGGTGAAGCCCCAGGGATCCCAGACGCCCGGGCTCTCCTCGCCGCCATAGTTCACGCGGCGCGAACGGCCGATATTGGCGTAGATCAGCGCGGCATAATCGCAGAGCCCGGCATCGAGCGCGGCGGCGGCCTCGATGATCGCCATGCCCGACATGCGGCCGTGCGGCGGCATCTGAATGGTCCAGCGCGGGTTGAGGCCGAGGATCTCGCCCATGCGTGCGTAATGCGGCACGCGGCAGACCAGCAGCCCGTCGATCTTGTCCTTCTCGATGCCGCAATCCTCGACCGCACTGCGGAAGGCCCGCGCGCCCAGGCCGTAATCGTCGATCTCCGGGAAGTTGCCATAGGGCGTGTTGCCGACACCGACGATCGCGATGCGATCCTTCAGCTTGTGCCAATCATTCATGGATGCTGCCCATGTTCCGTTTCCTCGACCCGATCGCGGTTGACCCACGATTGCGCGCGCCAAAAGAAAGCGCTTTCATGAATGGAGTGTAGGCAAGCTGCGGCGCGCCGCCTAGTGCCCATGCAAGGCGACGCAGCGCGCCTGATAAGAAGCGAAAGGGAATGTGGAATGCCGAAGGTGATCAAGCCCGAAATACGGGTGGCCTATGAGGCGCAGAACATCGTGGGCGAAATCCCCATGTGGCACCCGACCGAGCAGGTTCTCTACTGGGTTGATACGCGCAAGCCCTCGCTGCAGCGCCTCAACAAGGACGGCACGGTTCGCACCTGGGCGATGCCCACCAATATCGGTTCCTACGTGTTCCGGAAGAACGGCGGGATCATCGCCGGCCTGAAGACGGGTTTCGCGGCCGTCGATCTCGAGACCGGAGCGATCAGCCACCTCCTCGATCCCGAGCCCGACCTGCCCGAGAACCGCCTGAACGACGGCCGCTGCGACCGGCGCGGCCGCTATTGGGTGGGCTCGCGCAATCCGGGCAACGAGGAGGGCACGGGCTCGCTCTATCGCTTCGACCCCGACTTCACCTGCCACAAGATGGACACCGGCTTCATCGTGTCCAACGGCATGGCCTTCAGCCCGGACGACCGGACATTGGTCTTCGGAGACAGCACCGCCCAGACCTTCTACCGCTACGACCTCGACCTCGATGCCGGCACCGTCTCGAACCGCGCCGTGTACCTCACCACGCACAACCTGCCCTGGCGCGTGGATGGCGCGACCTTCGATGCCGAGGGGTACTACTGGTGCGCGCTGCTGGGCGACTGGTCGGTCGGCCGCTTCGATCCGCTGGGGCGGCTCGACCGCATCGTCCGCCTGCCGGTCTCGCACCCCACCATGTGCAATTTCGGCGGGCCGGACCTGGACGTGCTCTACGTTACGTCGGGGACCGTTTTCCTGGATGAAGCCGAGCGAGCGAGGCAGCCGCTGGCCGGCGCCCTGTTCGAAGTGCACGGGCTCGGTGTGAAGGGCGTGGCGGAGCCGCTTTTCGGCGGCTAGGCGGTTCAAACAACAACAAGAAGAAGGAGGAAAAGCCCATGCCTACCTCACGTCGCGCCCTTCTGGCGCTGCCGATGCTCGCCGCCGCCCGCCGGGCCGCGGCCGCCGCCTTTCCCGAGCGCTCCCTGCGCATGGTCGTGCCCTATGCGCCCGGTGGGAATACCGATGTCGTCGCGCGCATCCTGGCGCTGCCCCTGTCGGAGATCCTCGGCCAGCCCGTCGTGGTGGAGAACCGGCCGGGCGCCGGCGGCAGCGTCGCCTCGCTGCAAATGGCGCGCAGCCGGGCCGACGGCTACAGCATCATGATCGGCAGCAACGGCCCGATGACGGTGAACCCGTCCATCCAGCCCAACCTCGGCTATGACCCGCTGCGCGATTTTGCGCCGATCGGGCTGGTCTGCCGCACGCCGCTGACCATCGTGGTGAAGCCTGGTTTGCCGGTGCGCGACCTGCGCGAGTTCATCGCCTATGCCGAGGAGAATCGGGGGCAGGTGACGGTCGGCAGTTCCGGCGTGGGCAGCAGCGGCCACCTGGCCATCGCCAGCTTCGCCGCGCTGACAGGGCTCACGCTGCAGCACGTTCCCTATCCGAGCGGATCGCAGATCGTGACCGATCTTCTGGCTGGGAATATGGATTCCGCCATCACCGAAATCAGCACGGCCCTGCCACTCCACCGCGGCCGGCAGATCCGCATCCTCGCGGTGGCGACCGCCGCGCGCTCGGTGCTGGCACCCGACATCCCCACGGCGGAGGAGGCGGGCGTCGCCGGCTTCCGGGAGGCCGCTTTCCTCGGCGTCGTGCTGCCGGCCAACCCGCCGGCCGAGGTGCAGGCCACGCTCGCCGCGGCGCTGGCGGCCGCGCTGGCCCGGCCGGACACCCGCCGCCGCCTCAACGAGACGGGCAGCGAGGTCGCGGTCGAACAGGAGCGCACCCCCGCGGGTTTTGCCGACTTCCTGGAGACGGAGCTGCGCCGCACCCAGGCGGCGGCGGTACGGGCGGGGTTGCGGCCGGCATGAAGATCATCGACGCGCAGATCCATATCTGGGGGCAGGGCACGCCTGGGCACATGCACCGCCAGGTGCCGGTCTTCACCGCCGAGGAGATGCTGGCCGAGATGGACGAGGCCGGCGTGGACGCCGCGCTGATCCACCCGCCCTGCAGTTGGGATCCCGACGCCAACGCCCTCGCCGTCGATGCGGCCGGGCGATATCCCGCGCGCTTCGCCGTGATGGGCCAGTTTCCCCCGAACCGGCCGGAGAACCGTCACCTGATCGAGGGCTGGCGGAAGCAGCCGGGCATGATGGGACTGCGCTGGCCGCTCATCCTGCCGGAGCAGCAGGCCTGGCTACTAGACGGCACGCTGGACTGGCTCTGGCCGGCCGCCGAGCGCGAGGGGGTCGCCATCGCCACGATGGGCAGCCTCTTTCTCGATGATTTCCGCCGGATCGCCGAGGCGCATCCGGGGCTGAAGCTCATCCTCGACCATTGCGGGCTGGTGCGGATGGCCAAGGACGCGGCAGCGTTCGCCCGGCTGGACGAGCTGGTGGCGCTGGCGAAGCTGCCCAATGTCGCGGTGAAGGCGACCGGCGCGCCGGATTATTCGACCGCGGCCTATCCGTACCGCAACATCCAGGACGGGTTGCACCGCCTCTTCGACGCCTTCGGGCCTGAGCGGTTTTTCTGGGGCACCGACATCACCCGCATGCCCTGCAGCTACCGGCAATGCGTGACCTTGTTCACGGAGGAACTGCCCTGGTTGCGGGGCCAGGACCTCGAACGCGTCATGGGGCGCGGACTCTGCGCCTGGATCGGCTGGGATTACGATTTCGGCTAGGCTTTTGAGAGCTCGGGCGGCTTAAGCGGGCGCTGGCTAATCCGAAAGCCTGTCCATCGGCAGCGCCAGCGTCACGACCAATCCATCGCGCTGCCAGTCGTGGTTCAGCTCGCCGCCCAGCTGGCCGATCACGGTCCTGTCCACCAGGGCGGTTCCGAACCCATGAGAGGTCGGCGGTCCATCGACCGGCGGCCCGCCACGCTCGATCCATTGCAGATGCACCGTCTCGTCCTCGAGATGCCAGGCGATCTTTATGCGGCCGGCTGGCAAAGCGAGGCCGCCGTATTTGACCGCGTTCGTGGCAAGTTCGTGGAAGACCAGGGCTATGCCGTTGACCGCATGCTCGCCGCACCGGATCGGCGGGCCGCAAACCGAGAAGCGTGAAGCGTCGCCGGGCGGGGTGTCGTCATGCGGCAGGATGATCGTGCGTATCAGATCCCCCAGGTCGCTCACGGCCGCCGCCGGACCGGCGGAGGGATGACGGCGGACGAGGATATTCGCGCGCGAAAGGGCTTGCAGCCGGCCTATCAGCGTATCGGCCATCTCGTCGGGCGTCTCGCTGCCCTTCGCGGTGATGCGGATCATCCCCTGCGTGATGGCAAGCAGGTTCTTGAGGCGGTGGCTCATCTCGCGCGCCAGCGTCTCCTGCTCGGCCAAGGCCCGCTTCAGCTGTTCCTCGCCGTCGGCCATGCGAAGTGCCATGGCGATGAACGATGCAAGTTCGGTCATGGCGCGGGCGTGGCCGCCGTCGAAGTGCCCTACCTCCTCCGAGACGATCCACAGAGTGCCGAAGGGTGTCCCGTCACGGCGCCGGAGAGGGACCAGCAGCACCTCCGGCACCACGATGTCAGCGGCGGATATCCAGTCGTAATATCGCTCGGCGTGCAGGGCGAGAACCGGCGCGTTCGCGTCCAGGGTCACGCCGCAGGGGCTGAAGTTGCGGGGCGTCGTGGCGCCGTCGAAGCTCGCGAGGGTGCCGCGCAGGTGGCGCCAGCGGAACACGCCGGGCCCGGGCGCCTCCTCATAAAGACTGAGGCCGGCGGAGATGCCGCCGGTCAATTCCATGGCAATGTCGACGAAGCGGGGAAGCAGTTCGTCGGGATGATCCACCATCCGCGACGCGAGATCGTAGACGGCGAGCTTTTCCTTCAAGTAGTCCGGCTGCGCGGGGATACGGCGGTTCAACTCATCCGAGATGATCACTTCGTCCAGCGGCACCGGGCGGATCAAAGTCTCCATGGAGCGGGACTGTATGCCCGGCCCCGGCGATCAACCAGAGAAAATTGAGCCGGGGTAAAGGCCACGAATTCCTAGACCGCTTCGTCGGGCGGGGGCTGCGCCTGCCCAACAACGCCCGCCGCCGTCGTCACGCGGGGGCGCCGCGGGCCTCGTCCGCCTTGGCGGGTACCGGCGCCGACTGCTTGGAGCCGTTGCGGTTGGCCCAGGCGCGCGTGAACTCCGCGCCCGCGAGGAAAATCACCGCCGAGTAGTAGAGCCAGACGAGCACGACGATCATCGTGCCGGCAGCGCCAAATCCCGCCGCGACGTTGCTGTGGCCGATGTACAACCCGATGATGGCCTTGCCTGCCGTGAAGAGAAGTGCCGTTGCCAGGGCTCCGACGAGAACGTCCCGCCAGGCGAGCTTGCGATCGGGCAGGATCTTGAAAATGCACGCGAAGAGCAGCGTCAGGATGCAAATGGTGACCAGGAGATTCAACGTGAAGGCGACGACGGCGCCGCCCGGCAGCACGCCATCCAACCATGAGCCCAGCGACGTGATCACCGCGCTGACCGACAGCGACGCGATGAGGATAAAGCCCGTCGATGCGACGAGGCCAAGGGCCGCCGCCTTCGCCTTCACGATGCGGGAGACCGTCTCCACGATCGAGCCGGCTTCCGGCACCTCGGTCTTCCAGACGGCATTGAGGGCGGTTTGGAGCGCTCCGAAGGCTCCTCCGGCCGTCAGCAGGAGGGTTCCGAGCCCGATGGCGATGGCCCATCCGCCGCGGGCGTCCCCAAGCGCGCCGTCGGCCATCTTCTGGACATCGCCCGCGGCCCGTTCGCCCAGCATCCCCGTCATCTGGGCGGCCAGGGCTTCGTCGATCTGATCGCGGCCGAAAACCATGCCCGCGATGCCCGTGGCGATGAACAGCAGGGGTCCGACGGAAAACAGCGTGAAATAGGCGATGCTCGCCGCGCGCGTCAGGCAGTCGTCGGCCAGGAAGCCTGCGCCCGTGTCCTTAAGCATCCGTCCGATCCGGCCCATGGCACCCATCCTTGATGTGCTCGGACAACCGATCAGGAGCGGTGAAGTTTCGCCAGCGGCGGTCCGATGGGCTGGAATGATACTCGGGGCGACGGTGCGGGCTTAATGGGCCCGCACCGGATGCCTCAACTCTTGAAGTACCATTGCTCCGGATGGGCGCCCCAGGGCGTGCGGCAATGCTGCGAGATGCCGGTGCGGCCGGGCACGTTCTCCAGCCGGTCGCTCACCACGCGCACGCCCATGAAGGCCGGCGACAGCCCCACCAGCCCGATGCCCCATTGCTGCTCCACCGCGATCTTCCAGATTTCCTTCGCGGTCTCGTTGCGCTGCTCCAGCCGCTGGCCGGTGGCCGCGCGCATCAGCCCGAAAGCGCGCATCATCTCGGGATCGGGCGGCGCCTCGCCGCGCACGCCGTTCGAGGCGAACCAGGCGGCGTAGACATTGCTGATCACGCCGCCGATGGGGTCCACGGGCAGGACGTAGCGCGGATAGAGGTACAGGCTCTCCGTGCCGTTGTTGGTCCAGAGCGCGATCTGGTGCTGGTCGGTATAGGCGCGCGTGTACCAGAGGCTGCGCTCCATCACCTTCACGTCGGCCGCGATGCCGATGCCGCGCCAATGCTGCACGATCATCTCGGCCTGCTGCGGCCAGGTGGGCGAGAGGGTCTGCCCCACGGCGATCTCGATCCGCAGGCGCTGGCCGTTGTCGCGGCGCAGGCGGAAGCCGTCGCGATCCTTGCGGTTCAGCCCGATGCCGTCGAGCAGGCGGGCCGCCTGGATGGGATCGTGGGTAGACCACCGCTGCCGCCATTCCGGCCCGGGGCTCTCGGGGAGGCTGTCGTCGGGGACCACGGAGCCGGGTGTGCCCAGGCCGAGCCAGAAGGCCTCGTTGAGCTGCTCGCGGTCGATGCCTAGCGCCAGCGCGCGGCGGAACTCGACCTTGCGTAGGAGGTCGCCGATCTCGCGGTCCTCGGTATAGGTCAGCGTCGGGAAGAGCACGGAATCCGCGCCGTTGAAGCCGGGGTCCAGATGCACCTTGTAGCGGCTGCGCTGCTGGTTCTCGATGATGACCGGCAGCTTGCCGAGGTCGATGAAACGCTCCTGGTAATCGTATTCACCGGCGATGGCGCGCAGGTTCACGACCTCGGGGTTCTCCGCCAGCGTCATCTGCACGCGGTCGATATAGGGGAGCTGCTGCCCCTCGGTATCGACGGCGTAGTAGTAGGGGTTCCGCTCGAGCACCCAGAGCTGCGTGTTGATCGGCTGGACCATCTTCCAGGCGCAGAGCGTCGGCAGGTCGCGGTTCAGCCGCCAGTCCGAGGCGTATTTGAAGTGCTCGACCCAATTGCCGAAACCCGCCGTGCGGGCCTGCGCAGTCAGCGTCTCCAGCGGCGTGTTCTTGGGCAGGAAGCGGCTGAGGTAACGCGCCGGCGCGTAGAGCCCATAGGTCTGCCCTTGGGACTGCAGCCGCGTGTTGCCGCCGCCGACCAGCGTGTCGCCGGCCAGGAGCTGCGGGAACAGGAAGTAGGGCTCGTCGAATTCGAAGGCGATGGTGTGGTCGTCCACCTTCACCATGCGGCCGGGCTTGCCGTTGGAGGAAAGCTCCGGCGCCGGGGCCGGGACCAGGTCGCGATTGGTGTAGATGTCCTGGAAATAGAACAGCCAGTCATCCGCCGTGGCCGGCGTGCCGTCCGACCAGCGCAGGCCACGGCGCAGGTGCAGCGTGGTGCGCTTGCCGTCCTCGCTGACCTCGTAGCCCTTGGCGAGGCAGGGCATGAGCTGCGTGCCGCTGGCATCGAAGAAGAGCGGCTTGTCGGCCGACATGATGCGGTTGCCGTTCTCGCTGTCGCCCGGGCCGATGAAGCCGCGACGCCAGGTGCCGCCGTACTTGCCGATGCTGCGCAGCGGCTGGATGACCATCACGTCCTGCGGCAGGCGCTGCTCCACCGGCGGCAGCCGCCCGGCGCGCACCAGCTCGGCCAGCATCGGCGCTTCCTTGAGCTGCACGGGGCGGGGGGCGTCGACGAGGATCGTCGCACCTTCCAGCCGGCCCACCAGCCCCGAATCCTGGAAGCCGCCAGAGGTCTGGGCGACGGCCGCGCCGGCCATCCCCGTC
>JAQGHY010000098.1 GCA_028291455.1 Rubritepida sp. | reverse complement strand
CGCGGAAATTCTGGATCTGTTCTGGTCTCTGATCGAGTCGCGGCGCTCGGTCGATTTCATGCCGACCTCGCATTCCGCGCGGCTGATTGCCCGCGGGACGCAAAGGGTTGCGAAGAAGCTCGGCGAGGAGGTCGTCGAGCTGATCATCGAGGCCCTCGGCAACGACAGGCCTGCCAAGATCGCTGAGGCGGCGGATGTCTTTTATCATCTCATGGTCTTGCTGGTGGACGCGGGGATCGAGCCTAAGGACCTGTGGCGTGAGCTTCGCCAACGGGAGAGTGTTTCCGACATCGTCGGCAAGGCGTTCGGTCGCCCCGGTCGAGAGCTTCGGGCGGCTGCCGGAACGACAAAACTTCCTTAGCAACGCCTTTCTAAAGGATCCCGATGCTACAAAACCGGCCCTGCCGAAGGCTCACGACTTCCTCTAAACGCTGGTTCCTGGAGCTTTCATGCAATCTGATAACGATTGGCCGCAACCCCTCGATGGGACGATTACGCCGCGCTTTGCTGGGCCGATCACCTTCATGCGACTGCCGCAACTGATCCAAGCGAATAGTCTTGATATTGCTTTGCTTGGAGTTCCCTTCGACGGGGGCACCACCAATCGTCCCGGTGCCCGCCACGGCCCGCGCGAGATGCGCAGCATGTCCTCGATGCTGCGCCGCGTTCACCCGGTCACCCGCACAGAACCCTATGCACTCTGCCGGGTCGCAGATGTCGGCGACACCGCAAGCAATCCGATGGACCTCATGGAGTCCCTCGCGCTGATCCAAGCGCGTGTCGCGGAGCTGCGGAGCCAGGGGGCCTGGACGCTGGCCGGCGGCGGCGACCATCTGATCTCTCTACCCATACTGCGCGGCATCGCCGAGGCAAGTCCGGGGCTGGCGCCGCTTGGGATGGTGCATTTCGACGCGCATTCCGACACCAACGACAGCTATTTCGGCGGTAGCCGCTACACTCACGGCACGCCCTTCCGCCGGGCCATCGAGGAGGGGCTGCTCGATCCGAAGCGCATCGTGCAGATCGGCATACGCGGTTCGCTCTTCGACCTCACGGATATGGACTGGGCGCGCGATCAAGGCGTGCGTGTGATCACCATGGAGGAGTGCGTGGCGCTCGGAACGGATGGCGTGGTTGCCGAAGCCAGGCGCGTGGCCGGCACGGGCCCCACCTATCTTACCTTCGATGTAGACTGCCTCGACCCGGCCTTTGCGCCCGGTACAGGCACGCCGGAGATCGGCGGTTTCCTGCCGCGCGAGGCGCAGGCGATGGTGCGCGGTCTCATGGGGCTCAACTTCATCGGGGCCGATGTCGTTGAGGTTTCGCCACCCTTCGACAATTCGGGTGGCACGGCATTGGTCGGAGCGACCATGATGTTCGAGATCCTCTGCCTTTTGGCAGTCAATCGCGCCCGCGTGCGCCCGCTATGAGCAGAAAGCTTTCTCGCCAGCTTGTTCGTTAAGCATCGACTAGGCGAGCCTCCACGCCGCCCGCTGTGCGCTGAACTGGCCAGATTATTGCTTCACCAAACAACATGCCCTGCAATAACGCGCGGCGATGTCCCGGCGGTGCCAGCCGGGGCTGATCAGGAGTTCCATGCGGTCCTTGCTCGCCAGCACGCTACTGCTCGCCCTTTCAGGGCCGGCCATGGCGCAGACGCCTATTACCCTGGTTGTGAATTTTGCCGCGGGCGGTTCGGCCGATCGGATGGCACGGCTGCTGGCGCCGGAACTCTCGACCGCACTTGGCACGCAAGTCGTGGTGAAGAACAGCACCGGTGCCGCGGGCGCAATCGGCGCCGCCGAGGTGGCACGCGCGCGTCCAGACGGCACCACGCTGTTGTTGACGACCACGGGTCCCCTGGCGATCCAGCCGCATTTCCGCACCGACCTCCCCTATCGCGTCATGGATTTCGCACCGCTTTGCCAGATCGGCGATGCGCCGGTGATGGTCATGGCAGCGCCAAGCGGCCCAATTCGCAACGCGGCAACACTTGTGGAGCGCGCGCGCGCCGCGCGTGGCGGGTTCAACTATGGTTCGGCCGGGCCTGGCTCCGTCCCGCACATTGTGATGGCCGCTTTCGCGCAGCAGGCGCAGGTCGAAATGACGCACGTGCCATTCCGCGGTAGCTCGGAGGCTATCATCGCGCTGCTACGCCATGACGTGGAGATCTATGCCGATCTGCCGGGTGCATTGCGCGTCAACAATCTCACACCTGTCGGCGTGATGGCAGAGCGGCGCACAGCCGAATTCCCGGAGACGCCCACGCTGCGGGAGCAGGGCTACGACCTTGTCTATTCCATCTGGGCCGGCATCTACGCTCCTGCGGGAACTCCTGCTGACGTTCTCGCGCGCGCCGAGGCCGCCTGCGAGCGCGGTCTGCGCGCGCCCTCGGTGATCGAGGGCTTCGAGCGCATCTCCACACCCATCGTCTTTCGTGGCCAGCGCGACTTTGGCCAGTTTTGGCAGGCAGAGCTGGCGAAGTACCAGGCGGTGGTTCAATCTGCGGGGCTGCGGCCGGGGGATTAAACACTAGCCACGAAGCCTTCCACGAAGGCGCGCTGCGCTTCCGTCTCTGGATGCGAGCCAGCGGCCTCGACGAGGTGGGCGGCGACCGCCTTATCGAGGCCGAGAGCCGTCAACAGACAGTGCGCGGCGGTCCCGGTTCGGCCAATCCCGGCGGCGCAATGCAGGACCATCCGCTCGCCAGCCCGAAGTAAGACGGCGCTCTGCTCGATCCATTGCGCGAAGGCCCCCGGATTTTCGGGGGTGCCGAAATCTTCGATGGCGTAGACGTGCCGAAGCAGGGGCAGATTACCGGCCGCGATCAGCGCGGAATAGTCGGGGGACTTGCTTGCGATCTCGGCGTCCCCAGTCAGGCAAAGAAGGTGCCCGATACCGGCTTTGGCCGCTGTCTCGAGGTATGCAGACAAAGGTTCGCTTCGCCCTGGCATCTCGCTCAACCAGAGGTCTCCCGAGATGCCACGCGGAAGAGATATGTGGCGTAGACTCATGTCGTCATCCTGCATTCGGTTTCAATCTCGGCACTTAGACGGCAGGACAGCGGTCCAATGACCTGAGTCGGCCGAACACCATAATCAAGATCGTCTCGTCACCATCTATGACATCCTATTCAAAAGACGAGCCACAGTCGTGTGAGTCCAACTCGTATTTCCGCTCGGTGTTGGCACCCTCTTGGTGTTTAGCGCGCGGGCCATTGCTGCATGTGATAACGAGCCATCGCTACGCAGCGCGTCCACTTCCAACGTCAGCCGATGCGCCCCACGCTCCGCCTTCAGCCGGCGAGCTGCAGCCGCCGCCGACGCGTCTGGGCCTTGCACGGGTCGATACCCTCGATCCCCGCCCAGCACTGTCCCACGCGCCTTTGCTGCCGCCAGTGCTGCCTTGGTGCGATCGCTGATCAGCTCCCGTTCCTTCTGCGCCATGGCCGCGTAGATCCGCATCATCAGGTCGTCCGCCCCCGGCATGTCCGCGGCCCGGATCGAGACGCCATCCTCCAACAGCTGCGAGAGCGTGTGCGCACGGCGGGTGATGCGATCGAGCCGAGCCGCCACCAACACGGCGCCCAGCTGCCGGCATTTTAGCAGCGCCGCCTGGAAGCCGGGCCGACGATCGTCCTTGCCACTGGCGATGTCGCTATGCTCCGACACCAACGTCCAGCCCTGGCTCGTCACGAAGGCTCGCACACTCGCCTGCTGGGCCTCCAAGCCCAGCCCGCTCTGACCCTGCTCAACGGTCGAGACCCGGTAAAGCCCAACCGCGTAGCGTGTTGATGCGACGCGCATCACCCTGCCACCGAGGCGGTAACGCGGTAGATGCTGTAGCTGCCCTTGGCGCCCTGCTTGCCCGCGCTCACCTGCTTGACCCGCTCCAGCACTTCGACCCTATGGCCCTTCTTCTTAATGCCGGCGAAGAACCCTCGGACCGTGTGCTGCGCCCAGCCGGTCGCCTCCATGACATGGGCGATGGTCGCGCCCTCGTGTCGGCGCAGCAGGGCCAGCACCGCCTCTTGCTTGGTGCCCTCACGCGGCTTGCGAGGGGCGCCAGGGGGGCGAGCAGCGGTTCGGCTGCCCAGCGCTGCCTTGAGGGTCGTCAGAGCCGCCTCCAGGCCGTGCCCTGCCTCCAAGGCCGCTACCGTCGCCGTGGCTGCCTCCCGCAGGCTCGTACGGGCCTTCGCCGGCGCTGGCAGCGGGGGAACCTCGACCAGCACCTGGGCCGCTGCGTTTTCGGCATCGAGCGCCTCCTGCTGCAGCTCGAGCTCCTTGGCTTCTTCCGCGTCAGTTAGCTCGTGGGGCTCGGTGCCGATTTCGTTCGGCGTCTCCGGCTCAAGGCCGATGGCGCGCAGGCCGTCGATGGTGATGCGCAGCGCGATCCAGGCGCCCTCTTCGTCCTGGCGCCAGCCGAGGTCGCGGTACTCGGCCGGTGCTGGCAGTTCCTCCAGCAACAGGTTCTTGAGCATGCTGCGGAATACCGCCTGGCGTGCTGCGGTCGGAAGGTTCGCAGGCGCTGTGGCAAGCAGTGCTTCGTGCCGGCTCGCGTGGCTGAGGATGATGGACTGGGTGTCGGAAAGCTTCGCCATGGTCCGGACTCCGTTCGGCACCCGATCATCCGGGTGCTACGAGCCCGAGCCCCGCTCAGCGGGGCTGCGCGAAATTGTGCGCGTGGGTGAGCCTTCGCTCTGTATCGTGCGGGAGCCAAGCACTATCGATGCGTATCAAGTCTGCGCGATGCGAGCATCGGCGATTGCCGATTGACGATGGAGGGGTTGGTTATGAAAGAAATGGCTTTGCGATGCCGTTGCGGACACGCAGGCCATCGCGTCGACCCCGATAGCCAGCCTTGGGCCTGTCTCTCCGGCTACGGCTGCGCCCATGCGGTGAATTGGCTGGCGCCGCGCGATGCGGCGGACACCTCAGCCGCGGAGGTTGGCCCATTGTGGGACACGCCGCGCGTTGGCGAAACCCATGTCCTGGCCGTGCGCGATCCATTCATGGCCGAGGTCGGTCAGGCTTTCTGGTGCCTCTACGAGCCCTATTTACTTGAAGCCAGCACGGGGGAGGAGAGTGCCGGCCGGATCGAGGATATGACCCTGCTTCAGTGTGAACCAACGATGCTCCAGGCAACCGATGCACGGGCTGGATACTGTCAGGTAAAAGTACTGTCTGCGCTGACGCTCTGCTCCCTGCGCCTCGCATCTTTGACTGCGGCGCCCAGCGCCGATGCCATCATTTCGGAATTGATCTACAAGCCGCAGATTTTACAACAGGGGAACTACGTCTATATCGCGAGTAATTTCGAAAGCGACATTGGTGCCTTCGCGGTATTTCATAACGACCCGGAAAATACCGAATTGCTCCTGTTCGGAAGGTGGGGCTTTCACGATGATTTCTTCTGGGCGGGGCGGGTCGATTTCAGCCACCGGCGTAGCCTTTTCGAGGGCGGTGGCGGTTCATAATCGTCGTTTTCGTTGTGCAATGAACTTACGGCGCCTTACCTGACGGCTGCAGATCATCAGGACGGTGCCGCCGTCTCTGCTGACAAGAGGTCGCACGGGCCGGACCATGGGCAGACGTCACCGTGGCGCACGCCTCTTCCGCGCTTCTACTGAAACAGCGTCAACGCGCGGGGGCGCAACGGCCTGGCACTGTGCCGGGCCGCAAGCAGAGCAGCGTTGCCGGTGTTTCAGCCATCGCGGTGTCGACCGCTTCAACCACAGGTCGACGGTGCGCCGCATCTCGATCAGATCATCTGGAGAGCATCGGCTCTGGAAGCCGACCACGTCCTCGAGCGACCTGTGCATGCAGCGGTCCCACTCTTCGGGCATCAGCAGCACTGGCATCCGGTCGTGCACCGGGCGGATCGCCTCGTTGCAGTCGGCCATGACGCCCGAATAGACCGGTTCCCATACGTCGCTGTGCCGCCACAGGCCTGCCCAGGCGAACAGCGGCTGCTCCTTCACGCTGAACCAGGTTCGCGTCTTCGAGCCGACCGCCCCCCCGCCCCCGCGAACTCTGTCACGGGGATCAGGCATCGCCACTCCGGCTTTCGCGCCAGGCCGACCCGCATGTTCTTCGTCACGTCGGCGATGTTGTTCACCGGCTTCGGCTTTGTGCCGGGCTTTATCGTCTTCAGGCGCAGCGGGGAATCCCCAGGTCATGGACGCAAGCACGCGCTCGCCCTGGGCCTCACGAATGACCAGGCCGGGGCTGCTGGGATAGCTCTCCTCCGGCGTGTTCAGTGCTGCCGCGGGCGCTGTCGCACCAAAGAATGCGGCGACCTCGTCAATGCTCTTCCGGACCGTATAGAGCGGCGTCTCTTTCGCCGTTTCCTTTGCACTGGCAACGTGAGCGAATGAGCCCCAGAGTTCCGCAGAGCCCGATTGGAAAAGTGCTTGTCGTCGCTGCCCTTCTGGCGATGCTCGGTTGGCTCCAATACCACTCATCACACCTTCAGCCACCAAGCGAAGAACCCGCCTCCGCCGACACGGCTCGTCGCTAGAGCGGACCGCGATCGCCCACGTGGTCGTCCCAAGTGCCATTCAAGAGGTGGCAACCTTGACAAAACTGAGTCGTTCGAGCCGCTTCTGCCATGGAGGCGACCGTGCCGGCACTCGGGCGCAAAGCAGGGGTCTACGCGCCGACCCCTAAGCCCAAGGCGATAGCGCCGCGGCTCCGAGAGGTTCTCCCCTTGCCGGTCTTCCGGCCTCCCCAGCTCGCCACTCCGGTCGACCACGTCCCGCCCGGAACCGATGGCTTCACGAGATGAAGTTCGACGGGTATCGCGTCATGCTCGCGGTGTCCGCCGGACAGGCCGGGTCTGGATGGAACGGCGCGCCGCAGTGTCGAGAAGCGCTTCATGCCTTCTCGCCGAGCCAGATGGCTTCAATGTCGGAGAGGTCATTCTGGGGGGGGGGCCGTTCGGCGTCCATCGTCCGCCTACTACGTGTCCGAGCGCCGCTCCAGCGACGATCCATTACGACTCTACCGGATCAGCGCCCCACCAAATCCAGCACCACATGGGAGAACCATGGCACGAAAGCAACGACCAGGATGCCGACCAGCAGCATTGCCAGGTAGGGCACGATAGCCCGTGACGTATCCTCCACCGTGCTTTTCATGACGGAGCACGAGATGTGGAAGCCGATCCCGATCGGCGGCATGAAGATGCCCACGCCCATGGCGAGCAGCAGCACCATCGCATAGTGCACCCCATCGATGCCGAGCTGCATCGCGATGGGGTAGAGGATCGGCGCCAGGATGATAATCGCCGGCAGACCCTCCAGCAGCGAGCCGACGACGATCAGGATCAGGATGGATCCGACGAGGAAAAGGTACTTGCTGTCGCCCGCCGAATGCAGCGTGGCGACGAGATATTGCGGCAGGTTTCCCGCCGCCATGATCCAGGCGAAAGAGCCCGCCGCCGCTATGATGAAGAGCACCATCCCCGACATGACGGTGCAGGCGATCGCGATCCGCACGAAGCCCGCAAAACCGATTGACCGGTAGACGAATGCCGAGATCAGTATGCCATAGAGCACGGCGATGGAGGACACCTCGGTGGGTGTCGCCACGCCGAACTTGATGCCGATGATGAGGATGGCCGGCATGAGCAGTGGCAGGATGGCGCCCGCCGCCGCCGAAAGCCGCTCCTTGCCCGTGGCCCGTGCGACCGCGGCGACCGGGTTGCGCACGGCGTTGATGTAGACCAGCGACATCAGGAAGAAGGCCAGCACCGCCGCGGGTAGCAAGCCCGCCACGAACATGGACCCGATGGAGATCGGCACCACCGATCCCAGCACCAGCATGGCGATGCTCGGCGGGATCGTCTCGGACATGGCGGCGGAGGCGGCGAGCACCGCCGCGCCCTCCTTCATCTTGTAACCCTTGCGCTCGAGCTCCTCGCGCATGACCGAGCCGACCGCCACCACATCGGCGATCTTCGAGCCCGATACGCCGGAGACGAGATAGGTCGTGATGACCACCACCTGCAGCAGCCCGCCCCGGAAATGCCCCACCAGCGTCATCGCGAAGTGGACCAGCCGCAGGCTGATGCCGCCCTTCTCCATGATCATGCCGGCCCAGATAAAGAAGGGCAGGGTGAGCAGGATGAAGTGGCCGGAGCCGTCGATGGTGTTCTGCGCCACCGCGACCATGGGCGCGAGGTCGGTCAGCGACAGGAACAGCACCGAGCCGAACAGCATGGCATAGGCGACCGGCAGGCCGATCAGGATCGCTCCGAAGAACAGCAGCAGCATGACCACCATGGACACGGGCTGGCTCGGCCGCATCTCGGGCGAGCCCACCCACAGCACGAGAGCCGAGAAGGCGGCGAGCGCCACCAAGCCGCGGATTACGGCGGGAAGCGAATGATGCCGCGCCAGCCGCTCGATCGCGAAGAGGCAGACGCAGATCATGCCCGTGGTGAAGGGGATCACGATGAGGCTGAGGTTCCACTCCGTCATCGGCATGATCGAGTAGGAGTTGATCTCCAGCAGATCGAACGACGCGACGCCGCAGACGATGCCGAGGGCCAGGATCGTGAGGTCGAGCAGCGCTTCCGTTGCCTGCCGCGCCGTGGGCGAGAGGGCGCGCAGCACGAAGGAGACGGCCGTGTGGCTCTGCGCGCGATAGGAGAGCGCGCCCCCGAGAAAGGCGATGGTGAGCAGCACCAGCCGCGAAATCTCCTCACCCCAGAGGAAGGAGTGGCTCACCAGCAGGCGCTGCGTAACCTCGACTAGGACGAGGCACAGCTCGCCGGTGAGCAGCATGAGGAGCAGGACGCGGCATGCCATGTCCAGCGAGTCCATTGCCGCGGTGTAGCCGTTGGCCAGCGTGCCGGAGCGAAGCGGCGGGACGAGCGCATGATGCGCGTCCAAGCCCGTGGGCTGGATCCCCAGGGCAAGCCTGGCCATCTGGAACATACTGCTGATCCCTCGCCGCGGCGGTTCAGGCCACCTGGCTGAGGACGGCGTCCATCAGGGGTACGCCGATGATATTGCGGAACTCGGCATAGACGGGCTCCAGCGCCGCGCGATAGGCGGCGCGATCGACCGGCGAAATCTCCAGGCCCTTGGCTTGAAGGCGACCCTGCGTCTCGTCGGTGGCGGTGGCCAGCGTCCGGCGCCAGTCCGGCGTCATCTCCACCGAGGCCGCGCGGATCGCCTCCTGGTAGCGGCGGTCGAGGCTGTCGAGCTTGCGCTTGCTCGCCATCATCGCACACGCGTTATAGACGTGGTTTGTAAGGTTGACGGTGCGCACGACCTCGTCGTGCTTGGTCGCCTCCAGCGAGATCATCGGCGTCTCGACGGCTTCGATCGCGCGCTGCGACAGCGCCAGGTAGACCTCCGAGAGATCCACCTGCACCGGCGTCGCCTGCAGGGTGCGGAACATGGCGGCGAAGATCGCGCCCGGCTGCACGCGGATCTTGAGGCCGCGCATTAGGTCCGGCGTCGGCATCGGGCGGCCGATGGTCGAGACCACGCGCCAGCCGAAATAGCCGTAGGAGAGGCCGTAGATGCCCTTGGTGGGGAAGTCGGCGAGGAGTTGCTGGCCCACCGGCCCGTCCAGCACCCGCTCGGCCGAGGCGGAGTCCGGGAAGAGGAACGGCAGGTCCATCACCATAAACTTCGGGAAGAGCGTGTCGATGAAGCCGGAGGTGTGGGCGCAGAGGTCGATGATGCCGGTCTGCATGCCCGTCAGCATGTTGACCTGGGTACCGAGCTGTCCGGTGGTGAAGACCTGCACCTCAACGTCACCGTCGGTCTTGGCCTTCACGTTGTCCGCGAAACGGCGAGCGACGGCCATAAAGGGATGCTGGGGCGTGTCGGGATAGACCATCCGTAGCGTGTGCTTGGGCGCCGCCAGCGCGGGCCGGATGAGGGCGGGCAGGCCGAGAAGGCCAGCCCCGGCCGGGACGATCGCGCGGCGGGTGAGGGTCATGCGGATGTTTCCTTCTGGGACGGCGGCGCCCGGTTCCCGGGCTCTTGTGTGCTTAAACGAGCGGATCGCAGGGAAGAGCAAAGCCTCCCGCTTGTCCATATCGGGCTAAGGTGGCTCCATCCGGAGCGAACGATCCTGGGAGAGAATCCGCATGATGCGCCAGATGCCCGCCGGGGCCTGCGACTGCCACTTCCATGTCTTCGATGCGCGCTTTCCCTTCGTGCCCGATGCCGTGTTCCACCCGCCCCCGGCGTCGCTCGACGACTATCTGGTCCTGGCCGCCTCGTTGGGGTTGGAGCGCGCCGTGGTGGTGCATCCCTCGCCCTATGGCACGGACAACCGTTGCAGCGTCGAGGTCGCGGCGCGGCTGGGGCCAAAGGGGCGGGCCGTCGCCGTCGTGGACGACCTGGTGACGGATTCGGAGCTGAGGGAGCTCGACGGCCAGGGCGTCCGCGGCATCCGCTTCAACCTGGTGCAGGCCGGGGCGGCGACCCTCGCGATGCTCGAGCCGCTGGCCCGCCGCGTCGCCGGACTCGGCTGGCATGTGCAGCTTCACATGCTCGGCGGGATGATCGCAGAGCACGAGGCGCTTCTGACCCGCATCGCCGCGCCCATAGTCTTCGATCATCACGGCCGCACACCGCTGCCCGAGGGGCAGGAGCATCCCGGCTGGCACGCCCTACGGCGGCTGGTTGACGGGGGCCGCACCTGGGTGAAGCTCTCGGGCCCGTATCAGGATTCGAAACTCGGCGCGCCCGGCTATGACGACGTGCTCGTGCTCGGCCGCGCGCTGGTGAAGGCCGCGCCGGAACGCATGCTCTGGGGCTCAGACTGGCCGCACGTCACTGAGCCCGCAAAGCCGGCGGCGCGCCCCCTGCTCGACTATCTCTTCAACTGCGTGGACAGCGACGCCGACCTCGCTCTGATCCTCCGCGACAATCCCGCAGAAGTGTACGGCTTCGATTAACTTCCGTTGAGCAATAGCTACGCGCGAAGATGCGGGCAGATATCATGTTGCGCATGGCTATGTCTTCGCGGGCATTGATTGGCGAATGGAGCGAACTCCAGCGTAAACCTGCGAGAGGTTGTCCGCACCCGGTCGCACCTCCTCCATCAGAAGATTTGAAGCTCGCTCTGAAGCACTGCCTGCCGCGCGCCCGCTGCCAAGTACGTAGGTTGATCACATCGGCCGGAAAGCTTCTTCTTCGTCGGGCTCCGTTCAGCACCCGATCATCCGGACGCTATCAGTCCAAGCCCCGCAGGTTCAGCGAGGCCGCGGGAAACTCTGCGCGTGAGTGAGCATTCGCTCCGGTGATTGGTAAAGCCAAGCGGTGTTTGGCGGATAGGACATTGGACCATCAAGTACTGCCTGATGGCAGCAGCGCTAAGCCGATTTAGATTGAAAGCGCAGACGATTTAGAGGCCGAAGCACACGTCCGAGGGTTGATTGGGCCGTATGGAGCGGTCGCGCTGTATGAGGGAAGCCGTGTTGTAAAGCTGATACGGGCATGTCCAAGGCCTCTTGCAACGAAGGGCCAAAGTTAAAAGGCAGGATCGGCGTCTTATGTCGCTGGAAATTGAACTTCGTCAGTTCGGGAAGATCTAATTGGAGATCTTTGCGAAAGGGCGCCCGATCCTAGGTGGCCTCATCCATCGGAAGCCTCGAAGCATGCTACGGAACACCGTCTGGCGTGTCGCGGCCGGAAGGTTCGAAAGCGCGGTCGCGAGTAGCGCCTCGTGCTCGTGCCAATATTGCGTTGAGCCGGCAGGGTTGTACATTAACGCGCGCATTTCCTGAGCGCAGCGGCAGGCGGTTGCGAGCTTCCGCGCCCATTCGACTGCTTCCTCCCGTGTCGGCACTTCCAGCGGCAATGCCGCCGTTGAGCCGGCTGTCTGGATAGATCCGGGACGATACCGATCCGTCGCTGCCGACCATGACGGGGGCGATTGAGTCGTCAATCCCGCCGCCAAAAACATAGACGCCGGCTGCCTTCGTTTCCTCAATTACCGCATGCGACTCGTCGGCCGCGGCACGCAACTCCTCGTCAGAAAGGATCATCGCTTCGGCAGGAAAGGAGATGAGGTATTTCGTCATAGGCGGCGATTGTAACATACTATCGACCGCAGCAAGCAGTACTACTGGGCTTTGAGTCGAAAGCGGCCGCTTGGTTGCATTATTCAAGATTTCCGCCCCACCCGCTCCAGCGCCTTGTCGATTAGGACTGCTTGCTGCCACCGGCTTGGCGCTTTGTCGGTGCGGTGAATGCAACCCGCCCAGCAGCAAGGCCGCTTCTTGCCCTCCAATAGTTCGCCAGTGGTTCGTTCGATGCGACGCTGACGTGTCTTCGGCTGTTTTGCGTCATCGACCCAGCAAATAAATTCATTCCGGCCGAGGGGCGTTAGCCTTTCCCATAGTGCCAAGATTTTTAGATCGGATCGCACCGCTGCCTGAAGGTCTTCAGGTGCGTCGTGAACAGTTCCATGCGAAAAAATGTTTGTCACAAGACCTCCAAACGCTGCCTCAACGAAGGCGCGGCGCATGATATCTGCTCACTGAGCCGGCGAGCGTATGTTTCAAAATTCTAGACTTCTGAATCAACACGCGGCTGGGAAGGGCTCCTTTTATTGGTCGGACCAGCGTCCGTAAAAGTTTGACCGCAGAACATGGCACTGCTCGCGAGGAGGGGGGGAGTACCTCCGCCCTTGAGCCTTGCTTCGCGGACGGCGATGACGGGCGAGGCGATGATCGTCGTGGTCGCAGGCCTTCCGATCGGCGCGCGGGGTCGCTAGCCGTCATAGTCTTTCCGCCCGACTATCATCCCTTGAGGCTTCAAAGCTTTGGGTGAATGGGCAGTCTACGACTCCACAGCTACGCATTGCGAGTCTGGTGACCGGTAAGGATTGCGGCGCCGTGGTAGCCATGGCCCCGTGCGCCATGACGGTTATTCCGAACCTCAACTGAGCCGAACGGACGAAGTCATTGCGGCCGGAATGAAGCCGTCCCGATCAAAAATGATAAAAGACGTCCCTTGGCCCCCGCAGGACCTTATCCAGAGTGCCGTCCTCCGTGCCAAGGGCCACGCGCAAGTTGTGTGCTTGAAGCCACCACGCGCCGCCCGCGCCCATGTTTGCACCTACATTCAGCGCTGTAATGAACGGATGGCTCCATGACGCCACGTAGGTCCCGTACTGTGCAAGCCATACAATCTTCGTCGGGTTCGAAGGGTCCAATTCCATGGGCCCAACATTCAAGGAATTCTCGTACGTCTCAAACGATATGGTTTGCCCCGCTCCGCGATGGTGACCCAGTAATGTGAGGAAGGTAAAGGACGTACTATTGACGCGGATCACTTGAACAGGATCGGATCCACGGCCAAAATTTCTTGGTCCGAACGTGCCCATCAGATC
>JAQGHY010000090.1 GCA_028291455.1 Rubritepida sp. | reverse complement strand
TCGCCGCTGGACGACCTGCCGGCGATCCGCGCGCGGCATGAGGCCGTGGGCGCGCTGCGCGACGAAACACGCCGCCGTGCCGCTCTGCGCGCCGCGTTGAAGGGTTCGCCGGACATGGCGCGCGCCTTGGCACGCATCAGCCTGGAGAGGTTCTTTCCGCGCGACCTCGGCGCTATCCGGGAGGGGCTGGAACGTGCCGCCGAGCTCGCCGCCGCGCTGGAAGGCGCGCTGCCGGCGCTGCTGTCGGACGCCGTCGCGCCGCTGGTCGCCTGTCCCGATACGGCGCTGGAACTGGGGCGCGCCTTGGCGCCGGAGCTTCCCGCGCGGCTCGACGATGGCGGAGTGGTGGCGGTCGGCTATGACGGCGAGCTCGATGCGCTGCGCCGGCTGCGCGACGACGCGCGTGGCGCCATCGCGGCCATGCAGATCGACCTCGCCCAGGCCTGGGGCGTGGCGGCGCTGAAAATCCGCCATCACCAGCAGTTGGGCTATCTCGCCGAGGTCCCGGCAGCCGCGGGTGAGAAGCTGCTGCGCGAGGCCCCGGCCAAAGCCGTGGGCGAGTTGGCCCCGATCCATCGCCAGAGCATGGCCAATGCGCATCGCTTCACCTGCGCGACGCTGGCCTCGCTCGACCGGCGGCTTTCGGAGGCGGGCGATCAGGCCAGCAAGCGGGAACGCCTCGTCATCGCGCATCTGCGCCGCGCGGTCCTGCAGGACGGCGACGCCATCGCGCAGGCGGCGCGGGAGATTGCGGCCATCGACGTGCTCGCCGCCTCGGCCGAGCTGGCGACCGAGGGCGCCTGGTGCCGCCCCGATCTCACCGAGCGGCCGGACTTCGCCATCGAGGCCGGGCGGCATCCGGTGGTCGAGGGCGCGCTGCGCAAGGCGCGCGGCCCGCAATTCGTGCCCAATGACTGCGACCTCTCGCCCGGCCATCGCCTCTGCCTGCTCACCGGCCCCAACATGGCCGGCAAATCAACCTGGCTGCGGCAGAATGCGCTGATGGTGATCCTCGCCCAGGCGGGGCTCTTCCTGCCCGCCGCTGCCGCGCGGATCGGGCTGGTGGACCGGCTGTTCAGCCGCGTCGGCGCCGCCGACGACCTTGCCGGCGGGCGCAGCACCTTCATGGTCGAGATGACGGAGACCGCCGCCATCCTCAACCAGGCCGGGCCGCGCAGCCTGGTCGTGCTGGACGAGGTCGGGCGCGGGACCGCCACCTGGGATGGCCTGGCCATCGCGACCGCCGTGCTGGAGGCGCTGCACGACCGCATCCGCTGCCGCACCCTCTTCGCGACGCATTTCCACGAGCTGACCGCCATGGCCGACCGCCTGCCGGAGATGCGCCTCGCCGCCATGCAGGTGCGCGAGTGGCGCGGCGAGGTGGTGTTCCTGCACAGCGTCGCGCCCGGTTCGGCCGAGAAAAGCTGGGGCGTGCATGTCGCAAAGCTGGCCGGCGTGCCGGGGCCGGTCCTGAAACGCGCGGCGGCGGTCCTGGCCTCGCTGGAGGCCCGCGCGGCGGCCGGGGCCGATCCGCTCACGGCGGAGATGCCGCTTTTCGCGCGCCCGCCGGTCGTGCCGGGGAATCCCGTGCTGGCGGCTCTCGCAGTGCTGGAGCCGGATAAACTATCCCCACGTGAGGCGCAGGACGCGCTTTACAACCTCAAGGCACTCGCGGCCGGGCCAGAAGGTCTGTAGTCTGGTTGACATGAGGATTGCGACGGCCGCACGGGCCGAGTTGAGCTTGCAGGAAACGCTGCTTCCCGGCGGCGTGCCGATCGCGCGCGATGTCGCGCTGGGTTTACTGCGCCGTGAGCTGGGCGGCTATCAGGCCAAGGTTCAGCGGGCCTTCGAGAATCAGGAAATCTACGGTCTCGCCGCCGCACGCCAGCTCGGTCGTCATATGGATGTGATGTTGCTGGCGATCCAGGCCTATGGCGGGGCGATGGTCCCTCCGGCCGAGGGCGGGCGGCCGTTGGATTTCGCGCTGGTGGCGACCGGCGGCTATGGCCGCGGCGTCCTGGCCCCGCATTCCGACATCGACCTGCTCTTCCTGACCGAACGCGAGCCCGGGCCGCGCACCCGGCGCCTGATCGAGTTCATGCTCTATCTGCTGTGGGACCTCGGCCTCAAGGTCGGGCACGCCACGCGCAGTGCCAAGGAATGCATCGCCGAAGGGTTGAAGGACGCGACGATCCTCACCGCCCTGGTGGATGCGCGCTTCCTCTCCGGCGACGATGCGCTGTTCAAAAGTTTCCAGGCCGATTTCAAGGCGCTGCGGCTCGAGGGGGGCCTGGCACCTTTCCTGGCGGCCAAGCGCATCGAGCGCGCGGCGCGGCATGCGCGCTACGGCGAAAGCCCCTTCCTGGTCGAACCGCATGTGAAGGAAGGACGCGGCGGCCTGCGCGACCTCCAGACGCTCTACTGGCTAGCGCGCTATGCCTTCGGCGTGCAGCGCATGCCCGAGCTCGTCGGGCCCGACAGCCCCGGCGGCGGGCTGCTGACCGAGGGCGAGGCGCGCGCTATCCGCCGCGCCTGGGACTTCCTCTGGACGCTGCGCTTCCACCTTCATTACGTCGCCGGCCGCGCCGAGGAGCGCCTGACCTTCGACCTCCAGCCGGTCATCGCGGCGCGCATGGGCTACACCCGCCACGGCGCGCAGGATGGCGCCGAGCGGCTGATGAAGCACCTCTTCCTGACCGCGCGCGAAGTCGTGCGCCTCTCCCGCGTGCTGGAACCGGCGATCGAGCGCGCGGCGCTTGGGCCGCCCGCCACGCTGCGCGGGGGGGATGACGGGCTGGCCGCGCTTGGCCTCGCCTTCGCCGACGGCAAGCTGGTCGCCGCCCCGCCGGACCGCGATTTCTCGCGCGAGCCGGTGCTGATGCTCCGCATGGTGAAGGCCGCGCGGGACCGCACCCTGGAAATTCACCCGCTCGCCATCCGCGCGCTGATCCGACATTCGCGGCAGGCGGACCGGCTGCGCGGCGACCCCGAGGCCAGCAAGCTGTTCCTCGATTTGCTGACCGGGAAGGACGCGGCCAAATGGCTGCGGCTGCTGAACGAGACCGGCTTCCTCGGTCGTTTCCTGCCCGAATGGGCGCGCATCGTTGGGCTGATGCAGTTCGACACCTACCATGTCTTCACCGTCGACGAGCACACCATCGAGGCCATCGGCGTGCTGCAGCAGGTGGAGCGCGGCGAGCTGAACGAGATCGCCCCGGTCGCGACCGAACTGATGACGCAGCTCCAGTCCCGCCGGGCGCTGTACATGGCGGCGCTGCTGCACGACATCGCCAAGGGCCGCGGCGGCGACCACAGCGAATTGGGCGCGCGGCTCGCCCAGGAAATCTGTCCCCGGCTTGGCATGAGCGCGGAGGAGACGGAGACCGTCTCCTGGCTCGTGCTGCACCACCTCCTCGTCTCGCAGACCGCGTTCAAGCGTGACATCGAGGACCCAAAGACCATCCTCGATATCGCCGACCAGGTTCAATCGCCCGAGCGGCTCCGCCTGCTGCTGGTGCTGACGGTGGCGGATATGCGCGCGGTCGGACCGCGCGTGTGGAATGCCTGGAAGGCCACGCTGCTGCGCGAGGTCTATTGGCGCGTCTCCGAAGTGCTAGCCGGCGGCATGACCGTGCCGGAGCGCGACGTGCGCGTGGCGCGCGCGAAGGAGGCGGCGGCGGCCATGCTGCCCGCCTTCAGCACCGCCGAGACCGATCTGTTCATGTCGCTCGGCTACCCCGGCTATTGGCTCTCCTTCGACTCGGAGACCCATGCGCGGCACGCCGGCATCATCCGCGAGGCCGAGGCCGACAAAGCGCCGCTCACCGTCCGCGCCCGGGTGCTGCCGGAGCGCGGCGTGACCGAGGTCACCATCTATTGCAGCGACCATCCGGGGCTGTTCAGCCGCATCTCGGGTGCGCTTGCCGTGGCCGGGGCCTCCATCGTGGATGCGCGCATCCACACGCTCACCAACGGCATGGCGCTAGACACCTTCTGGGTGCAGGACAGCGCGGGTGGGGCCTTCGAGGCACCGCATCGGCTGGCCCGGCTTGCCGTGCTGATCGAGCAGGCGCTCTCCGGCCGCCTCAGGCTCGCCGCCGAAATCCGCAAGGTCCGGCGTGAGCCTGCGCGGCTCGCCGCCGTGACGGTGCCGCCCCGCGTGGTGGTCGACAACTTCGCCTCCAATACGCATACCGTCATCGAGGTGAATGGCCGCGACCGGCCGGGCCTGCTGCATGACGTGACGGCGGCGATCAGCGAGCAGGGGCTGCAGATCGCCTCGGCGCATATCACCACCTACGGCGTGCGCGCGGTGGACGTGTTCTATGTGAAGGACGTGTTCGGGCTGAAGGTCGAGAACGAGCGCAAGCTGGCCCCGCTGCGGGCCACGCTGCTCGACGCCCTGACGCCGCCGCCCACACCCGGCCCGGCGCCCTACGCCACCGTGGGCTGATCCGGCCCCGGTCCGATGTTTCGTTCCATTGCCACCGTCGGCGCCTGGACCATGGCGAGCCGCGTCCTCGGCTTCCTGAGGGACATGCTCATCGCCTCCAAGCTGGGCGCCGGGCCGATGGCGGACGCCTTCTTCGTCGCGCTGAAATTGCCCAACCTTTTCCGCCGGCTGTTCGGCGAGGGCGCGTTCAATGCGGCCTTCGTGCCCGCCTTCGCCCAGGCGCTGACGCAGCGCGGCCCGGCCGCCGCCAAGGCGCTGGCCGAGCGGATGGCGATGCTGCTGACCCTGTGGCTCGCGTTGCTGACAGGGCTGGGGCTGGTCTTCATGCCGGAACTGATGCGGGTACTGGCGCCAGGCTTTACCGACGAGCCGGCGAAATTCGCGCTGGCCATCGAGCTGACGCGGATCACCTTCCCCTACCTGCTGCTGATCTGCCTGACGGCGCTGGTGAGCGGCGTGCTCAACGGGCTCGGGAGATTCGCGGCGGCCGCGGCGGCGCCGATCTTCTTCAACCTGCTCTCCATGCTGGCGCTCTTCGTGCTGGCGCCCTACGTCGCCACGCCGGCGCATGCGCTGGCCTGGGGCGTCACCATCTCCGGCGCGGTGCAGCTGATCTTCGTGATGTGGGCCTGCGCGCAGGCGGGCATGGCGCTGAACCCCCTGCGCCCGCCGGCGCTCTCGCCCGACGTGAAGGCGGTGCTGCGGCGGATGGGGCCGGGTCTGATCGGCGCGGGCGTCACGCAGTTGAACCTGGCGATCGACGTGATCATCGCCTCGTTCCTGCCCTCGGGCTCGGTGTCCTACCTGTATTACGCGGATCGCGTGTCGCAGCTGCCGCTGGGGGTGATCGGCGCGGCCGTCGCTACCGCGCTGCTGCCGCTGCTGGCGAAGCAGATCTATGCCGGGCAACCGCTTTCGGCCCATCGCAGCATCAACCGCGCCATCGAGATCTCGCTGGTGCTGGCGGTGCCGGCGGCGGTGGCGCTGGCGGTGCTGGCCTTGCCAATCCTCGCCGCGCTGTTCCAGCGCGGGGCCTTCGGGCCAGTGGAGGCGCTGGAGACGTCGCGCGCGCTCATCGCCTATTCCTTCGGGTTGCCGGCCTTCGTGCTGGTGAAGGTCTTCGTCCCTGGTTTTTTCGCGCGCGGCGATACGGCGACGCCGGTGAAGATCGGCATCGGCTGCGTGGTGCTGAACCTCGCGCTGAACCTGGCGCTGATGGGGCCGCTGCAGCATGTCGGCGTCGCACTCGCGACCAGTATCGCGGCCTGGGCCAATGCCGGATTGCTGGGCTGGCTGCTGATGCGGCGCGGGCAATTCGTTCCCGACCGGCGGCTGCGGCGCGTGGCACCCCGGCTGCTGGGTGCGGCGCTGGCGATGGGCGCGGTGCTGGCGGCTCTAAGCTGGTGGCTGGCGCCAGGGTCGGGGCTGCGCGGCGTGGCGGTGCTGGGAGTGATCTGCGTGGTGGGCGCCGCCTGCTACTTCGTCGCCGCGCAGCTTTCAGGCGGTTTGAATCTGCGCGAACTCAGGCGGCTGATGCGCCGCTGAATCGCCGGGCTTGAAGCCCGGCGAGGACGATGTCAGGCCCCGTGAGTTTCCGTGAGTACGGAGCGGATGGCCTGGATCGATGGCATGAAGAAATAGCCGCCGCCGGTCGGGCGGATGAAGTCCTTCTCGAGAATGGTTTTAGGCGGCTGCCCGCTCGGCGTGTTCGCCGCGGCACCCGTATAAAAACGCTCCCTCTGGCCGCCCGTAGCCTGCCCGAGGACGGGATCGAAGCCCGCATCCGATATCGCGAAACCGGGATTGTTGACCCAGAACTTCGAGATGAATTCGAACTGATCCGTGATCCTCGTCTGATAGCAGACGAACATGAGCCCCCGGGCCTGCTGGGTTTTCCCGGCGGCATTTTCCGCAGGCTGAACCTCGCCTCCGAATGGAATCCCGCGACGCATGATGCGATGCGTCTGAGTGGTCGCCTCCGATTTCTCCTCGTCCGGCTGACCGGGGATCATATCGTTTCGCGGATATGATTTGCGGATGTGGGCGGCGTAGGGACATTTCATCCCCACGGGGTCCGAACTGCCGAACTCGAAGTCGTTATTGGCCATGGCGTTGCCGCCCAAGGCAACGTTTTCGGTGGCGGTCAGCGAAAGGGGCGCGCCGGAGCGAAACCGGCCGACCATCCGCGCTTCGAAGATTTCGGGGTCCTCGCCCGCCTCGGATGCCTTTGCCTTGGAGGTGGCGTGGAACTCCGGCACGAACTGCTCGAGGCGACGGAAGACCATGTAGCTGCCGTTTTTCATCCATGGCGCCCCGCCATCTTCCGGGCCGGTGGTCAGGTCGACGTCCTCCGGGCTTTGGCCTTGATACCCGAACACGAATTCGCCCGCCCAATGGAGATCGGCGCCGGGCAATCCCTGATTTTGGTTGGCGGCGACGACGCTTTCGTCGAGGAATTTCTTGCTGGGGAAAACCGCGTCGATACGCCCCCGAATGGCAGGCTGGGAGACGCCGTCGAGATAGCCGAAGTGCTCATGCCCGCGTACCGGTTTGGGGCGGGTCTTTCCGCTCTCCACGAAGAAGGGCCGCCAGGTCCCCGATCCTGCCGCGAGGTCGAGATCCTGCAATACGTCCGAGGCCTCCTTCGCGCCTCGCGCTGTGATGACCAGCATTCCGTCGAGAGGCCCGACGCCGTTTCCGACCAGCCAATTCGCGACCGCGCCGTCGCCAGCGGTTGGGTCCCCGAGGGACAGCGAACGTTTCGCCATCCCCTGCTTGAAAGCCTCGTCCTTGATGCCGGCCAGGCCTGGAACGCCCAGCTTCTTCAAGCCATCGAAGGAGAAGCCGATATTGATGCCGCGAATATC
>JAQGHY010000087.1 GCA_028291455.1 Rubritepida sp. | reverse complement strand
TGACGACGCTCTCGGACTGAACGGTACCATTGGCAGCGATTTCAATCGGCACCGGGCCCACGACCGCAGGGTCCGTCGTGACGGAAATCGCCTGCTGGGCGAAAGCAGGGGAGGCTATCAACATGGCGAGAACTGCAATGCGCAAGATCATGAATGCTCAGGCTCCCGTCCGGTCGAGCATGTACGTCGGGCACTAAGCGCCCTCCGGCCAGACCGCCACCATTGACCACCCGGCCGTACAAATCACCAATGACAAAAATGCAATGTTACCCTTCGTCATGCGCTCAAAAACCGTGCATGATGTCGTGGGAATAGGGAAGGAAAGTTTTCGATGCGCGGTTGGGTACTCCTGTTCCTCCTTCTCCTGCCTTTTACGGCGAATGCCTTTGACCTGCCCGGGCTTTCTCGGGATTCGGCGCAATACCGAGTAGAGCTGGAGAGGCGCTTCCCTGCGGGCGGTTCGGCACAGCAGCGTAACGCTGCTGAAAGTCGCGCCACCACTGCTGAACGACAGAACAATTGGGTCAATGCCGCGCAGGCCTGGGAGGAGCGTGCCAGCCTCGGTGAGATGACAGCGACGCAATGGTTGAGTCTCGCCAGGGCGCAGTTGCGCCGCGCGCCGCCCGAGGCGGGGCGCGCCCTCTCCGCCGCCTGGCAGAACTTCCTGATGGTCCCGGCGGGGCCCCCGGAGATCCCTTCCCTGCTGATCGTCGCCGAGGCGCTCCAGCGGCTGGACCGCCCCGCGCAGCAGATGGCTGCCCTCGAGGCCGTGGTAGAGCGTGCGCCCAACGAGCCTCGCTACACCGAGGCCCTGACGCAGGCCCGCCGTGCCGCCGGCCTGCTCATCGCCCGCATCAACACGGAAGCCGACGCCGAGCCGCCCCGCGCCTGCCTCACCTTCACCTTGCCGCCCGCCCGCCGCAATGACTGGCAGCCGCAGGACTGGCTTCGCGCCGAGCCCCCGATCCCCGGCCTCTCCTTCCAGCGGGACGGCGACAGCCTTTGCGTCGTCGGCCTGCCGCATGGCCGCACGACGCGCATCGTCCTGCGCGCGGGCCTGCCCGGCGAGGACGGGGTCCGCCTGCTGCGCGACACGCAGGTCGCCCTCGTGATGCCCGACCGCCTTCCGCGCCTGGCCTTCGACAGCCGGGCCTTCATCCTGCCCCGCGGGCAGGAGGCGCGCGTGCCGCTCGCGCTCATGAACATCGCTGCCGTGAACCTGCGCATCATCCGCGTGGCCGAACGCAACCTCGTCCCCCTCACCCGCGACTGGCGACTGGGCGACCAGATGGATTCCTTCACCGCCGGCGATCTGCAAGAGAGCTGGGGCCGCGTCGTCTGGGAGGGCGCGGTGGACGTGCCGGCTGGCGAGGCGAACCGCCTCCAGCGGATTACCCTGCCGGTACCGCAGGCCGTGCGCGATGCCGGGCCGGGCCTCTATATCATGGTCGTCCGCCCCAGCGACGGGACGAGCAATTCCACCGGTCTCACCGCCGCGCAGCCGCTGATCGTCACCGATCTCGGCCTTACCGCCTGGCGCGGCGACGGCGGGTTGGCGGTACAGGCGCGCAGCCTGGGCGATTCCCGCCCGGCCGCGGGCGCCCGTATCGCGCTGATGGCCCGCAACAACGAAATTCTGGCCGAGGCCGAGGCCGGTGCCGACGGCCTTGCCCGCTTCGCCCCCGCTCTCCTCCGCGGCCAGGGGCCGATGGCCCCCGTCGCCCTGCACGCCACCACCGCTGAGGACCTGGTCGCGCTCGACCTCGAGGCCGCAGCCTTCGACCTCTCCGACCGTGGCGTCTCCGGCCGCCAGCACCCCGGCCCGCTCGACGCCTTCGTCTGGCTCGAGCGCGGCATCTACCGCCCGGGCGAGACGGTCCAGGCCATGGCCCTGCTGCGCGATGTCACGGGCCAGCCGTCCAGCCTGCCGCTGCGCCTGCGCCTGCGCCGCCCCAATGGCCAGATCGCCGCCGAAAGCGTGGTGCGCGATGGCGGGTACTGGCCGGTCGCCCTGCCCGCGGCCGCGCCCGTCGGATTGTGGAAGATCGAGGCCCTCACCGATCCCAATTCGCCGCCGGTCGGTGAGACCAGCTTCCGTGTGGACGCCTTCGTGCCCGAGCGCCTCGCCGTCGAGGCCGGGCCCGCGCCCGGCCCGCTGGTCCCCGGCCGCCCTCTGCTCGTTCCGGTGACTGCCCGCTTCCTGTACGGCGCGCCGGGCTCGGGCCTGACCGGCAGTGGGGAGCTGCGCCTCATTACCGACCGGAGCCCGTTTGCTACCCTGCAGGGCTTTCAGTTCGGCCTGGAGGACGAGGTTTTCGCACCCAATCTGATCTTGGCCACTCTGCCGGAGACGGACGCGCAGGGCCGGGCCAATCTCGAGATCTCCCTGCCCCGCGCACCCGACACCACCCGTCCCCTTCGAGGCGAGCTGGACGTCACGGTGGACGAACCCGGCGGCCGCAGCGCGCGGGCCACCCTCAATATCGCCGTGGCGGGCACGCCCCGCCTCGTCGGGCTGCGCGGGCCGCAATCCGTAAATGCGAACGCGGAGGCGACCTTCGAGGTCGTCGTCGCCGACCCCCAGGGCCGCGCCCTGCCGGCCGAGCTGAACCTCCGCCTGCTCCGCGAGCGTCCTGATTGGCGCATCGTCCTGCGCGGCGGCTCGCCCCGCTACGAGACCGTCTGGACCGACGAGCCGGTGGATACCGCCACGATCCGCAGCACGGCGGAGACCCCCGCACGCTTCGCCCGCAGCCTGCCCTTCGGCCGCTACCGGCTGGAGGCGCAGGAGGCCAGCGGCATGGCCATCGGCTCCGTGCGCTTTCGCTCCGGCTGGGCCGGCAGCGAATCCGCGGAGGTGCCGGACAAGGTCGACGTCGCCGCCGACCGCCAGCTATACGCGCCCGGTGGCACCGCGACCCTGCGCATCACGCCGCCCTTCGCCGGCCGCGCCAGCATCGCCATCCTGACCGACCGGCTCGTGGCGCTGCGGGAGATCGAGGTGCCGGAGGCCGGCACCGAGGTGACCCTGGAAGCCGATCCCGCCTGGGGCGCGGGTGCCTATGTGGCCGTGACCGTCTTCCGCGCCGGCAGCGCGGCCAACGCGCCCGGCCGCGCACTCGGCCTCACCTGGCTGCAGATCGACCCCGCCGCCCGCCGCCTCGACATCGCGATCGGTGGCGAGGAGCGTGCTCGCCCCAACACGCGCATCGAAATCCCGGTGACTGTCTCCGGCGCGCAGGGCCCTGTGCAACTCACCTTGGCCGCCGTGGATGAGGGCATCCTGCGCCTGACGCGCTTCGTCTCGCCCGACCCGCTGGAGCATTACGCCGGCCGCCGCACCCTCGGCACCGACATCCGCGACGATTACGGCCGGCTGATCCGCCCCGATGACGGCACGGCCGCGACCCTCCGCCAGGGCGGCGACGACATGGGTGACCTCGGCACGCTGCGCATCCCGCAGCGCAACGTGGTGCTGTTCAGCGGCGTCGTGAGAACCGATGCTAACGGGCAGGCCACGATCCCGCTCGAAATCCCTGAATTCGCGGGCGAGTTGCGGCTGATGGCCGTTGCCTGGCAGGGCCCGCGCGTGGGTTCGGCCAGCCGGACGCTGCTGGTGCGCGACCCCGTGCTGGCCGAGGCGCTGCTGCCCCGCTTCCTCGCCCCCGGCGACGAGGCGACGCTGCCCATCCTGCTGCAGAACCTGGAACTGCCCCAAGGCGAGATCAGCGCGACCCTCACCGCCGAGGGCGCCATTTCGATCGCCGGCCCCACGCGCCTCGCCGCGCGGCTGGCGACCGGCGCACGGGCCATGCCCACCACCTCGCTGCGCGCCACCGGCGCGGGCGAGGGCGTACTGCGGCTCGCGATCGCCGGGCCCAACGGCTTTACCGCGACGCGCGAGGCGCGGATCCAAGTCCGTTCCTCCCGCGCCATCACCTCCGTGACCACGCTGACAGAGATCGCGCCCGGGCAGGAAAGCCGAATTGCCCCGAATGTGACGGGCTTCGTAGCGGGCGCATGGCGCGCCACGGCGCGGCTCGGCACGCGGGTCCGCTTCGACGCCGAGGCCATGCTCCGCAGCCTCGAAGCCTACCCCTTCTCCTGCCTGGAGCAGCTGTCGTCCCGCGCCCTGGGCATCGGCGCCGCCGTCGGCGAGGGCAGCGGGGTGCAGGAGGCGGCGCTGCTGCAGCGTGCGGTGGACGGCATCCTGTCCCGCCAACGCTTCGACGGCAGCTTCGGGCTGTGGTCTGCCCAGGGCGAGCCGGAATACTGGACCTCCGCCTATGCGGTGGAGGCGCTGCTGCGCGCCCGCGCCGCCGGTGCGGCCGTGGCCGATGCCGCGCTGAACGCCGCGCTGGGCGACCTGGCGGAAAGGCTGGAGGAGACCACCGCCTCCGACCCGCAGGAATACGCGGTGCAGGCGGCCCGGCTGAACGCGCTCTCGCTGGCGGGCCGGCACCGCCTCGGCGCGGCGCGGCGGCTTATGGAAAGCCTGGACCAGCTGCCGACGCCGCTAGCCCGCGCCCAGCTCGGCGCGGCCTTCGCGCGGGCGGGCGACACGGAGCGCGCCAACCTCGCCTTCACCGCCGCCCTCGCGGCACCAGCGCGGCGCGACTGGCTCTATGACTATGGCAGCACCGCGCGCGACGCGATGGCGCTGGTCGTCCTGCTGCGCGAAGCTCAGGCGCCGACGGCAATGCAGGAGCAGGCCTTCTCGCGCCTGCCGGGCCCGGAGCTGACGCCGATGCTCGCCTCCACCCAGGAGCAGGCGTGGGCCATGCTCACCGCCGCCGCCCTGGGCCGCGACGGCCGGCAGGTGCGGGCCGCGCTCGATGGCAATGCCATCCCTGGCCGGTCGGTCGACATCTCTGCCGGTGGCGCCATCCGCAACCTTGGCGACACAGCCCTGCCGGTCAGCGTCACCGTCACCGGCATTCCCACTGAGCCGCTGCCGGCTGGGCGCAACACCATGCAGATCCGGCGGCGCTTCCTCGATCTGGACGGCATGGCGCTGAACCTCGATCAGCTCCGCTCGGGCACCTCCTTCCTGATGGTCCTGGAAGCGCAGGCGCAATCCGGGCAGGAGCATCTGGCCATGATCAGCCAGGGCCTGCCGGCGGGTTGGGAGATCCAGGCGCGGCTAGGCCCCGGCACGGTGTCGGGGTTGCCGGGCCTCGGCGAACTGCCGGATGCCGATGCCCTGCCCGCGCTGGACGATCGCGTGGCGGCCGCCTTCACCTTCTCGGCGGAAGTGCGGGAGTTCCGGATGGCGGTGCGGTTGCGGGCGGTGACGGCGGGGCGCTTTGAGCTTCCCGGCGCCGAGGTCTCGGACATGTACCGCCCGGCCTTCTTCGCGCGCCAGGCGGCCGGCCGGATCACGATCCAGCCAGCGCCGTAGCGCCTATCCGAGCAGCAGGCGCTCCACCAGCGCCCGCTGCGCCGCGCCCTCTCCCTTGAGAAGGCCCGGCTGCAGCCCGTTCACGACCCGCGCGCCCACCGCCATGGCCGCATCCCCGGCCGGGCCCGGCGCGACCACCGCGATATCGCCGAGGGCCGGCGCTACCGGCCCTTCCTCCGGCGCGATGCCGGGCAGCCCGAGCCGGTGCCAGGCCCAGCCATGCGCGGTGACCAGCCCCTCGGTATCGAGACGGCAGGGCTCGGGCCGCCAGCCCTCCAGGCCATGGCGCAGCAGCGCGACGATGCCGGGCTCGAAGCCGGAGAGCCCGGTATCGAGCCAAAGCCGGGGCTGGCGCGGTGGCGGAAAGCTGGCGGCGAGCGCGGTGCCTAGCGCCCCGGCATCGGCCGCGCTCAGCGGCAAGTCGGCGCTGGCGGCGAGCAGCGCGGCCAACCCCGCCTGCGGCCCGTCCGCATAGGCCCGCTCGATCAGGCCGGCATAGATGGCGGCAATCCGCGCCGGATCGAGCTCCCGTGCAGCCCAGGCGCGGGCGGCCGCACCGAGCGCCGCGCGGCCGGATGGATCGCGCCAGAGGCCGGTCAGCGCGTCCGCCAGATCGTGCAGCTCGGCCGCCTCCGGGATCAGCCGGCAGCCGACCTCCTCCAGCTCGGCCAGGGCGCCGTGGCTGTTGGCGACGAGCGGCAGCCCGGCCATCAGCACGTCCTTCACCGCGCCCGAGCTCTCGCCCCGGCTGCCCTGGCGAAGCTGCACCGCCAGATCGGCCGCCGCCAGCCAGCGGCGATAGGCCTCCACGGAAGCGCGCCCGGTGACGGCGACGCGGCCGACAAGACCCAACCGGCTCGCCTCCGCGATCACGGCCGGCCCGCAGCCATCCTCGGATCCCCCCACGAAGACCAGCCGCGCGCCGGGATCGAGCCGCGCCAACGATGCGAAGCCGGAGAGCACCCGCTCCGGCAGCTTCTTGGCTGTCAGCAGGCCGAAGGAGGCGAGGACGAAGGCTTCTTCCGGCACCCCCAGCGCCGCCCTTGCGGCCCCGCGCTCCGGCAGGATCGTGGGATGGCGCAAATGCGGCACCACCGCGGTATGGCGCAACGCGGCTTGGCCGTACTCCGCCTCCATCAGCCATTGGGCATGGCCGGAATGCAGCACCACCCCTAGCGCCTCAGCCAGCGGGCCCGCACTGCCGGCCAGCTCACGCGAGGTGAAGATGGCGGGATAGCCCTCCTCGCGGGCCAGCCGCGCCGCCCTGGGCTCCGCCTCGCTTTGGGCGTCGATCACGTTTCGCAGATCGGTTATGGCCGAATCATGCAGAGTCACGATGCCGGGGAAGCGCGGCAGCAGCCGGGTGATTGCCGGCGCGTGCAGCGGGTTGTTGCCAAGCTGGTAAAGGATGCGGTCGAAGCGCCCGCCACCCCCAGCGAAGTCCGTCTCGCTCATCCAGGGCATCCGTCCGGAAAGTGCGCCCTCGGCCGGCGCCGCGCTGACCAACGTGACCGCGTAATGCGCGGCCAGGGCAGGTGCGAGCTCGGCCGCGTAATCCGCGATCCCGCTCGGGGCCGGCGGCAGCGGCGAGACCAGCGCCAGCGTTTTGCGCCGGCGCGGCCGCCCCGAAAGCCGGGCGAGCGGCGCGCCCTCGAAACCCGCCCAGGCGCGCACCGCCACCTTGTCCCAGCTGAACTCCCGTGCCCGGCGCGGCCCGTAGGCGGCGAGGTCGGCGAGCAGCTCCGGCGCCTCCAGCATTCGCTGCATGAGGGCCGCCAGCGCCGCCGGATCACGCGGATCGAAGCGTGCATCGGCGCGGCCCAGAACCTCCGGCATCGCCGATGTATCGCTTGCGATGCATGGCGCCCCGCAGGCCATGGCCTCCAGGATCGGTAGCCCGAAACCCTCGGCCAGCGACGGCATGACGAAGAGTGCCGTTGTCTCGTAGAGGCCGGGCAGGTCTGCCTCCTCCACGAAGGGGAGGCAGATCAGCTCCGCCTCGCTCAGCCCGGCGGCATTGGCCTGGGCGCGCAGATGCGGCGGATTCACATGGCCGATGGCCAGCGGATGCCGCGCTCGCAATTCGGCCGGCAGCCGCGCGAAAGCGGTCAGCAGCACGCCCTCGTTCTTCCGGGGATCGCCCGCGCCGAGATACAGCAGAAATCCCTCGCGCAGCCCGTAGCGCCGCAACAGCGCCGCGCGCGCTTCGGCCGCCAGTCCCGGCGGCGCGAAATGCGGGGAGACGCCGCCGCCGATCGTCACCACGCGCTCGGGCGGCAGGTGAAGGTGGTGAAGCAGTTCGTCCCGCGTCGCTTCTGAGATCGCCAGCAGCGGCGCGCAGGCTGCCACCTCGTCGAGGCAACGCGCATACCAGGGCACCAGCCCGGCCTCCCGCCACATCCCGTCCAGATACATGTCGCGTAGGGTGAGCGGGATCAGGTCGTAGACCGTCGCGGCGATGGCCGGGCGTTCAAGTTCGGCGGGCCAGGTGGTGACGATGTCGTGCCGCCAGCCTTCGAAGACGCTGCCCAGATGCAGCAGGTCCGGCGCCGCGTCGTAGACGGCCTGGGCGCGGATCTGCTCGGCGAGCCGCCTGCGCGGCGCCTGTGGGGAGCTGCCCGCCGCGGAGCCGGCCGGAGCCTGCCAGCGCCGGATGGCATGCCGCCCGAGGATGGGCAGGAACTCCTCGACCAGTCGCGCCGCGGGTTCAGCCAGCCGCGTGTTCAGCAGGATCTGGACCTCGTGCTCGCCGCGCCCACGCACCAGCGCCCGCGCCAGTTCCAGGCTGTAGCGTCCGAGGCCGGCATGCCGGGACGCGCCCTGCACGCCCTGGAGATCGAGCAGCAGCCGCATGCTCAGCCCTTGCGGGCGGCGGCGAGGCGCAAGGCGGCGCGTCCCGCCTCGCCGCCCGGCAGTGGCGCGGCGGGTGCGGCGCTTTCCGCGCGCAGCCGCGCCTCGATGGCCAGCAGCCGGTCGGCCGCCGGCGGCGCAGCCAAGCCGGACTCAGGCAGGACCAGCGATTCCACCATGGCGAGCCGCCCGGCCATATCCTCCGCCGCGGCCCATTGCAGGGCCGCGAGCCGGATGGGGGGAACGGAGCCGTCCTCCATGCCCAGCGCGACCTCGGCTGCGCCTTGCGCGTCGGTGACGACGGTCAGCGGTAGCAGCAGCGCGCCGCCGGCCTCCGGCAGATCATGTGCGCCCGAGCCATGCGTGAGGCGCCCAGTCGCGCCCGGCTGAACGGAAAGGTGCAACAGCAGCCGCAGCTCGGCGGAGGGCGCGGACGGCGCGCGGAAGCGCAGCACGGCGCGCGGCGCAATAGCGGCAACGCCGCTGCTCTCAGCCGAGAGATCCCAGCCTTCGGCGAGCAGCGACAGCCAACCGGCATCCGGCGCGTCAGGCCCGAACACAACTGGGCGGCCGGGAGTCAGCAAAGGCTCCCCCGCCGCGGCCGTGAAGATTTCCCGGATGCCGACGCGGATGGGCCGGGTCTCGCCCTCCGGCGGCGCGTCCATCGGCCCGTCCACCACGAGCCGTAGCGTTACCCGCCCGGCGGGGACATCGACCGCGGCCACGACATCCTGGCTGGGCTGAAGGCTCAGCCAGCGGAGCGGCGCATTCCCTGCCGCGACACCAACGCGATTGCCCTCGGCCCAGGGAGCTACGCCGATACGCAGCCAGAGCCGCATCGGCGCCGCGCAGTCGAGCTGCAGCGTGCCGGACGGCCCGACGAGCCAGGAGCCCGGCGCCTCCGGCGGTTCGAAGCCCGCGCCCAGCGCCAGGCTGGAGGCCGGCCAACCCTCCTTGACCGCGGCAAAGGAGAGCGTCTCGCCCTCCACCAGCCGCGGCGGTTCCGGCATGGGGCGCTGCGGTGCCGGCAGGGCCATGCAAGCCGCGACCTCGGCGAGGAAGTGCCGCGTTACCTCCGGCCAGCCGCGCGCAGTGAATCCTTCGCGCAGCCGGGTTTCGGCGGCGGCCAGGGCTGCACGGTCGGTCAGGAAGTGGCGGACCCGTGCCGCGATATCGCGCGGGCTATAGGCGTCGATCGGCTCCGCGAACCCGCCGGCTGCCTCGGGCGTGGCGCCCTCCATCGCGGCGAGGCAGAGTTTTCCGAGTGCGAGGGATTCCCCCACCGGCAACCCCCATCCCTCGGTGAAGGAGGGGAAGATGCTGAACAGGCAGCCGCGATACAGCCCTTCCAACTCAGGGTCCGAAATGCCGTGCAGGAGGCGGATGCGGCCATCGAGGAAGCGCGTGGTCTCCAGCTGCGCCATCAGGTCAGCGACGCGCCAGCCCGGCCGCCCCACCAGCACCAGCGGCGGCGGCTCGGCGCCCTCGCGCAGCAGGATCTGCCATGCCTGGAACAACGCCGCGTGGTTCTTCCGCGCCTCGATGGTGCCGACGCAGAGGATGTAGTCCTTGCCGCGGAGCTCCTGCATCGACGCGGGAAATGCATCGGCATCCCACGCGTCCGGCGGATTGATGCGATGCGCCAGCGGCATCGGGCGCACCGGGATGGAAGGCGCCTCCAACGTCGCCAGTTGCCGGGTGAGTTCGCGCGCCGTGTATTCAGAGATGGTCAGCGCGAAATCCCACAGCCCCGCTCCCTCCCTCAGCCCCTTCCGGAAGGCGGCGATCGTGCCCTCATCCGCATGTTCGGGATGGGTGATCGGGATGAGG
>JAQGHY010000101.1 GCA_028291455.1 Rubritepida sp. | reverse complement strand
CATGGATCAGCACCATGTCACTGTGCTTGGCGTGGACCTTGTCGAGTGTGTCCCAGATCAAGTTGTGATCGTTGAAGTCCAATCCACCAGTCAGAGCGATCTTCGGCCCAGCGGGCAGCATGACCTCGGTGTCGGCCTTGCGCCGGGCGGCGAGGAAATCGCGGCTGTCGATCATGGCGGCGGTGAGGTGGCGGTGGTTCACCATCGACCCGGTGCGTGGACGCCAGCTCGAGCCGGTGTGCTGCTCGTAGTGTTCGGCGGACTGGTCGCGCATCAGCTCGAAAGCATCGCGCCGCTCGATCATGGTCTGGCCCTGGGCGGTGAGGGTTTCCAGTTCGACCGCCTTGATCTCGGTGCCGTCCTGTTCGCGCTGCAGGCGGCGCTGGGCCTGCTCATTGTCATCCAGTTGCCGCTCGATCCGCAGCACGGCGCGGTGGAAGACATTGGTGACGGACCAGAGCAGGTCGTTGAGATCGGGTTCGAGCCGGGTTTCACCCAGGCTGGCGATGAGGGCGTCGAAGATGTCCGCCACGGCGCCGGCAACGTGCTCGCCCTCGGGAAGTGGCCGCGGATCGGGTTCGTCGGCATAGGGGCGCCAGCCATAAAGCTGGAGTTCGGTCAGGACGTGCTCGGTTGGAGATGCGGCGTGGTGCGGTTCGGTATCGTTAGGCTCGCTCATGGGATGCTCCTGTCGATTGACCGCGACCCTCGCGGCCTTCGTGGCGACGAAAGCCCACGGCGGGACGGCCCGACACCCGGAGCGAAGCAGAGGGCCGGAGCGGAAGCAGAGGATGGCAGAGGCCGACTATTTTGCCTCGCGATGGAAAGGCGGCAGATCCGGGGTCCCCGCGCGACTTGTCGCGTGGGGTGGTCAGCCGCCGCCGGAAAATAGTCGGCCGTCGCCATTGCCTGGCCGGCGCGTTTGTGGGCCCGATCGCCCTCTCGAAGGCAGGGTCGTGGCTCTCTCGGACGGGGTCACGCCACCTGTGCGGATGCCGACGACACCGAACTGCCCACCACCATCTCCGGCTTAGGAAGCCAGCTTCAGATAGCGGACGCGATCCCGTCGAAGAAGTTGGTCCGCGATCGATGTGCGAAGCGGTTCCAGGCTGAGATAGCGGAGATCCTCGTTGAAGTCCTCCATCCTCGGCGAGAGGACAATTGCCTCGATCCCGGCCTCCACCGCCCGCTCGATCAGCCTGTCACGTGCACCGTCGCCGGCCTGATCATTGTCACGGATGATATAGAGCCGCCGCAATGTCGGTGGGAACAGAAAGGCGGCGAGGTGGGCAGCGGATAGGGCTGCCGCCATCGCCATACTGGGCAGGGCACATCGTAGCGAGAGCGTGGTCTCGATACCTTCACCAGCTGCCATGACGCTGCCGGGAACACCGAAACGGACGGCGTTGCCCAGCAGATCGCCCATGGCCCGTCGAGGAGTGTCTACGGGCGCTTTGCCGGTGCCGTCGGGCGCGAGCCAGGTGCGGTGCGCTCCGGTCAGTCGGCCATCATGGTCGGTGACTGCTGCGATCATCGCGGGCCACGTTTCGGTCGGTCCATCATCGTCGGGTCGGTAGTAGCAGCGCGGATGGAAGCGCAGGGCTCCGGTTCCGTGCAAAGCCGTTATGCCGCGTCCGCGCAGATAGGTTTCCACGACGGTTCCGTTGATCGGCTGCGACATGCCGAAAAGCCGACGGCCCGCCCCAATCGAACCGGCTGGGGCGCGTGTGCTGTGATGGACCGGAGTAGGGGAGCGCGGTTCTACCTGCGAGACGCCAAGGAAGGCCCGGGCCTCTCTCGCGACATCTCCGAATGCGATGAGACCAAGCGCCTCGCGCACGACATCGAGTAGATCGCCATGCTCGCCGGTTGCGGCGTCGGTCCAGCGGCCGGCTGAACCCTTTACGGTATCCTTGAGCCGGACGAACATGGAGCGACCCGGCGTGTTGCGCACATCCCCGACGGTCCAATAATTGCCCTGGCGCCGACCGTTGGAGAGATAGTGCCGACACACGGCCTCGGCTCGATCCGCGAGACGGCGCGCAAGGTCATGCGGCGGTTCTGCCATGTTGGCCTCCTGCAAAGGAAAAGGCCCGCCGTTGCCGGCGGGCCAGTTGTGGGTCATGGGAGGCTATTCGGCGGCGATGGTCATTGCCGCCATGGCCGTATCGTCATCATCGATGACGCCGGCATCTTCGGCCACGGCCGTTTCACCCTCTGCGCTCGCCGTTTCTTCGACAGCGAGGTCTGAATCGACGGCGACCTCGGCCGTCTGGCCCGGACTGCGGAGCGGGTCGGGCAGCCAGCCACTATCGATCAGGAGCGTCTCGGCTTCCGTCGCCATCTCGCCCTTCTTGAGGTGGGCGATGCGGTCAGCGGCACGCTGGCCCTTTGCCTCGCCAACCGCCTGCAGGATGCGAGCCTTGGTCACCCGGCCTAGAAAGGTATCGACGGTGGGCTTCCAGCGTGGGGCCATGTCGAGGTCGATGGCATCGGCCAACTGATCGGCATGGGCGAGCGCCCGTGGCCGCCGGTTCCAGGCCTCATGGACCGCGTTGACCGACAGGCTCACGACATGGGCGAAAAGCGCCGCACGGCTGTCGCTGTCCCAGTCACCAAGCGCGTCCCAGAGATCACCAGAGTCTTTAGGCAGCGCGTTGACCCAAGTTTCGTGCCGTGCGCGGATCGCCTCGGCAGAGACACTGTCGTTGAGGCCCGGGGCCTGAGCCCCGAAGCTGACGGCCTTCAGGTCCAGTTCGAGGCAACTATCCGAGCCGTAGTGATAGAAGACCTTGAGCGTGAGAGCGTGCAGCGCTGCGCGGAAGGCAACATCGGGATGTTCGCCCAGGGCGTGTCGAAGTCCGAGCGTCCGATGCGCCGTCAACTCCGTCATCAGCCGGTCTGAGATGGACGAAAGACCCTCGTCCTCCTCGGCCTCGACTTTAGCGTCAGCATTGGCAGGGTTTGCGCCGTCGGCAACGTCACCGCCGGGCGCACCTTCGTTCGTTGTCTCGCCATCAGACGCCTCTGCCTCCGGCTCGACCAACGCCTCATCCTCGGGCCGGACATAACCCCGATCGACGCGCAGACAACCGTTCCCGGCGATGCTGATAAAGGCCCCGGCGCGGGAGATTTCTTCGGCATCGAATGACAGCGGCCGTTCTTCGAAAGCCTCGAGCGCGGTCTCAAGCTCGCCGAGCCGCTCATCGACTTCGTCGGGAAGTTCGTCGGCGCCCTCGTGCTCGCCGACCAAGCGATCGAACTCGGCCTTGAGGGCGTCGCGGGTGGCTTCCTCCTCGGAAGTGAGCGGTACCGGCTCACCATGCAAACGGCGCAGACCATAGGTGTGGCCATAGGCGAAGTCGGGCGCCACCTCGGTCCACTTCCAGCCCTCGGCAGCGATGGCCTCGGATTCGACTGTCAGCTTGTCGGCCACCATCTGATCGACCACGGCAACATCTCGCAGCCAGCCGCCATCGTCACCTTCAAAGAGGTCACGCAGCATGGTGCCGCCGGCCCCGACATAGGCGTCGAGGCCGATGAACTGGGCCCGCTTGTCGGAAGCGCGAACAGCGCCCTCGGTCAACATGCGCCGGATGGCATAGGCCGACTTATCGTAGGAGGTCTTCAGCCGCTCGAATACCTGTTCCTGGCGTGCGTGGTCGCCCGATACCGTGAAGGCCTCGAGTTGAGCCAGCGTCATGCCGTCTTCGGCATAGATATCGAGCAGCACCGGAGAGACCGAAGCGAGCTTCAGGCGCTGCTTGACCACATTCACTGAGACGAAGAAGGTCGCGGCGATTTCCTCCTCGGCCTGGCCTTTCTCGCGCAGGGTGAGAAAGGCGCGGAACTGGTCGAGCGGATGCAGCGGCGCGCGCTGAACGTTCTCGGCCAGCGAGTCTTCCTCCGCGATCCCACCCTCGCGGACGACGCAGGGGACCGGTGCGATCTTGGCCAGGCGCTTCTGCTTGACGAGCAGTTCGAGTGCCCGGAAGCGTCGGCCGCCGGCCGGGACCTCGAACATACCGGTCTCGGCGCCGGCCTCGTCGACGACTGGCCGGACTGTGAGACCCTGCAGGATGCCGCGGCGGGCAATGTCCTCGGCGAGTTCGTCGACAGAAACACCTGCCTTGATGCGTCGGACATTCGACTGGCTCAGCACGAGCTGGTTGAAGGGAATGTCGCGCGAGGGCGACAGGACGATGGTGGGCTTGGTCTTGGCGCTAGCCATGGGGATTTACTCCGCGACGGGCGGCCGAGAGCCTCTCTCTCGACCTCCAACCCGTCACGAAGATGGGCGCCGCCCTCTCACTCTGAGGACGGCGCCGCGCACCGGGCGATACGGAAAGGCACAGAGCCGGAGACACGGAAATCCCTATCGCCGACTTTGCGGAATTCAGGCTGCCCGATCGAGCAGCTTCTTCGCCCTGGCCTCCAGATCAAGCCGGGTATCCTGATGCGGTTTGTTGCGTGCCACGGCGGTGATGCCCTGGACGAAGTCGAAAACGCTTTCGGGCTTGTGACCCTCTTCGGTCAGCACAATGTCGATGATCTTCGCCGTCTCGGTTTTTGAGAATCCGCGCTTGCGCAGGAAGTCCGTGCGATCGTCGTCGCTGCGGGCGACGATCTTCTCTCGCGCCGCCCGGATGCCGTTGACGAAGGGTAGGGGTGAGGAATTCGCGAAACGCGTCAGCGCCGGCGCCGCCTGGTGCGCGAAACGCGAAGCGGCGTATTTGGAATGCCGGATGGTGATCTCCTCGAAATCCTCGACGCCCCAGAGATTGCGGTTCTGGCACACCGCGCGGAGGTAGAAGCTGGCGATGCCCAGCGTCTTCGCCCCGACCTCCGAGTTCCAGCAGTAGAAACCACGGAAATAGAGGTCGGGTGAGCCGTCCGGCAGCTTGCCGGCCTCGATCGGGTTGAGGTCGTCCACCAGGAAGAGGAAGACGTCCCGGTCAGAGGCGTAGAGCGTGGTGGTGTCGGAGGTGATTTCGACGCGGGGATTGTACATGCCGGTCGACCAGTCGAGCACGCCGGGGACCTTCCAGCGTGTGTCGCCGGTGCCATCGCCGGCGATCTTCTGCACGGCGGCGACCAATTCGTGGTCATAGATGCGGCCATAGTCTGGACCGGTGACAGCACGAAGCTCGACACGGCCGTTCTCGATTTCGAGCGTCTTCACCTGTTCGGCACGGTGCGAGTTCAGGCCATACTGTAGATTGATGCCGGCGAGCGGCGCCGGAAGTTGACGCAGGTAGGTGGCCGGCGCGCCGACGATGCTCGCGAGTTGGCCAAAACTCCAATGCGTCGGCGATACAAGTTGGTCGGCACCAGGCAGAACCAAGGTCAAGCGCTCTGCATCGTCGCGACTGGCCTCTACCCGGATCGCAGCGGTGTCCACGGTGCGGGCCCGGCTGCGCTCCGCTCGACGCTGCACCGACCCCATCAATTCGGAAAGGGACAGGTAGCGCTCGTCGGCCGGGCGGTTGAACCATTCTGACGATACGCGGCTGATGCGCTCGCCGCGGCTGGCATCTACCTTATAGCCGCCGTTTGTGTCGCGCGCTGCGTCCAGACCATCAACATTGCTCATTACTCATCTCCATGACAGACCGCCGAGAGCCTCTCTCTCGACCTTCAACCCGTCACATCGAAATCCGCGCCCTCTCACTCTCGGGGTGCTGCGGGGTGTCCCCGCAGAAGGGGGGCGGCCGAGACGCGGCTCGGCCGTGGGGGGAAGGCGTTCCCCATCAGAGCCGGTTTGCAGTGGATACGTGAGCCCGTATGAGCGGCTTTACGCGAATTGGATCGGGTAGGGGGCAAGAGCACGAACTGCACATTCCCTGCGCCGAATATTGTAAAATGATGGAAGCTCGAACCCGGCAGGCGCGGGCCGCGAGACGTTTTTGCCGTGGTCGCCCAGGGGAGGCCGACAGATGTTGTATGCTTGGATCGACGGTGAGAAGCGCGCGCCGCTGGCAAAGGGCGAACGCACCACCTGCCGTGATTGCGGCGGCCTTCTCAGCGCGGTGATGCCGGTCGAGAACGTCCCGCACTGGCGGCATAAGGCTGGAGATTGCGATCCGTGTAGCGATCCCGAAGGACCGTGGCATCTCGGCTGGAAGGAACTGTTCGATCTTTCATGCCGCGAAATCGGTCTGGTCGATGGCGCTACAGGTGAACGCCACCGTGCGGACGTCCTATATGGCGGGGGAACCTCAAAGGCGACGGTGCTGGAGTTACAGCATTCCCCGATTTCCGAGGAGGAACGCAGCTCAAGGGAGGCTTTCTACCAGCAAGAGCACCGGATGTTCTGGTTGGTACACATCCATAGCGATCATTCGTTTCTCGGATTTAATTTCGGGAGCTCAATGGATTTCGGAAAACGACCCATCGAGCTTGATGGCAAGACATTCGCGGTGATGCGCTGGATGGGGCGAAGCCTTCAATTCATTGAGAAGTGGAAGCGTGCCAAAGCTCACGTGTTCTTCGACTTTGGTGGTCACATCCTTTATCTCGCCAGTGAGACAACGGCCAGGCGGTTGGGCGGTCCATTTCAGCGGGGGGAGTTCGCATTGTGCAGGCTGACACGCGATGAATTTATCCGTGCAGTCCACTGGGCGGACTGATCGACTCCGTCACTGGGTCGTCGGCTAGCAATGGGTGGCCCAGGGCCAGCTTCTCCCCATCTTCAGTCTGTGATACAGATCCTATAATTATAGCGTCTTAGTGCCGAGCTTTCGTATCAATGGTCCAAGCCAATACCCAACGCCAGATCGCCCACGCCCTTCTGACAGCGCGCGGAATCGCGCGCCTGATGGAACTGCGCGATGCCGGGGTGACCGCGGCTACAGTGAGCCGCATGGAACGGGATGGAGAGGTACTCCGGCTTGCACGGGGCCTCTACCAGCTCGCCGATGCGCCGCTCGATGCCAATCACAGTCTGGCCGAGGCCGCCAAACGCGCACCCAAGGGCGTCGTCTGCCTTGTGTCGGCTCTCGCATTCCACGGCCTGACCGATCAGCTTCCAAAGCAGGTGTGGCTGGCGATAGGTCGGAAGGACTGGGCTCCCAAATCCGATGGCACGCCGATCCGTATCGTGCGTTTCACTGAGAGCCTTCTCGCCGACAGCGTCGAAACTCATGTCGTCGAGGGCGTGCCCGTAAAGGTCTTCGGCGTCGTCAAAACCGTTGCTGACTGCTTCCGATACCGCAACAAGATTGGCCTATCAGTGGCCATAGAGGGTCTGCAAGAAGCGCTCCGGCAACGCAAAGCCACGCCGGGCGAAATTGCCAGAGAAGCCGAGCGTGGTGGTGTCTCCTCTGTTATCAGGCCCTACCTAGAGGCGCTCACCGCCAATGGCTAAAGAGATCAAGAACGTCGGCGCCTCGGCGCGCGCCCGCCTGTTGCAGCTTGCCAAGGCAAACGGCCAGAGCTTCGACTTGGTTCTGACGCGCTTTGCCCTCGAGCGCCTGCTCTTCAGGCTCAGCCGATCACCACATGCCGAGCGCTTCGTGCTGAAGGGCGCCATGCTGATGATGAGCTGGTTCGACGATCCACACCGGGGCACGCGCGACCTTGATCTGCTGGGTTTCGGCGATCCGAGCGCCGAGCCAATGCTGGCGACGTTTCGGGATATCCTGGCACAGGAGGCCGAGGACGGCGTCGCGTTCGACGTTGACGCACTCCGCGTCGACCGCATTCGTGAGGAACTCGAGTATGGCGGGCTCAGACTGCGGACGACGGCTTCGATCGGCGGCGCCCGGATCAACCTGACGATCGACATCGGTTTTGGCGACGCGGTTGAGCCTGGCGCCCAGGAACTGGACTATCCGTCCATGCTGGACTTTCCCCGGCCCCGGTTGCGGGGTTATGCTCGGGAAACTGTCATTGCGGAGAAATTTCAGGCGATGGTAGCGCTAGGACGCGCCAACACTCGAATGAAGGATTTCTACGACATCTGGATACTCAGCCGCTCCTTCACCTTCGAAGACGACCGGCTGCCACGCGCGATCTCTGCCACCTTCGAGCGCCGCGGGACGGCGATACCTCATGAGCTGCCCGATGCATTGACCCCGGCCTTTGCCGATGATCCACAAAAGCAGCAACAATGGCGCGCGTTTGTCGGAGACGTTGCTCACGATCCGGGAAGTCTGGCGGACGTCATTAAAGATCTCGCGGCGTTCCTCATGCTCCACGCCGCTGCTGCGGCGAAGGTGGGTGAATGAACGGCTTGGTTCTTACTTCCGGACTTTGGGGGGCGGACAAGGCGGTGGCACTGAGTGGATATACGGCTCATGGGCATATCCCGAGTCCGATCGAGCCGAGCTTTAAGGCACCTGCGCGTGAATCGAGTCTGACATTCGGGCCGCTGGCCCTCGCAGCTGCGGTTGCGAGAGCCGCCACGACTCGAGACGATGCGCCAGTTGCCGTGCTGAACGCGCTGCAGCAAAGCACGCTGCCAATGCTGCAGACGATGATTGAAGACGGCCCGACCTTCGAAATATCTCCAAATTTTCAGCATCTGGCCGACACGGAGCGCACGTTCCTTGCGGCGCGCGTCGGCGCTGGGATTACAGACCTTTACATGAACGCTCTCGGGTATACCTGGCGGGCTAATGCGGCGTGTTTGTCATCAACGCTCGACCCTCACGCCGACTTTATCTACGAGGGCGGCAGCGCGATCGGCCATGGCGTTGTTCTGGCAGAGGCGCACGGATCGTTCGCGGCGAATGCCAGCGCCGCGAGTGTGCACCTCCAGTCGAAAAACAAGTATCTCAGGCAGGTGAAACCCCATCTCGGCAAAACCTCGCCCTACGGCAAGGTGATCCATGGATACTCTATTGCCTTCGGATCCAGGCCCAGCGCGCCGGGCGCATTTTTGAGCCTGTCAGAAACGAAAATCAACAAGCCCAGGATGACACTAGGGGGGCAGACAAAGTCCTCCAAAGCAGGAACCTCTGGCGCCGGCGCAGCGCCAAGCCAGATTATTCTCGCGGCTCACCGTTCGAACTTTTTCCTCATGGGCGGCGATGACGTCGTCGGCTGGATCGACTGGGTCCGCAACGCTGACAGTGCCCCGCCGGAGCCAAGCCCTGTCGTATTCCTCAGACTCCACTATGCTGGGCGCACTTACCTGGTGCACGCATCTTCGGTTTGGTGGCTTGACCACCCTCGTGATTGGTTTGACGACCTCTTCGATCATCATCGGTGGCGCAGGCTGCTGCCTGGGTTATCGCCACGCGGTGCAGACCGAGGACAGCATCTAGGATGGTTCGGCATTGAGGAAACGGCAGGAACAGACTTCCTGCAGTCGCTAACGGGCATTGTTCAGAGCGGTGGCCGTTTCGTCCCGGCCACACTTCCCGTGCCTAGTTTTGTTCCGGTGGGGTTTGGCCTTGGAGGGGAGGACGCTGGCCGAAGTCTGGCCGAAGCTGATTACGGTCATGCCCTGTTTCGCGACGGCTTTGCTCTTCTAGGCGACCCACATCGTGGACATCCCCTCGGCATCACCGTGTGGTCGCCGAAGGACGGCGTAACCTCGCAATAGCTGGAGTTACTTACCATCTTCCATCCGCAGCCAACAATGGTGTGCCGTTGCAGCTACCTTCCCGCTGAGGCGACAGCAGAAAAGTTCTTTTTAGGGTCGAATTGCCCGCTGATACAGCATTGAGACTGGTAGGTGCGTCGCCGACTTCTTCAGATTACAGGGTTCGCAGAGCAGCTGGAGGTTGGTGATGTCATTGGCGCCAAAGCGAGCGAGTGGCACGATATGATCGTAGCGTTCTGTTTCAAGCTGATTAATGAGGGCCGCCAGACTGCGTTTGCATGATCGGCATCCACCCTTGTCACGATAGAAGATCGCACGACGGGCCCAGGCCGGGATCGGCACCCGCTTCAACGTTCCCCGCTGGGTTTTGCGCTCTTCGCCAAAACCCGAGCCTTCGATGTAACCAGCGCAGAGCCGGTTGAAATTTTGCAGGAATCCCACATCGTTGAAAAGGACGTGAAACACCTCTTCGGTCAGTTCGTCGATCGCACGGTGGAAGCGATCAGAATCGGAGGTGAACTGCCAGAATGCATCTTCGTTCTCCAGCGCACTCGCCGGGCAAACGACGTTGTAGGTGCGGAAGAACTCGCGCAGAAAGCGGTACTCCCCGTCCTCCTGCTCCACCTCTTCAGTCACAATATCGGTCGATATCTCGCGAATAAATTCATGCAGGTTAGTATACTTATGAAAGGGCCGCATCAGCGTGAGGGCGCGCATATCGCCAAGAATTTCTTCGATTCCCCGGATGTAAACTCCGGGTCTGGAAACGATGTTAAAAACAGCATTGGCGAGATAATACACGCTGAAGCCGCGTGCCTCGTAGTAGTTCTCTGAGCGCGGGCGTGTCATTTTTTGCCGCCCAACTGAATCATTTCACGTCCATAAGTTCGAATCCGGCCTGCAGCATCTTTTCCAGCAGATATTTGAGGGCGTTGCGTTCGGAGGCGGGCAAACTTATGTCGCCACGGGTAAGGCGGCGGAGAGCGGCGTCGGATTTTGGAGTAAGCAGACGTTTTTCTCTGGCAAATGTTACATAGGGTTCCGTGTCCACCAACATGGCGACCATCATGCGGTCCAGATCGATATCCGTATCGACCTTCTTGGCGGCAATGGCTTCCCTTCTGCTCCGCTCGGCTTCCGTACGGTCAATCACAAGCCCTTCCATGGAGCCGCTGAACCCGTAGTCTGATCCGGCAACGGCTGCCCAACAGGCCTGCTGCTTGCAATATTCGCCGACGTTCTTCATCTGCGGTGGCGCATTCTTGATCGTGCGCGCGACCTGGGGGGCGATCTGACGCAGGACCTCGCCCAACTCCGACGGAAGCTCCTGCCGTCGCCAGATGAGATTGAGATCAATCTCAAGCTTCTTCTCGTGAAGGTGGTTCACCAGCCAGGCGATTGTGTAGGTGACGACCTGTGCTTTATAACCACGGTCCTGTTGATACCATTCGGACATACCGACCATTTTGTCGGTCCATCGAAACGTAATCGCCTCCGCAACGACGCTTCTAAACCAATACTCATTGAATCCCGCGTCAGAAGCTTCCCATGCTTTTCCGACTTTCTCTGCGTATTCCAGAAAACATTTTTGCGCTCCTCTGCTGACAATGTGAGGCCTGCACTCGAAGGTCACTTCGAATTTCGCCAGATCCGTCTTGTCGATAAATTGGTCGCGTGGGAACTCAAGTTCAAAGCGCCGCCGCTCCGCTGCGGTCCCATAGGCCAAGCGGTCACTATATTGGCCACGGGCACGTTCATAGAACCACTTTGAGCCAGACAATGACCCGGCCTTCGCAGGCGCCGACTGCTGTCGGGAAATACGTTCGAGCACAAGATGGATCGGATGGCTTGAGAAAAAATCGGCCTCACTGATCTTATTCTGAGTGTTCGCGAACCTTGAGATTTTCGGCACGATCTCATTCAGCCGCTCCGGGTTTACCACCGAGAGCTTCATCTGAACAAAAACACGACTTAGGTCGGCACGTCGTTCCTTTCGCTGGGTATCGCTGGCGTAGAGGATCGAGGCAGTGGTTTGCCCGCCATTCACAATCTGCAGGTTTTCGATCGTGGCAATGCCGAGGTTGCCGTCCTGGAGTCGCACTGTGGTGATGCCGCCTGCCGTGGCGGTGAGGCCGTTGTTATAGGCAAAGAACATTTCAGGAGCGGTTTCGAGCGTCCTGATTATGCCGACGTTGACCTTTGTCTTTGCCTGCAAAAAGGTTCGAACATTTTGCTCCAGCAGGCGGGCTCCGTACAAACCATAGATTTCCGCGAGAAAGGTGCCTGGCACCGCAACGAGATAAGAGGCGTGCTCGCCGTCGATGCTGTGCGCCGGCAAGCATGGAAGTGGCGATCCGTTCAGAGCGGTTACGTCGATTTCGATTGGCTCCTGGCCGTCCCGAGCAGCGGAGATCTCCGCGTATCGAGCGAAGTCGAGCACGCTACAGACGAAAGGGACCCCCAGTACTTCTCCCGAAGCTTCGGGTTTGCGGCGCGTAGAGAGCCGCGCATTTGAGAACAGAACTACGCGAATCCGGCGGATGTGAGCGCGACCCGAATAGATGGGCCAAGCGGCTTCGAATGCCGGACTGGTCTCCTCAATGGCATTTATGAAGGTTGACTTCACGGCTTGTTCGCAGAAACGCCGAACTCTTTCGAACAGGGTGTCGATCTGGGCGGCATTGAGCGTCTCCAGTTCCCGTCCGGATCGGAAGTCCGATATTGCGAGGAACAGGTCGCCGCGCTCAAGATCCAGCGCGCAACCGTCGACCTGATAACCTCCTCGGCCCTCTTGCCTGACGGGTGTGTAAGTCAGGTCAGGACAGTCTCCATTTTCTGCGGCGAGCTTGGAATAAAGCCCGAAGAAAGCGGCCGCTTGAGGCTCCGCCGACGCTTGGGCGTCAAACAGCAGTCCTTCCCAGAAACGAGCGAAAACTTCGCTCGAGGCGTGAGCGTTCATGGGAAGATGCTCGTCATCGTCTCGTCGAGACCAACCGCAAAAGGTTCGCAGGCGCTTAGCAGTATCGAATAGGAGACGCGGTGTACGCCGGCTGGCAGATTGCGCGGGATAATTCGTGGAAATGCCTCACGCACCTCGAAAAGCCGCCGATCCGCCAGAAGCCATATCGGCTGATCATACTCTTGTCGGGGTACATAGCCGAATGCCTCCAGTGCAACCTGGAAGCTGTCAGCAATTTGCCAACTGGCGTGTGAGAACTGTATGGAAAGCCCCTCAACCAGCGAATTGAGCGTAAATGACTGGCCGGTCTCCGGCGTCGCTGCAAACGCCTGGTGACACAATATCAGCCGGCTTCCAGCTGTGTCGAGCTGGGCTTCTGAAGAGATAATCAGGCGTTGATCTGCCGTCGATAGCTGTGTTTTTACCTCCACTTGCCAGTTGCCAATCGCGAAGTCCTGTTCGTCGGCATGCGCTCCACGCCAGGCGGCAACAGTTTCAGCGGCCCCGGTGCGAGGCAGTATTTCATCCCGGAGAAAAAGGAGCTCGCCGGCTAGCCCGATAATCTCCGGCATGCTCAAGAGATCATCGCGGCGCCGACGCAGCATATCGTGCCAGTCGGAAAGTCGCTGGAGCACCAGGCGCAATCCACTTGAGTTGGCACCAAGAGCCTGGTCAGCTGTCGCTCTGAGGAGGTGATCGCTAAGTGCGCGAAAGATGTCGAACTGCTCACGCTCTTGCAAAGTGAGTACGAGACGTGCGCCGTGGGGCTGCCTCCGTTCGAGAGAAACATCGATCCCGTTGAGCTTCGGGGGCTCTGCTAAGTCCTGACAGTCGGTTTCAGCAGACAGCGAGAAGATATATCGACCAGAAAAGTCGCGCCCTCTGAAGAAGTCTAGGGGGTGGACGCTACTTGCGCGGCGTACATTGTCGGCGTGCGGCCCCGCTGCTGGCGCGATATCTATCCAGTCGTCCGCCTCCAATTTAAAACTCCTCCAGGATTGCTTCGTCGTCCTCAGTCTCGCTGTTGGCCTCGAGCTCAATTTGTTTCCGATAAACCGCGTTCACCTGATAGGTCCGAGCTGCCGCGGCCTTGCTGGTAGACGGCAGGCAGAAGCTCAGCGACACAACAGGGTCGGTGAGCCTCTTTCTGTCGACGGAATCGCCCGTGGTAAAGACGTGAACAAGCAGCAGCGGCCGAGTGCGCTGGGCGCAAAAGGCTTTGTCACCACGGAGCCCATCGCTGCGCTTCTTTTCCGCTTCCCCCTCGGCCAACTGCTCCTCCGAAAGCGCGATCTGGGCGTCATCAGGATCGGCAACACGATTTCGACCGCCGGTGACTCGCCAGCCACCGTCAACCACGTCGCCTTTAAGTCGCTGTCTGAGAGGAAAGGCATATCCTGGAATGATGACGTCTGCAGAGGGACTTCCACCGCGAGGGTGCGGCAGGGCGACATCCCAAGCCGACATCTCATCTTGAAGCCGGTCGGAGAAGTAGTCCATAAACAGACTGGTTCCACCTGTGATAGGGCCGAGGTCTGCAT
>JAQGHY010000100.1 GCA_028291455.1 Rubritepida sp. | reverse complement strand
CTCGGCCATATGTGGGAGCTCTATGCGATGTGGAGCTGGGTCGGGCTGTACCTGGCCGCCAGCTTCGCCGCCTGGCGCGGTGATACCCGGCTCGACATGGCCGAGGCCTCGCTCGCGACCTTCGCGGTGATCGTGGCAGGCGCGGTGGGTTGCGTAGGCGCAGGGTTGCTCGCCGACCGCGTGGGGCGCGTGCGCGTGACCGTGGCGGCCATGGCGGCATCGGCGGCGTGCTGCCTGATGGCCGGGCCGCTCTTCGGGGTGCATCCGGCCTGGACCATGGCCCTGTGCCTGGCCTGGGGCGTTTTCGTGGTGGCGGATTCCGCCCAGTTCTCCGCCAGCGTGGCGGAGCTTTCCCCGCCGGGCCTGATGGGCACGATGCTGACGGTGCAGACCAGCCTGGGCTTCACGCTCACCCTGGTCACCATCCAGCTAATGCCGCATCTGGTCGGCTGGGCGGGCTGGACCGGCGCCTTCACGGTGTTGGCCCTGGGACCCTTGCTCGGCTGCGTCGCGATGTTGCGCCTGGGCGCGGCGCGAGCGCCTTAGCCTTCGCTCAGCGCCCGCTTGGCGACGGCGGCCAGGAAGCCGGAGGCCGCCGGCAGCACATCGTCGTTGAAGTCGTAGTTCGGGTGATGCAGTTCGCGTCCTCCTTCGGCAGGGCCATTGCCGATCCAGACGAAGGCACCGGGAACCTCGTCCAAAAACCAGGAGAAGTCCTCGCCGGTCATGGCGGGCGGCAGGTCGCGGCGGATGGCGGTAACGCTGGCGGCGGCGGCGGCGGCGGTCTCGCGCTCGGCCGGATGGTTGGAGGTGACGGGCACGCCGCGGTTGAAGTTCACCGTGGCCGTAAGTCCGAAGGCGATGGCGAGGCCCTGCGAGATCTCGCGCATGCGGGTCTCGATGAGGTCGCCCACCGAGGCTTCCAGCCAGCGCGCCGTGCCCTTGATGACGGCGCGGGCGGGCACCTGATTCTGCGCCTCGCCCGAGGCCGCCATGGTGATGCTGACCACCCCGGCCTTCATGGGATCGACGTTGCGGCCGATGATCGATTGCAGCGCGACGATCGCGTGGCCGGCGCCGACCATCGGATCCTTGGTCATATGCGGCAGGGCGGCGTGGCCGGCGTGGCCGTCGAAGGTGATGTCGAACCGTGCCCCGGCAGCCATCACCTGGCGCTCATGGATGGCGATGGTCCCGGCATCGAGGCCCGGCCAGTTGTGCCAGCCGAAGATGCGCTCCATCGGGAAGCGCTGGAACAGGCCGTCGGCGATCATCTTCTTGGCGCCGGCGCCGCCCTCCTCGGCGGGCTGGAAGACGAGGCGGACGGTGCCGCTCCAGTCCGTATCCTTCTGCAGCAGCGCGGCGGCGCCCAGGAGCGCGGCAGTGTGCCCGTCATGGCCGCAGGCATGCATGACGCCGGGGATCTGGCTGCGGTGGGGCAGCGTTTCGTCCGCCTCCTGGATCGGCAGGGCGTCCATGTCGGCGCGCAGGCCGACACTGCGGTTGCCGCCGACGCCGCTGGCCTGTCGTCGCAAGGTGGCTACTACGCCATGCCCGCCGATGCCGGTTTCGATTTCGGTCACGCCGAGGGACTTCAGCTTCTCGACGACGAAGGCGGCGGTCTCGCTCTCGTGCAGCGTAAGGCCCGGATGGGCATGGAGGTGGCGGCGCCAGGCGGTCAAAGCCGCGTGCAGATCATGATCCATGAGCGGCATCCTAGGCCCGAATCGGCATCCCAGGTAAGGTCAGGATGCGTTATGTTTTTTGAGGCGCGTCTTGGAAGAGGAGGGTTGATCTCTTTCGCCAAGGTTGTATCTTTATTCTATTACCATCTTACGGTTGCGGCATGCTGAGCATTAAGGCAGAATCTCATGAAATTCGCTGACATCGGCCAGCAACTCCGGGCCTATCGCATGGAATCAGGCATGCGCGCCGAGGAGATCGCCGCCCGCCTCGGCGTCTCACGTGCTGCCCTTTATCGCTACGAAAAGGGCGAGGTCATCAAGCTGGAGACGATCCGGCGCCTCGCCGAGCTCCTGAAGGTGTCGCCCCTGTCGCTCCTGGGCATCGGCATCGAGTACTTCGCCCGCCCCGCCGCCTTCCAGGAGCGCCTGCGCGGATTGGAGGAGCAGGCCGACCAGATCCTCCTCGTCGGCGGCGCCTTTTGCTGGCCCATCACCGGCGAGGCGCTCGAGGGCGCCCTGGCGGAGGCCTGGACGCCCTCCATCCAGGCCGGCCCCGACCGCGCCGCTGCCATCTCCCAGGTCGAGCAGGGGCTGGGCGCCCTGACGGCCCGCAAGCGCCTCTATGCCCAGAAGCGGCCCAGCGTCATCGCCGTCCTCGGCGAGGCGATGCTGCGGAACTTCCTGGCCGAGGGCGTTGCGCCGGGGCTGAACATCCCCGAGGCCACCCGCACCCGCGCCCGCATCGCCGCCCAGCAGGAGGCCGAGGCCATGGCCACGATCATGGAGAACGTGCCGATCGGCCTGCAGCTCGGCCTCGCCACCGGGCCGCAGCCCGCCGCCCCCTTCATGGTGCTGCGCGGGCGCGACCGCGCGCATGTCGTGACCTCGCCCATTCCGGCGGACACGCCTCCCTCCGTTTCGACCGGCGTGGCCGGCATCACCGCGGCCGAGGAAGCCGTGGCGGTCCATCAGCGCGTGGCCGAGACGATGTGGCGGGACTCGATGAAGGGCGCCGAGGCCGCGGCCCGCGTGCGCGAGCTGATCCGCGCCAGCCGGGGCTGACGCCGCGGATTTGCGGTGATCCGCCGGCGCCTGCCATCCTCGCCCGGCCTTCCTCCTGCCCTGCATCGGCATCCAGATCCCCTGGGCGGGCTCAGGTCTCAGCCCCCGCCCGCCAGCAGCACGGCCGGCCCGGCCTGCCGGAGAAAGCTCTCCAGCCCGGCGGGGTGGATGGTCCATAGCCCATGGAAGGGCGTCGTCACGTCATAGGCCAAGTAGAGCACGGCGCCGGTGAAGCCCGAAAAGGCCGCGATCAGCGCGTAGGTCGAGCCGCGTGGCGGATAGGGCGCCAGGCAGCCGCAGATGATGACCAGGCCCACGACCGAGGTGAACCAGAAGGCCGGGTGGGGCGCGGCATAGGCATCGGCCTCCCGCCGCTGCCGCTGGTCCTCCAGCTTCCAGGTGTTGGCGACCATCCGCGACAGGATCATCTCCTGCCGCCGGTCCGTGGGCTGCAGCCGCAGGACGCCCTCCACCAGGGCACGCCAGCTCTGCCAGGCCACCATGCTGAGCCGGCCATGGGCGGCGAGTTCCGGCCAGTCGCCGTGGACCATGTCGTGCGCGTAGCGCACGAGCAGCCGCCGCTCGGGCAGCGTCGCCTCGGCGCCGAAGCGCTCCAGGTCGTAGAAGACGTTCGCCGCCGTCACGGCCTCCTCGGCGACGAGCTGGCGCGCGTGCATCTCGTTCTGCTTCACCTCGGCGAAGGCCAGCGCGACGATCAGCGCGTGCAGGATGCCGACGCGTACGATGACCATCGCCGCGAGGTCCACATCCTCCCTGTCGGTCACCGGCCACAGGGTCCGCGCCAGCCGGTAGATCGCCAGGCCCAGCACCGCCGAGACGAGGGCGGCGCCAAGGGCCAGGAGGGATGAGGCGAGCATGGCGGGAAACCTGCCCTCGCCGGCCGTGTCGGCGCAAGCGGGATGGAGGCGCGAGGGGGTGAAGGTCTCTCGCGCCCTGGACCATGATCCGGGTCGCGCTTTAGCTGCGCTGCATGTGCATCGTGTAGGTCGCGACATCCGTGCGGTAGGTCGAGCGCGCGACCTGCAGGACGCTGCCCGAAGAGGTGCGGTTCACGCGCGTGATCGCCAGCAGCGGATCGCCGGCCTTCACGTCCAGGATGCGCGCGACCTCGGCCGTGGCGCGGATCGCCGTCATGCTCTGGTGGATGCCGGTCATGCGCTCGCCGGTCAGCAGTTCCGCCACCTCGACCAGCAGCGGGTTGCGCTGGAGCAGGTCGTCGAGCGGCTGCTTGGCCAGGGCCACGCCGATCGCCTCCGGGTAGAAGGCGTCCGTCATCATGAAGGGCATGCCGTCGCGCAGGCGCATGACGCGCAGATGCTGGCCCATCTCGCCGCGCTCGAGCCCGAGCGGCTCGGCCGCCCAGTCCGGCATCGGGTCGCGCTGGCTGCGCAGCAGGCGGACCTCGGCGAGACGATTCGCCGCCTGGATCCCGTCGATGCTGCCGACCCCCCATTCCGGCGTCGGCGCGGGCGGGGAGCCCACGAAGGTGCCTCGCCCCTGCCGGCGTTCGATGAGGCCGCGCTGCTGCAACTCGCGCAGCGCGCCGCGCACGGTGATCATGCTGACCCCGAAGTGGCGCGCGAGCTGGTCCTCGGTCGGGAGCTGGGCGCCGGGGGGAAGCCGGAGCTTGCCGACCACCTTCTGCACCTGATCGGCCAGCGCTTGATAGAGCGGCGCGCGCCCCTTCGGAAGGCGGCCGAATTTCGAAAGGGCCACGGGACCGTAGCTCTCCACCATCTGCCGACCGCCGTCCATTCCGAATACTCCCTGCTTGCCTTGCTCATGGCACGGCAGGACCAGACAAATCGACGGGAAAACGGACGGGCTCGCGATCAGATCGTCATGAGCTCCGCATTGCCGCCGGCGGCCGCCTCGTTCACCGAAAGCGTGCGCTCGGCGACAAGGCGCAGGAGTGCCGCGGGTTCGATCCGGTCGATCACCGGGACGAGCGGCCCCTCGCGGAAGGCGAAGATTTTCCTGGCTTCCATGGCATCGAAGGGGGTGAAGACCAGCACCACGGCACAGTCGGCAGCACGCCAATCCTCGACCGTCCGTATACGGATTCCGGTCGGTAGCCGGGCGTTCAGGCGATCGACCTCGGGGCCGGGCGGCGCGATCGCGGCATTCCCCGTGGCCAGCGCAGCCGCGAGACCGGTCAGGAGACCGGACATTTCCCCCGCCAGGACCAGCACTGGACCACGCCCGGCGAAGCGCAGGCTGTTGGTTTCGCCCACCGGGCCCGGCAGGGTCAGCGTCACCGGCAGAGGCGAGGCCGCCCGGTACTCCGCGAGCAGGCCGGCCAGCGGCGCCGCCTCGGGCAGCGCGGCGAGCCGGTCGAAACCGTCCAGCACGCTCTCGTCGCGGCGCGCGCCCTCGAGCCGGGGCATCGGCCCCTCCCGCATCAGCCGCCGCAGGTAGAGCGGACCGCCCGCC
>JAQGHY010000355.1 GCA_028291455.1 Rubritepida sp. | reverse complement strand
AGGACAACGCCTTCACCAGCCGCGACGTCACGGCCTATTACCAGATCGTCGAGGCCTCCCGCCTGCCGCTGATGATGCGCATGGAGGCCGACCGCCTGGGCGCCGCCGCCATCCCCGAGGCCGAACTGGAATCCGAGCGCGGCGTGATCCTCGAGGAACGCCGCAGCCGCATCGAGGCGGTGCCGCGCGGCCGTTTCCGTGAGGCGTTCGACGCCGCCATGTGGGGCCCGCAGCATTGGCGCGGCCGTCCGCTGATTGGCTGGCCGGACGAGATCCGTAGCCTCAGCCGCCAGAATCTGGTCGATTTCCACAAGGCCCGCTACGCCTCGGCGAACTGCACGCTGATCGTGGCCGGCGACGTGCGCGAGGCCGATCTGCGCCGCTGGGCCGACGAGTTCTACGGCCCGGTCCCGGCTCGCCCTGCGCCGGAGCGGCACCGTGGCCCACTGCCCGCCGCCGCACCCGAGCCGCGGCTGATCGTCCGCGATGCAGAGGTCCGCGAGGCGAGCTTCCTGCAATCCTTCGCCACCGCCTCCGCAACCTGGGGCGATACCGAGATGTACGATCCGCTTGAGATCCTGGGCCATATCCTCGGCGGCGGCACCGGCTCGCGCCTGCACCGCGCTTTGGTCGAGACCGGCCAGGCGGTGAGTGCCAGCGCGAACTACGACGGCGACACGGTTGGGGTGGGCACGCTCAGCATCTATGTGACGCCGCGGCCCGGCATCGAGACCGCGCGGATCGAGGAGGTCGTGGCTGCGACCGTGTCGGCGCTCGTACAGGACGGCATCACGGAGGAGGAACTCCGCCGCGCCATCCGCCAGGAGACGGCGGGTGCGCTGCTGGCATTGGACGAGCTCGGCGCTGCGCCGCGCATGCTGGGCGGCGCGCTGGCCATCGGCCTGCCGATCGAGTTCGTGGAGCATTGGCCGGCCCGCATCGCCGCGGTCACGCAGGCACAGGTGAACGCCGCCGGGCGCGCGGTGCTGTCCGCGCCCGCCATCTCCACCACCGCATGGTTGCTGCCCGCATGAGCGATACGATTTTTGGCGTCACGCTGCCGCAGCGCCGGGGCTTTTCCGTACCCATCCAGATCGTCGAGCAAGGTGGCATCACCGCCTGGCTGGTCGAGGATCATTCGGTTCCGGTCGTCTCCGTCGCCTGGGCCTGGCCCGGCGGCGCGGCCTCCGATCCCGTGGGGCGCGAGGGGCTGGCAGCCGTTTCGGCCGCCTTGCTCACGGAAGGCGCGGGCGAGTTGAACAACATTGCGTTCGCCGACGCCCTGCGCGATGCCGGAATTAGCCTGTCGTTCCAGGGTGGGCGTGACAGCTTCGAGGGCAGCTTCCGTGCCCTCTCCGACGCGCTGCCCGAGGCGGTGCGCCTCGCGCGCCTGGCCATGACGCGGCCGCGCCTGGACGCCGATGCCCTGAGCCGCGTTCGCGCCCGCGCCGTGCTGGGCTCGCGCCAGGCGCTGGAGACGCCGGCGGGTCTCGCGCGCCGCGCCTTCTGGGAGGCGGGTTTTCCGACGTTCGCCGCCGGGCGGCTTTCCAATCCGGAAACGCTGACCGCGATCACCGAAGCCGATATCCGCGCCTGCCTGGGCGGGCAGTTTCGCCGTGGCAGCCTGTTGGTCGCGGCATCTGGCGCCATCGACGCGGCCGGCCTGCGTACCCTTCTGTCCGAACTGTTCAGCGCCTTGCCCGAGGGCGAACTGCCCGCTACTCCGCCGCTGCCCGACCTCGCTGCCTTCGGCACGGTGCTGCGCACGAAGGCGGCGCCGCAATCCACGCTGGTTTTCGGGCAGGACGGGCTGCTTCCCACCGATCCCGGCTGGGAGACCTTCCAGGTCGCGCTGCGCATTCTGGCCGGCGGCGGCTTCACCAGCCGGCTGATGAAATCCGTCCGCGAGGAGCGCGGCCTGACCTACGGCATCGGTGCTGGGCTCGACCTGCTCTTCGGCCGCGCGATCGTGATCGGCAATGTCGCCACCGCGAATGCCAGCGTCGGCGAGGTCTGGGGCCTGATCCGCAGCGCCTGGACTGAGATGGCGGCGAGCGGACCGACTGAGGATGAGGTGTCGGACGCCATCGCCTTCATCGGCGGCTCGCTGCCGCTGCAATTCACCGACAGCCGCCGTACGGCGAACCTGCTGCTGAACCTGCGGCAGACCGGCCGCGCGCCGGAGTGGCTGGCGGGGCGTCCGGCCCGGCTGGCCGCGATCGATCGGGCGAAGGTGGCCGAGGTGGCCGCGCGGGTGCTGAAGCCGAACGGACTCGTGCTGGCTGTGTCCGGAGAGCCGGTGGGGCTTTAGTCGCGATAAGCGGCGATGCTGGCCTCGATGTGAGGCCGGCATGGCGAAGCTCAGGCTCGTGATTTCCGTTGCAGCCAGAGGACCGGTACGAGCTGAATTTTCTGACGAAGGAATTCGCAGGATCGCCCGCGACCGGTGGGCATCCCTCGCACAATCGTGAAAAACGTATAACCTACTGCGATTGTTGGGGCGATTCAGGCATGAGTGACGTGGCGTTGGAAGCGGCTTGGGCAAAACTGAACCGGCTGGCGGCCCAACCGGAAGCGGCGGCGATCCGTCCGCTTTTCGCTGCCGACCCCGAGCGCTTCGCCCGATTCAGCCAGCACGGCGCCGGCATGCTGTTGGACCGTTCCAAAACTTCCATCTCGGACGAGGTTCAGGCGGCGCTCTTCGATCTCGCGCGCGAGGCCGGTGTGGAGCGCCAGCGCGATGCCATGGCGAATGGCGCGCTGGTCAATGTGACCGAGGGCCGCGCCGCCCTGCACATGGCGCTGCGCGGCTTCCTGCCCGGCGCGCGTGAGGCTTCGGCTGATGCGGCGGCCACGCGCGAGCAGATGCGTGTCTTTACCGAGGCAGTGCATCGCGGCGAGATCCGCGGCGCCACCAATCAGCGCTTCGACACGGTGCTGAACATCGGCATCGGCGGCTCGGACCTTGGTCCCGTGATGGTCGGCCGAGCGCTGTGGCGCGCCGGCGACCCGATGCGGCCGATCCATCTGGGCAATGTCGACGGGCATGGCTGGGAAACCGTGCTGCCGATGCTGGATGCCCGCCGCACCCTGGTCCTGATCAGTTCCAAGACCTTCACGACCATGGAAACCATGGCCAATGCGCAGCTGGTGCGGGACTGGATGGAGGCGAGTGTCGGCAAGCTCGGCGCCAGTTCGCATTTCGCCGCACTTTCGACCAATCTGAAAGCGACCGAGGCATTCGGCATCGCGGCGGACCGCGTCTTCCCGTTCCGCGACTGGGTGGGCGGGCGCTTTTCGCTGTGGTCGGCGATCGGGCTGTCGCTGGCGCTTTCTTTGGGCTGGGAGCGGTTCCAGGCGCTGCTCGACGGCGCCGCGGAGATGGATCGGCATTTCCTCGACGCGCCGCTGGAGGAGAACCTCCCCATCCTCCTGGCTCTCACCGAGGCCTGGCATGTGAACGGCCTCGGCCTGCATCGCCGGGCGGTGCTGCCCTATGACGAACGCCTGCGGCGGCTGCCCGCGCATCTCCAGCAGCTGGAAATGGAAAGTCTCGGCAAGCGCGTGAGGAGCGACGGCACGCCGGTCGGGCGCGCCACCGGCTCGGTGGTGTTCGGCGAGCCCGGGACCTCGGCGCAGCACAGCTTCCTCCAGCTGATCCACCAAGGGCCGGAAATGGTGCCGGTCGATTTCATCCTGGTCGCGCGCCCGGACCACCGCCATGCCGAGAACCACCGCATCCTGCTGGCGAATGGCCTGGCCCAGGCCGAGGCCCTGCTGACCGGTCGTGACCGGGCAGGGGTGGAGGCCGATATGCGGGCCGCCGGTGCCGACGAGGCGACTGTCGCGCGGCTGCTGCCGCACCGCATCTTCCCAGGCAACCGGCCGTCGGTGACGATCGTGCTGCCGCATCTCGATCCCGCTTCGCTGGGGAGCCTGATCGCGCTCTACGAGCACAAGGTCTTCGTCCTGGGCGCGCTATGGGGCATCAACCCCTTCGACCAATGGGGCGTGGAGCTCGGCAAGGTGCTGGCGACGCCGCTGGTCGCCGAGTTGCAAGACGGCGCGCCGGCCGGCACGCATGACAGCTCGACGGCGGGGTTGCTGGCCGAAGTGCTGCGGCTGCAGTCGCACCCGTGACGACGGAAGGCCCGCCGGCGGGCGGCTTCGCGCCCCTGGTGCCCGAACTGGACGTCGAGGATATAGCCGTCAGCCTCGACTTCTGGTGCGCAACGCTCGGGTTCCGCATTGCCTATTCGCGCCCCGAACGGGGCTTCGCCTTCCTCGAACGGGAGGGCGCGCAGGTGATGCTGTGCCGCCGCAATGGTAGTTGGGAAGTGGGTCCGCTCGACCGCCCCTTCGGCCGCGGCATCAACTTCCAGATCGAGGTGAAGGCCGCCGGGCCGATCCTTGCCGCCTTGGCCGCGCGGGACTGGCCGCTGTTCCGGCCGACGGAGGATTCCTGGTACCGCATGGCCGGCGAGGAGGTCGGCTGCCGCGAGTTCCTGGTGCAGGACCCGGACGGCTACCTGCTGCGCTTCTCTGAGAGCCTTGGGCGCCGACCGGCGCAAAACGCTGTCTGACGTGGCGCGGACCGAACGCGAGAAGATGCTCGCGGGCGACCTCTACGACGCCTCCGATGCCGAGTTGCAGGCCGAACTCGCGATCACCTCGCGCTGGCTAGACCGCTACAATGCAAAGCTCGATATGGAGCCGCGTGAGCGCCATGCGCTGCTGCGCGAGCGCCTCGCGGCGGTGGGCGAGGGCGCGGTGATCCGCCCGCCCTTCCATTGCGATTACGGCTTCAACATCCGGCTCGGCGCGAAGGTCTTCCTCAACTTCAACTGCGTGATCCTGGACGTCGTACCGGTCACGATTGGCGACGGCACGCTGATCGGCCCCGGCGTGCAGATCCTCGCCGCGGACCATCCACGCGATCGCGCCACGCGGGAGTCGGGGCTGGAATACGGGCGGCCTATCCATATCGGCAGCCACGTCTGGATCGGCGGCGGTGCCATCATCCTGCCAGGCGTGACCATCGGCGACGGCGCAGTCATCGGCGCGGGCAGCGTCGTGACGCGCGACGTGCCGGTGGGAGCGACGGCCTATGGCAATCCGGCGCGGCTGAAGCCTTAACCACTTCGTGCTAGACTTCGATCCGTGACCATCCGACTCCTCCCCGCCACCACCTCCAACCGCATCGCCGCCGGCGAGGTGGTTGAGCGGCCGGCCGCCGTGGTGAAAGAGCTGGTGGAGAACGCGCTGGATGCCGGCGCGAAGCACATCCGCGTGGCGCTCGAGGAGGGCGGCATCGGCCGAGTCCTCGTCGAGGATGACGGCACCGGCATCCCCGCGGACGAGCTGGAACTTGCCGTCGAGCGTCATGCCACCTCCAAGCTGTCCGAGGAGGCGATGCTCTTCGCCATCGGCACGCTCGGTTTCCGGGGCGAGGCGCTGCCCTCAATCGGTGCCGTAGCGCGGCTCTCCATCACCTCGCGCACGGCTTTTGGCGAGGCGCATCTCGTCACCGTCGAGGGCGGCCAGAAGTCGCAAGTGCGGCCGACCTCCGGCGCCTTGGGCACGCGTGTCGAGGTCATGGATCTCTTCTTCGCCACCCCCGCCCGCCGCAAATTCTTGCGCAGCCCGCGCAGCGAGGGCGAGGCGGCAATCGATGCGCTGCGCCGCCTTGCCTTGGCCTGGCCCGAGGTAGGCTTCGAGGCGCGGCTGGACGGCCGCACCGTCTTGAACCTTGCCCCTGCGCCGCGCGACACCCGCATCCGCGACCTCCTCGGCGAGGACTTCGCCGGCGCCGCCTTGCCGGTGATGGGGGGCGGACCGGATGTGCTGACCATCAGCGGCCTCGCCGGCGGCCCGGCCTTCACCCGCGCCACGGCGATGGAGCAGCACCTCGTCGTGAACCGCCGCCCGGTGCGGGACCCGCTGCTGCGGGCTGCGCTGCGCGTCGCTTATCGCGAGGTGATGGTGCCGGGCCGCCATCCCGTCGCCGCGCTCTTCCTGGAGCTCCCGCCGGGCGAGGTGGATGTGAACGTCCATCCGATGAAGACCGAGCTGCGTTTCCGCGACGGCAATATGGTGCGCGGTGCGGTGATCTCGGCGCTGCGGCGGGCGCTGGGCCATGGGGTGGGAACGGCCCTGGGCTATGCCGGACCGGCCAGCCTCACCTACCGCGCGCCACTGCCTTCCCGCTCGTACGGCTTCGCCGAGGCACCGCTGCCGATGGGCTTCGCGCCGCCTCCGCCGCTCGCCGCCCATGCCACGCCCGTACCGCCGGAGCATCCGCTCGGCCGGGCGCTGGCTCAGGTTTTGGAGACCTATATCCTCGCAGAGGCACCGGACGGCGCGCTGGTGTTGGTGGACCAGCATGCGGCACATGAGCGCCTGACGCATGAACGCCTGTCGGAGGAAATGCGCGCCGGCGGCATTCGCTCGCAGCCTTTGCTGCTGCCGGCGGTGGTGGAACTGCCCCAGGCCGCGCGGCTTGCCGAGGCGGCGCCGGAGCTTGCCAAGCTGGGCCTCGAATTAGAGGGCTTCGGCGCCGGCGCCGTGCTGGTCCGCGCTATGCCCGCCGTGCTCGGCGCGCCTGACCCTGGGCCCTTGCTGCGCGACCTGGCCGAGGAGCTGGCCGAGAGTGGGGAGGGCGTGGCGCTGGCCTTGCGCCTGGACGCCGCCATCGCAAGGCTCGCCTGCCACGGCAGTATTCGGGCGGGACGGCGGCTTACTCCCGCCGAGATGGACGCACTGCTGCGCGCGATGGAGCGCACGCCGCGCGCCGCGACCTGCAGCCACGGGCGGCCGACCTTCCTGAAATTAGGTCAGGCCGAATTCGCGAGACTCTTCGGAAGGAGCTGAACGCCTTCCCAAACGACCTCGCAGGCCGCTCCGGCGCGGAGGCAGAGGGTGAGGGGCTGCGGCCCTTCGCCAGGTGCCCCCCAGCTCAGTTCCGCCAAGGGCGACGCGCCCCGGAGCACGGCAAGGACCGCCGTTGCGGGGGGCAGTTGCAGCGGCGGCAGCGTCACCCAGGCCGCCATACCCGCCGCAATCCGCAGAAAGGGCCGCGCCGGGCCACCGCCGAGAGCCAGGACCGCGCCTTCGCCCAGGATCCGGGCTGCCCGCCAGTGGCCGTCCGGGATGGGGTCGGCGGAGGCGGCCCAGAGGCGGTAGGCAGGCGCCTCCGGCCCCTCGTCGAGCCCACCGGAAACGCGCATCGGGGCGCCCTCCGCGCGCAGCTGGATCGGTTCGCGCCCGACCAGGCCCAGCACCTGCCAGCCGGCTTGCGGCGCGGTGAGCCGGGTGGTGGTGCCGGATTGAACCATGATCAGCGAGGAGGAAGGCGCGGCCACCGGTACGTGCAATGCCAGCAGGCCATCTTCCGCCAGGCCCAGCTCGCGGAGATGGTGGTTGAGCCAGAGCACGGTCGCCCCAGGGCGGCGCTGGATGAGCAGCCTGCTCATCGCGCCGCCTCGGCCGCAAGCAACCAGGCGGTGCGGCGGATCATCGCCTCCTCGTCCCAGGCTGCTACGACTTGCCGCGCTCGGATGACGCGGCGCGCGGTGCCGATCCGGTCCGCGAGGACATCGGCGAAGGCCGCGGCGATGCTGCCGGGGTCGCGGGTGACAACCAGTGCCATTTCCGCTGCCTCGGGCCAGGCTTCCAGCGCGGCGGCGGTGGCGATGATGGGGCGCCCAGCCCGTGCCGCCTCCAGCACTGATAGCGGGCAGCCCTCATGCGCCGAGGCGAGGAGAAAGGCATCTGCCATCGCCAGCAGCGCCGGCACGTCCCGGAAATGCCCGAGCAGGTGCACGCCCGGCACGCCGACCAAATCCTTCTGCAGGGGTCCTTCGCCTGCCATCGTCAGAATGCCGGGTGCGATCCGCACGGCTATGCCGGGCGCGAGCGCCGCTCCCTTGCGTTCGTCCAGCCGTCCAACGGTGAGGAGGACGGGCACGTCGTTTGGCAGGCCGAGGGTAGCGCGCGGCGTCGGCTCGGACGGCGGCGCAGGCGGCAGGCCGTTAGGCACCGCGGCGACACGGCCGTAGCCGAGGCCGAACAGCGCCTCCAGCCGCCGTGCGGCCGGCGCCGAGACCGCGGCCCAACCGGCGCGCAGCCCGGAGGCGGCGGCGCGATCCGTGGCGCCGAGTTCCCAGTCGCTGCGGACCAGATGGGCCATGCCCAGCATCGGAATACCGGCTTCCTGCAGCGCGAGCATGGCGCCAAGGCCTTCCTGCGGCAGGGGGAGGCAGACCAGCGCGACATCGGGGCGGTAACCCGCCAGGACAGGCGCCAACGCAGCCTTCTGGCGCGCCTGCATTGCGGCGGGATCAGCGCCGGCATCAAAGGCTATGGGCGCCGGAAGCAGCCTGGCGCCTCCCGACACGGGCGCAAGCGTGCCGATCAGTGCCGGATCAACGGCGACGGCAATCTCCGCGCCCAGGCCGAGGAGGCCGCGCGCCACCTGCATGGTCTGCGCTTCTGCACCGCCGACGGCCGGGGAGGGGATGACGACCAGGATGCGTTCCGGCTGGCCGCGCATCCCGTCGGTTCAGGCCTGCAGGATCAGCAGCCGCGCCTTGCCGTGCTGGCGGTCTGCCAACTGGGCGAAGCGCGTTTCCGGGATCGGATCGCGCAGGCCCAACTCGGTGCAGAGCAATGCGCCCGGTGCGATCCAGCCCGCCTTGTCCAGCGCTTCGAGCGCCGTCCCGAGCAGGCCCGAGCCATAGGGCGGATCGATGAACACCAGGGTCGCCGCCTGCATGGGGCGCGGCGGCTTGGTCGCATCGCCGGCCAGGACTTGGACTTCCCCAGGAGCTTCCGCACCGCAGGTGGCGATATTGGTCCGCAGCGATATCAGCGCCGCGCGGTCCTTCTCGATGAAGGAGGCACGCGCCGCGCCGCGCGAGAGCGCCTCCAGCCCCAGCGCGCCCGTGCCGGCGAAGGCATCGAGGACAATGGCATCCTCCACCACCTCGCGACCCGCCCAGGGGGAGTGCCAGAGCATGTCGAACAAGGCCTGGCGCGCGCGTTCGGAGGTCGGACGTGTGTCCTCGCCCAACGGCGCCACGAGGCGCTTGCCGCGCCACTTACCAGCAATGATTCTCATGATGTTAAGCCCTCAGGCGCCGGGCGCGCGCTCCGCGCGCTTGGCTTGCGGCCCTCAGGCTTGTTGCGCTTGTTGGTGAGGCAGTCGCTGGCCGCCGGCCGCAGTGCGGCCGGATTCGTCGTTATCCGCATCGGTCTTTTCACGTCTCTCACGCGCTGCGCTTCCGGCTTGGGGCGGCGAGGCCCAGCTGCTCGCGCAGCACCTTCGGATGCACCTCGTCCACGGCGCCGCGGTCGAGCGTGCCGAGCTGGAAGGGACCGTAGGCAGTGCGCAGCAGGCGCGACACCTCGAGCCCCAGATAGGCCATGACACGCCGCACCTCGCGGTTCTTGCCTTCCTGGAGCGCCAGGGTCAGCCAGGCATTGTCGCCCTTGCGGCTGTCGATGCCCGCTTCGATCGCGCCGTAGCGCACGCCATCGATGAGGCTGCCCTGTGCGAGCTGCGCCAGCGCCCGCGGATCGATGTCGCCGAAGACGCGCACGCGGTACCGCCGCACCCAGGCATTGGCCGGCAGCTCCAACCGCCGCGCCAGCGCGCCGTCATTGGTCAGCAACAGCAGACCCTCGCTGTTGAGGTCGAGCCGTCCGACGGAGATCAGGCGCGGCAGGGACTCGGGCAGCCGCTCGAAGACAGTCGGGCGTCCCTCGGGGTCGCGGTGGGTGGTGACGAGGCCGGCCGGCTTGTGGAACCGGAACAGCCGCGTGCGCTCGGGCTCGTTCACGGCACGCCCGTCAACGGTCACGATATCCTGCGGCTGTACGAAGGTCGCCGGCTGGGTGACGAGCTGGCCCTCCAGCTTCACGCGCCCTTCGGCGATGATTTTCTCCGCATCGCGTCGGCTGGCGACGCCGGCGCGGGCCAGCCATTTGGCGATTCGCTCGCCGCGCGCCGCATCCTTTTCGTCTTCCTTGACGGGGGCGTTCATGCGCAGGCCTCCACGAAGGCGCGCAGGATCTTCGGATCCGCCGCGCCCACCGAATATTCCGGGTGCCACTGCACGCCGAGCGCGAAGCGATGGCCCGGCGCCTCGATGCCCTCGATCAGCCCGTCCGGCGCGACGGCGTTGACCACGAGGCCGCCGCCCACGCTCTTCACCGCCTGGTGGTGGGCCGAATTCACCGACATGCGCGCGACGCCTGTGATGCGAGCGAGCAGGGTGCCGGGCGCGATCTCAACGTCATGGCCGGGCTCGGTGCGTGGATTGGGCTGTTCATGCGCGATGCCGCTCGGATGCTCGTCGGGGATGTGCTGGATGAGCGTGGCGCCCAGCGCCACCGCCAGGAGCTGCTGCCCGCCGCAGATGCCGAGAACGGGCCGGTCGCGCTCCAGCGCGCCGCGCGTGATGGCGATTTCGAAATCCGTGCGGCCGGGCTTGAGCGTGACTTTGGGATGGACGGCCTCGTTGCCCCAGAGTGCGGGGTCCACGTCGAAGGCCCCGCCCGTCACGAGCAGCCCGTCGACCATGCCGAGATAGTCGGCGGCGAGCTCCGGCGCGTGGGGCAGGGCAACCGGCAGGCCGCCCGCGGCGATCACAGCGGAGAAATAATTCTGCCGCAGCGCGTACCAGGGCAGCTTCGACCAGCCGCCGGCGGGCTCGGCGTCCAGCGTCAATCCGATTACAGGGCGTCTTGTCATCTTCGGTGTGAAGCAGCGTGGCGTGACCATAGCAAGATGAAGTTTGCGCGGGGCTGTGCCGCTCGGCCACAAGAGGCCGATGACACCCATGGAAATTGCGCTGGAAGAGGCCCGCGCCGCGGCATTGCGCGGCGAAGTTCCGGTCGGCGCGGTGGTGACCGATGTGGCGGGACAAGTGCTCGCGCACGCCGGCAACCGCGTGGAGGAGCGGGGCGACCCTTCCGCGCATGCGGAAATGCTCGCGCTGCGCGAGGCTGCCCGGAGTCTCGGCGACAAACGTCTCGGCGGCGCGACCTTGTGGGTCACCCTCGAGCCCTGTGCGATGTGCGCGCAGGCGGCGAGCCTGTTCCGGGTCGGGCGCGTGGTCTTCGGTGCCTACGACCCGAAGGGCGGCGGCACAGAACATGGCGCGCGCGTGTTCTCGCATCCGCAATGCAACCATGCGCCGGAGGTCGTCGGTGGCGTGCGTGAAGTGGAGGCGGCGGAACTGCTGCGGCTGTTTTTCTCGGCGCTTCGTTGAGTCAATACGCCTTTGATGCTCCGATAACGTGGATATCGGCAGTCAACATGGGCCTCCGCAAATGCTCATATGCCGCGCGCGCATGCTGACCCAAACCTGTCATGAGCAGCAATGTGCAACCCATCATTGTCATCATGGGAACGTATGGCCGTCATGTCCGGGTGGAATTTGAATTGCCCCAGACCTGAGCGCATCTCTCTTGTCACGAGACGGCCACTCCCGACCGCCCCGGCTATCAGGGACAAATCGTCATGATCCGCACCACTCTTCTGGCCACCATGTTTGCCAGCCTCGTTTCGGTCGGTGCCTTCGCGCAGACCGCCAATGTCGGCCCGCGTCTGCTCAACGACGGCGAACAGCCTCATGTCGTCTATAGCGTGCCTTCGCAGAACATCGTCGGCAGGGCCGATGCTGCGATGATCGGCGGCGCGGCTGACCAGACCGAATACGTGACCCGACACGTCTACCAGACGCAGCGTCAGGCCCCCGGCTATGCCTTCGGCGTTCGCCAGCCTTGGCAGCTCTCTGTCGACAGCAATGGCTGATCGACTGCGCTGAGGATTTAAGCGGAAAAGGCCGGTGGAGAAATCCACCGGCCTTTTCTTTACGCTTCAGGCGGCCGGATTACGTCGGCAGCGCCGATGCCACCGCAATGGAGTTCCCGCCGTCGCCATGGTGGCGAGGGTTCCGAGACGTTCCGCATCTTCGTCAACCGCCGAGACGCAGCCCCAATTCCCGCACCGTCGCGATCTCCTGCTCGTTCACCATGCGCGAATCATCCGCGTAGCCTTCGGGGTCGAGGTAACGCACCGGCATGTCGAAACGCGCGAGGATTGCGAGGTGCTGCGGGTCGTGCACCGCCAGCTTGAAGGCATCGTGGATGGTGAGCACGATGTCGGCCGGTGTGCCGCGCGGGGCAGCGATGCCATAGGAGCTTTCCGCCACCGCATCGTAGCCGAGGTCGCGGAAGGTGGGCACGTCGGGGAAGCGCGCGGCGCGCGCCGAACTCCAGATCGCCAGCGGCCGCACGCGGCCCTCCAGCGCCATGTCCGACCAGGCGGAGGTCTCGGCGGAGAAGGCGACCTGCCGGCCCAGCAACGCCTGGAGATTCGGCGCCGCGCCGCGAAACGCCACCGCCGTCCATTCGACGCCGGCCAGCCGCGCGAGGCGCATCATCACGATGTCGGTCGTGTTCGCGCCCGGCGTTCCATAGAACATCGTGCCGGGATGGGCCCGCGCATGGCCCAGCAGTTCCGCCATCGTCCGCCACGGCGCGTCGGGCCGCACGACCACGCCGCCCATATAACCGACCATGCGGATGATCCAGGTGAAGTCCGCCAGCGGATCGAAGGGCGGCGGTAGCCCCTGGGCGCGCATGAGCGCCGGCATGCGGAAGACCGAATTGGGCATCTGGCTGAGCGTATAGCCGTCCGGCCTCGCCTCGCGCGCGAGGGCCTGAGGGCCGAGCGTGCCCGAGGCGCCGGGCTTGTTTTCAACGATGATGGGCTGCCCCAGATGTCGCGAGGCGATCTCGCAGACCACGCGCATCTGGATGTCGGTGGCACCGCCGGGAGTCCAGGGCACGAAGACGCGCAGCGGCTTGTCGGGATAGCGGCTCTGCGCGAGGGCCAGGCGGGGCGCAGCCAGCCCCGCCAGGACCGCCGCACGGCGGGTGATGAGCATCGCAGGCTTCCTCCATTTTGAGGCAGCCTGCGGGTTCCGGCGACGTCAGCGCAACCCTGCAGCTTCGCAGGTGCGAAGCCTGCGCGCCTCAGCTCAGGCGGATGCCCAACTCCTGGATGAGCCGGCGCTCCTCATCCATCGTCCGGCGGACGTCGGCGGTGTAGTCGGCGCTGTTCATGTAGTTCGGCTGCATGTCGAAGCGGTCCAGGATCGTCACATGCGAGGGGTCGGTCAGCGCGTCGCGGAAGGCGTTGTGCAGCACGCGCACGATGCCCGGATCCATGTTCTTCGGGCCGGCCAGGCCGTAGGGGCTGATCGAAACGATATCGATGCCGCTCTCACGCAGGGTCGGCACGTTGGGGAAGCGCTTCGCGCGTTCCGCGCCCCAGGTCGCGAGCACGCGCACCCGGCCTTCCTCGGCCATCGGCACCCAGCCCGAGCTGTCCGCGGTCATCTGGATCTGGCCGCCCAGGAGGTTCTGCAGGTTCTCCGCGACGCCGCGGAACGGGATGTGCTGCCACTCGATGCGCTGCGTCTTGGCGATCTGCTCCATCGTGAGATGCAGCGAGGTGCCGACGCCCGGCGTGCCGTAGTTCAGCTTGCCCGGTTCGCGCCGCGCGGCCTCCATCAACTCGGCCAGGTTTTGCCACGGAGCATCCGCGCGCACGACGATGCCGAAGAGGTAGCCTGTCGCGTGGATGATGTAGGTGAAGTCCGTCAGCGGATCGAAGAGCGGACGGCTGTTCAGCAGCGGCTGCCGGAAGACGCTGATGGGCATCTGGCTCAAGGTATAGCCGTCGGCCGGCGTGGTCAGCAGGAACTGCGCGCCTAGGACGCCGCCGGCGCCCGCACGATTCTCGATGACGATGGGTTGGCCGAGGCGGCGTCCGGCGGCCTCGCAATAGGCGCGCATCTGCACATCCGTCGTGCCGCCCGCACCCCAAGGCACGATCATGCGGATCGGCCGGCTCGGGAAATTCTGCTGTGCGAAGGCGGGAGCCGCGAGGCTCGCGAGCGGCAACGCCAGGGCGCCTCGGCGGGAGATGATGGACATGTGATTTCCTCGTTTGGTCTTGCCGCAATTTATCGCGTGGGCGCGGCGCTTTCGCAAGCGGGGAGGTCAGTCCATTCGCAGGCCGAGGCGGCGCACCGCCTCGCTTTCCTCAATGTTCAGACGCCGGGCGTATTCCGCGTAATCCGCTGAATCCAGGTAGCGGACGGTCATGTCGAAGCGCTCGAGCATCGCGACGTGGCGGGGGTCGAACAACGCCGGCTTGAGCGCATCGTGCAGGGCACGGACGATGCCGGGATCCATGTTCTTGGGCCCGGCGATGCCGAAGGGGCTGTCGGAGACGATGTCGATGCCGGTCTCGCGCAGCGTGCGCGCCTCGGGGAAGCGCTTTGCCCGCTCGGCACTCCAGACGACCAGCAGGCGGAAGGTGCCGTCCTGCACCAGCGGCGCCCAGCTCGTGCCATCGGCAATGCAATCCACCGAGCCCTGGAGCAGCGCCTGGACGGTATCCGCACCGCCGCGAAAGGGGACGTGCAGGAAATCGATCCCCCGGCTCGCCGCGATGCGCTCCATGGTGATGTGAGGGCTGGAACCCACGCCCGGCGAGGCATAGCTCACGCGGCCGGGATTAGCCTTCGCGTGGTCGAGGAATTCCTCCCACGTCCGGTAGGGGCCGTCGGTGCGGACGACGACGCCGAAGCCATAGCCGGAGAGATGAATGATCCAGGTGAAATCCACCATGGGGTCGAAGCTGGGACGGCGCATCATCGCGGGAATGCGGAAGACCGTGATGGGCATGAGGCCGATCAGGTGGCCATCGCCGCGCGGTTCCTGCGCCATCAATGCCGGGCCGAGCGTGCCGCTGACGCCGGGCCGGTTCTCCACGATAATCGGCTGGCCGAGTTGGCGTGAGGCCAGTTCCGCCAGAAGGCGCGCATGATCCGCCGAGCCGCCCGGCAGCCACGGGACCACCAGGCGGATGGGCCGGTTCGGAAAGCCCTGTTGCGCGAGCGCGGGCGCGGCCAGGACGGCGCCCAGGGCTGCACGGCGCGGGAAACCGATCAGGGGTGGAAGGCGACGCTCAGCTCGGTGAGCTTTTCGCGCTCCGCGCTGGAGATGCGGGAAGTCAGACCCATGAACCCACCCGCCGCATCGGCGACGTTGCGCGCTTGATCCAGTACGCCAAGCTCCAGCGCCCGACGCGCATCCAGGTCGAGCGGCAAGGTGAGGGCGCGCACGTATTCCTTCCAGGCCGTGACCAGAGCCGCTGAAGGTTCGTTGCGGAGCCAGCTCTCGAGCAGTGCGCCGCCCGGACTGTTGGCGAGAAGGCCGGCGTGAGCCGCGCCGTCTATGACGGCCTTGCGCTCCATCTCGGAGACGGAGCCGTCCGCCCAGGCGACCAGCACGAGCGGTACGAGCGTCAGCGCGGTCATGGTTTCGGCGCTGAGGTTCAGCTCCATCAGGCGGTCGAGCACCGCTTCGTCCCGAATGCCGGAAGACGCCGCAAGCGCCTGCCTGCGATCCTGCTTGCCGTATGAGTCCACGAGATGGCGGCGGAGTGTCTCGTTGTGCTCCGCGAAGAAGGCCTCTTCCAAACCGTTGCGGCGATCGTTGAGGATTCTATCTGACATGGGATTCTCCCGGTTGCGTGCTGCGGGCGGTGTAAGTCGTGACCTGTCGAGGTCATCTCCGGCACGCGGCTGCTTGAGCGGTTCTGGCTAAGTGAACGCTTATCTCGAGCCATAACCCGGCAGCGGTGAAGATATGGTGCCCAGGGACGGAATCGAACCGCCGACACTGCGATTTTCAGTCGCATGCTCTACCAACTGAGCTACCTGGGCGCCGATTGGTCGGCGGGTGATAGCGAAGCGGCTGGGGGGTGTCCAGCCCGTCCTACCGATCTTCTTCCCCCTGATCCACCGGATCCACTGCCGCCACGGCATAGCTTTCGCTGAACCAGCGGCCGAGATCCACCTGGCGGCAGCGCTCGGAGCAGAAGGGAAAGGCGCTGGCCTGGCCCGGCTCACGCTTTGCCGCAGGTTTGCGGCAGATCGGGCAGCGGATCTCACGCATCGGTCACGTCCTCGGCATCGGCGGCGCGCAGCAGGATGGCACGGCCAGCGCCCGCGGTGAATTCGGCAAGTGCCTCCGGTAACGCCTCCAGCGCGGCGATGACGGCAGGCGGCGCGCACAGCGCCAGGCGGCGGGACGGTGCCACCGCCGATTCCCGCGCGGCGCGGCGCAGCAAGGCTAGGCCCCTGGTCAGTGCTCGATCGGCCAGAAGCTCATGCAGCGGCGGGAACACCCTGGCCCGCCGCATCTCGAACAGCCCGAGCGGGCCGATCCCCAAAAGCTGCGTCAGCCCGTCGGGAGCCAGCGCGGCGCGAAGCGTCGGCTCAAGCGCGGTCCGCTGCTTCACCGACAGCCCCGCGAGATCGAGCAGGATCGGTCCAGCCAGATCGCGCAGGCGCAGCTGCCGAGCAAATTCGGCGATGGCGATCCCGTTCACTTCACGCGGATCGGCGCCGCCCGAATCGACATCCACGGCCGTCAGCGCCGGAAGCGGTGAGAAGATCAGCCGCCCGCCGCCGGTCAGCTCCCACTCGGCGGCATGCAGGCGCGCGACCTCGTCTTCCAACGCATCGTCGAAGGCCTCGGGCTGCTGCACCACGCGCTTGGCTCCGAGCACGCCGCGCAGCCGCGCCACCTCGGCGGCATCGTCGGAGATCACGCGTGCATCGGGGTAGGTCGCGGCCCAGCGGAGGGCGGTATCCGGGCCGGGGGTAATCACGCCCTCGCCGTCGATCTGCGGTGTGCGGGCGGAGACGCGCTTCCCCTTGCCGCCCTGTGCCGCGCGGGTGACGCGCAGCGTGAGGAGGGTGCCCTCGGACGGGATGCGCCGGCCCTCGGCATCGCTTTCCGGCAGGAAGCCCGTCTCGCCCCCGGGCAGGGCCACGAAGGCGCCGGCCAGGGCAGGCATGACAGCCGCAATGCGTCCGCGCACGATGTCGCCGACGCCGTCGGGGCGGGCAGGGCGCTCCAGCCGGTAGAGGTATAGTTCGCCGTCGCGGAGCAGCGCCACGCGGCGCTCGCCGGGCGAGCGGGCAAGATGGATCTGCATCATGGCCGAAGCCAGCCGCAGCCCCGCAGCAGCTGGGCCGTCTCAAAGAGCGGCAGGCCCACCACATTGGAATGGCTGCCGGAGAGGAAGCGGACGAACATCTCCGCCTGGCCCTGCAACGCGTAGCCGCCGGCCTTGCCCCGCCATTCGCCGTCGGCAACGTAGGCGGCGATCTGCTGGTCCGTCAGCCGCTGGAAGGCGAGGATGGTGGTCACCAGCCGCTTCGCGACACGCCCATCGGGCTGCCGCAGCACGACGCCGGTATGCACCTGGTGCCGCCGGCCGGAGAGGAAGCCGAGGAAGCGCGCGGCCTCCGCCTCGCTGGTGGGCTTGCCCAGGATGCGGCGGCCCACGCCCACGACTGTGTCGGCGGCGAGCACCATCGCGCCCGGATCCGCGGCGGCCTCGGCCTTGGCGGCGGCGAGGCGCGCGGCCAGGAGGCGCGGCAATTCATCGCGCTTGGGTGTTTCGTCGATCTCGGTGGGGGCGACGCGATCCGGCGTGACGCCGATGCGGGCCAGCAATTCGATCCGGCGCGGGCTTGCCGAGGCCAGGATCAGCGGCAGGCGAACCGGTGGCTCGCCTCCGACACTCACTTGAACCTGAAGGTGATGCGGCCCTTCGTCAGGTCGTAGGGCGTCATTTCGACATTGACCCGGTCGCCGGCGAGGACGCGAATGCGGTTCTTGCGCATCTTCCCCGAAGTATGGGCCAAGACCATGTGCTCGTTATCGAGCTTCACGCGGAACATCGCGTTGGGCAAAAGTTCGACGACCTGGCCGCTGAACTCGATCATATCCTCTTTAGACATTCGTATCCTTGTAGACGCTTGGGGCTGGGGCGCGCGGAATCGCGCCGCGGGCGAGCCCCGGCGCTGGCTGGCGTGAGATGCGCCTTCGATGGTGCAAGGTCAAGGTTGAGCGCATCGCGGTGCGGCCGAGGGCGCTGGCGCACTTGTTTTGTAGCCGCAACACCGGGAAGGGCCGCGGACATTCCAATGCCTGTACCGGCATTGGTTGTGGCTCCCGTTGTGGCAACCTCCATGCCCTACCGGCGTTAGGCCCGGCGATGCCTTCGCCAATTAGCCACCGCCCCAGCAAATAAGGACGCCGCGCCATTGCCTGGAGCCGCCCCGCCTAACGCCTTCTACTATCTGCATCCTCTCGCCGCAGGACCATTGGACCGATGGCCCGGGGAATTCGCGCGCATCGCCGCACTGGGCTTCGACGCAGTGGTTCTGGCGCCGCCCTTCGCCACGGGCCGTGACGGGTCGCTGTTCAGGACCGCCGACCACCGGCTTCTGCATGCTGCCTTGGGCGGCGGGGAGGCCGTGCCTGCCTTGACGCGCATGGCGGCCGAAGCCCGCGCCCACGGCCTCTCTCTGCTGCTGGATCTCGCGACGGACCGGCTGGATGAGGACGCCGCCATCCTGCGCGACCATCCCGAGTGGCGGCTATCCGATCCCTTCGCCAGCCTGCCTCCTGACCCGCGCCGCATGGTCGGGCAGAGCGGTGCTCTGCTGCCGCACCCGGCTCCGGATGCGCTGCGCGACTGGTGGTCCGAACGGCTGACGGAATGGCTGCAGGCCGGCATTGCAGGCTTCCGTTGCCTGGATGCCGCGGCCGGCGCCGAGTTCTGGGGGCCCCTGATGCTAGAGGCGCGGCGGACCCGGCCGGATGCCATCTTCATTGCCTCGACCCAGGGCAGCAGCGCCGCCCAGGCTGCGGCGCTCGAAGGCTGCGGCTTCGATCTCGCGGCCTCGTCGCTGCCTTGGTGGGATTACGAATCTCCCTGGCTGGATGAGGAGGCCACACGGCTGGCCCGCGTGGCGCCGCTGCTGACCATGCCCGAAGCGCCCTTCGCCCGCCGTCTCGCCGCCGATTTCACCAGCCGCGTGCTGGTGGAGCGCGCCGCGCAGCGCGCCCTCCGCTTCGCCGCATTGACCGGGCGCAGCTGGCTGTTGCCGATGGGCTATGAATTCGGTGCCCTGCAACGCATGGGCCATGGCCCCCGGGAGGCCGAGGCCTTTGCTGCGCTGAGCGCCGCGCCGCGCCTCGACCTCCAGGCCATTGTCCGGGAAGCCAATGCGGAGCGCGCCGCCAGCACGCAGCCGCCGCGGCTGCTCTCTGGCCCGCGCGCGCCGGTCGCCCTGTTCCAATGTGCCGGGTCGCCACCCGCCGCCGGCCAACTGCTCGTGCTGGCCAATCCCTCCCTGTCCCATCCGGCCATGGTGTCGGCGGGCCAGGTCATCGGGTTGCTTCCGCGGCCCGGCGCACTGCCCGCCGATAGCCTGAACGATGCGGGATGCCTGCTGCTGGATCCGGGGGAGGTACGCGCCTTGCCCGTGGTGGAGGCCCAGCCCATTCGCCTCGCACTGCGGACCGGGCAGCGCACCGCCGAGGCCTTCGCCGCATCGCCGCGCATCGCGGTCGAGAAGATAAGCCCCATCGTCGATGCAGGGCGCTTCCCGGTGAAGCGGACGGTGGGCCAGGTGGTGAACGTCACCGCCGACGTCTTCACCGACGGCGCCACCAAGCTGGCCGTGCGCTTGCTATGGCGTCCCCTGGACGAACCGGCGTGGCGCGAGGTGCCGATGCGGCACACGCTCAACGACATCTACACCGCGAGCTTCGTGCCGGAGCGCGTCGGCCGGCATGTGTATACGGTCAGCGCCTGGGTCGATGTTTACGCGGCCTTCCTGGACGAGATCACCAAGAAGCAGGCCGCCGGAGTGGATATCTCCTTGGAGCGCCGTGAGGGGGCGGCCCTGCTCGAAGCCGCTTGCGCCCATCTGCCCGAGGCCGAAGCGGCGGAGATCGCCGCCCTGCTGAAGGTGCTACCGGATGCCGAGCCTGCCGCCGCTGTCGGGTTGTTCAGCACCAAGCGCATCGTCGCGCTGATGACGCAGGCCGACCGACGCCCGTTCAAGCTGGTGCAGGAGCCGCTGCTGAAGCTGGACGTCGAGCGCCGCGCCGCCGGCTTCTCCTCCTGGTACGAAATCTTCCCACGCTCGCAGAGCGGCAGTGTCCATCGCCACGGAACCTTCGACGACGTCATCGCCCGGCTGCCCGCCGTGCGCGAGATGGGCTTCGACGTGCTGTATTTCCCGCCGATCCATCCGATCGGCCAGAAGAACCGCAAGGGCCGCAACAACACCCTGACGCCGGGTCCGGAAGATCCGGGCAGCCCCTACGCCATCGGCTCCGCAGATGGCGGGCATGACGCGATCCATCCGGAGCTCGGCACGCTCGCGGATTTCCGCAAGCTCGTCGCGGCGGCCGCGCAGCAGGGGCTGGAACTGGCGCTGGATTTCGCCATCCAGTGCTCGCCGGATCACCCGTGGCTGAAGGAACATCCGGAATGGTTCGCCTGGCGGCCGGACGGGACCATCCGCTACGCCGAGAACCCACCGAAGAAATACGAGGATATCGTCAACGTCGACTTCTATGCGCCCGGCGCGGTGCCCGATCTCTGGGTGAAGCTGCGGGACGTCGTGCTGTTCTGGGCCAAGGAAGGCGTGAAGCTGTTCCGCGTCGACAATCCGCACACCAAGCCGCTGCCCTTCTGGGAGTGGATGATCCACGAGGTCCGCGCCCGCTACCCCGATGCGGTCTTCCTGGCCGAAGCCTTCACGCGGCCGAAGGTGATGTACCGGCTGGCGAAGGTCGGCTTCTCGCAGTCCTATACCTACTTCACCTGGCGCGATGAGGCCTGGGAGCTGGCAGAATATATCGCGGAGTTGAACAAGGCGCCGGTGGCCGATTTCTTCCGGCCGCACTTCTTCGTGAATACGCCGGACATCAACCCAGTCTTCCTCCAGGTGTCGGGGCGGCCCGGGCATCTGATCCGCGCCGCACTTGCAACGACATTGTCCGGCCTCTGGGGCGTCTATAACGGCTTCGAGCTCTGCGAG
>JAQGHY010000345.1 GCA_028291455.1 Rubritepida sp. | reverse complement strand
TGTTCGGGCATCAGCAGCAGCCCCTGTTCCCGCGACATCAGGGGCATCCTCGCGCATGTCGAAGAGCCACCAGCCCTTGTCGGCCGGCGGCTTGTCGCGCGCGGCCCAGACCGCGAGCCAGGCGATGCCCATGAGCATGACCAGGAAGTAAAGCCCATCCATCGGACGGCCCCTTTCGATGCGTGAAAGCGTTCATGCGGTGCGCCATCCGGCCCGCGCCGGCGCCGAGGCTTGCGCGACGGCCGCCGGCACTGCCGCGCGCCGTGCCATTCCCCAGGCCCCGCCGATGGCGACGAGCAGCGTCCAGTAGAAATCCCAGTAGCTGAGCGAGAGGAACGTGCCGCTGACGAGGTACGCCACCATCGAGACCTGGGCCATCCGAGCGAAGTCGCCGGCCCAGGCGAGGTCGGGCCGGCCGCGCGAGAGCCAGATCAGCCGCTGCGTCCAAAACGCGCCGATGAGGGTCATGGACAGCCAGACGAAGAAGGTGACGAAGCCCTGCTCGCCCAGCAGCTCGAACCAGATGCTGTGCACCGCCCGCGCCGGGCCGCCCGGCTCCACGCGATCCACGACTTCCCGGTTATAGGGGCCGGTGAAGCCTGAACCGAGCATGGGCCGGCTCACCGCAAGCTTCCAGGAAATGCCCCAGAGCACGAGGCGTTCCGTCGCCGATCCATCTTCCTGATATTCGCCGATGCTGTTCATCCGCTCGGACCATTGCGGCGGCATGAAGGTGACGGCACCCGTGAGGACCACGGCCAGCACGGCGGCCAACAGCACCTTGCTCCGGCTGCGGATCCACATCACCACGACCACCGCGCCCAGCCCTAGCAAGGCCCCGCGCGAGTAGCTGCTGACGACCGCGAGGAGCGTCAGCCCCATGGCCACCGAGAGCCCGATACGGACCGCGCGGTGGCGCGATTGCAGCCGCAGGTAGTTCATCAGCGGCAGCGTCACCAGCATCGCCGCCGCCAGATGGTTGTTGTCGGTGATCATGGTCTGGGCGGGGCCGAAGACGCGGTAGTTGCCGCCCGTCATGATCGCGAATATGCCGCCGCGCACGCCGTAATAGCCGATGGAAATCACCATGGCCCAAACGAGCCCATGGATCCGCCAGCGGTCGGTCAGCAGCGCACCGGTGACGATCAGGCCGAGGATCACCTTCGCCACGCCATCGTACTTCGCCCAGACCGCATCAGGATCGCCGAGCGCGTTGAGGGAAGTGACGGTGATGCAGACGAGCAGCGCCATCAGCAGCAAGGTCAGCGTGTCGGCCCTGGCCTTGCGGATCTCGCCCGTGAGCACGCAGCCCAGGAGCGTGGCCGCGAAGATCGCCGCCGCCCAGGGCAGCTCCATGGCCACGCCATAGAGCAGGCGGTGCGGATTCATGAAGGAGATCCAGCACCACAGCAGCACCCCCGCGAAGGGACGCCAAACGGCGATCGGCAGCAGGCCGAGCATTACGGCAATGAAGACGGCGTCACGCATCGTGGAAGATCACCGCTGCAATTCGCCGCGCAGCCGTTCGGCCCGCGCACGCTCAGGGAAAGGCGCGGCGGAAGCCAGCACCGGTGTCAGCACCCGCACCGCCTCCTCCTTCTGGCCCGCGGCGTTCAGCGCGAAGGCGAGGCGGTAGCCGGTGCCTTCAGCGCTGCCTGCCTGGCGCAGCAGCTGTACCGCCAGCCCCGGCTGGCCGCTCTGCGCCAGGATCCAGCCGAGCGTGTCGGCGGTCTCGTTTCCGGGCGCGAGGTGGTAGGCGCGCAGCGCAAAGCCGCGCGCCTCGGCCAAGGCCGCGGGACTGCCGCGCTCGCTGAGCACCCAGGCGAGGTTGTTCAGCGCGATCGCGTTCTCCGGCGCATGGGCGATGACCTGGCGCAGCCGGTCCTCCGCCTCCGTCATGCGCCCCGCCACCAGATCGAGCTGAGCCAGGACGCCCAGCGCCTCCAGATCGTCGGGGGCCGCCTCCAGCCGGTCCTTCAGCGCGGCGGCGGCTTCGTCGGGACGGCCGGCGGCGCGCCATGCGGCGGAGAGGCGCTGCGCCAGTGCACCGCCAGGCGCGGTCCTCATGGCCACGGCGAAGGCCTGCGCGGCCTCCAGCGGGCGACCCGCCGTCATCAACACCTCGCCGCGCAGGCCGGCGGCGGCGGGCATGGCGTTAGGCTGCGCGGCGAGCCGCGCGGCTTCGGCCAGCGCCGCATCCGCACCCTGCTTCTCCAAGATCAGCCCGACGAGCACCTGCTGCAGGGCGGCATTGCCCGGCATCGCGCGCAGCCCTTCGCGCAGCACCGCTTCGGAGCCGCGGGGGTCATCGGCCTGCATCCGCAGCCGGGCGAGCTGGATGCGCGCCTGCACCGAGCCGGGATCCTCCGCCAGCGCCTCGCGCGCGGCATCCTCGGCCGGGGCCCAGCGTGAGGCCGCCGCATTCACCTGGGCGCGGGCGATGGGGATCGCCGGGCCACGCAACCGCCGCAGGGGCTCGGCTTCCAGGATGGCGATGGCCTGGTCGGTATCGCGCCGCTGCGCCAGCAGGTTGGCGGCGGCGAGCGCCAGGGCGGGGCTGCCCGGATTGGCCGCCTGCACCGCGAGCAGCGCCGCCAGGGCCGAGGCCGCCCTTGGGCTGTCGCCCCGGGCGCTATCCGCCAACCGGCGGATCGCCTCGATGTTTCCGGGATCGCGCCGCAGCACATCGACGATGAGGGCCTCCGCCTCGGCATCGTTGCCCTGCAGGGAGGCAGTGCGCGCGAGGCCGATGCGGCCGATCCTGGTCGCCGGCGCCTGGCTCACCGCGGTCTCGAATTCGGTGCGGGCGGCCGGAAGGTCGAGCCGGATCAGGTTCAGGGTACCGGCCAGCACCGAAGCCACCTCGCCGCGGCGCGCCGCCGGCTCCATGCGGCCCAGCTCGGCCTCGGCGGCGGCGAGATCGCCCCGCGCGAGGGCGATGGTCACCAGCATCTCGCGTGCGCCCGGCTGTGCGGGGCCGTTGCGCAGCGCCTCGTTGACGGCGCTTTCGGAGCCCGCCGAATCCCCGACCGCGAGACGGGAGACGGCCAGGCGCGTCAGCAGCGCCGGATCCTGCGGCAGGATCGCGACCGCCCGCTCCAGCGCCTGCACCGCCTCGGCCGGCTTGCCCACCGCGGTCAGCGCGCGACCCAGCATGTCGTAAAGCTCGGCATCGCGCGGGCTATTCGCCGCCGCCCTGGTAAGGACGGCAACGGCGGCGTCGGGGCGGTCGGCCTCCAGCTCCATCGTGCCGAGCAGCTTCGCCCCGCGCGGATCGTCGGGATAGCGCGCGACATGGCGGCGCGCGGCATCCTCGGCCTGCGCGCCCTGCCCCAGGCCGCGCTTGGTCATGGCAACGAGCAGCAGGCCGTCGCGGAAGCCGTTCAGCTGCGACCCCAGCCGTTGCAGCAGCTGGTCGGCTCCGCGCCAGTCGCGCTGGATGGTCAGCAGCATGGCACTCAGGTAGACGCCCGTCGCATTGCCGGGCGTGGCCGTCAGTACCGCATCGATATCGGTGCGGGCGCGGTCGGTCTGGCCGGTCCGCATCAGGACCTCGGCACGCCGCAACCGGGCCGCAATGTCGCCGGGCGAAGCCGCGATGATGCGGCCGAAGGACTCGATGGATCCGGCGGTCTCGCTGCGGTCGAGCTGCAGCCCGCCCTTGAGCATCAGGGCATCCTTCGCGGTGGGATGCGCGGCGAGTACGCGGTCGACCCGCATCTCGGCACCGTTACGGTCGCCGTCGAGGAGGAGGAGCGCGGCGGCGGCCAGCCCCGGCTCCACATCGTCGGGTCCGAGCCGCTCCGCCAGCGCGATGGAGGCGCGGGCGGCTTCACGATCGTTCAAGGCGAGCTGCGCCAGGGCACGGGCCGCCGCAACCTGGGCGCCCTCCGCTGGGGCAGTCTGCGCCGCCGGCTCGGGGAACTGGTTGAGCAAATCTTGGTAGCGCCCTTGCGCCAGGTAGGCACGCAGCAGAAGCGAGTTGCCCGCGGCCGGATCGTAGCCGTGCTCCAGGGCCGCGCGCGCCTCGCGCTCCCCGGTCTCGGTGTCGCCGATGTCGAGGCTGGCGCTGGCCAGCCCGGCACGCAGGGCCCCCTGTGACGGCTCCGCCCGGACGGCGTTGCGCCATTCGATCTGCGCGGCGCGCAATTCGCCCCGTGCCTGGGCTGCCTGCGCGCGCTCGCGCGGACTGTCGGCAAAGGCGGGCTGCACCATCGTGAGGGTCGCGACGATGGCGAGGGAGAGCATCCCGGGTTGTTTGATCATGATAGCCTCCGGTCGGATTCTTCAGGGGGGTCGCGCTCGGGCATTAGCCCGTGTGTCGCGAGCAGGCCGTAGAGCGTGGGGCGGCTGATCCCAAGGACCCGCGCCGCCGTGGAGAGCCCGCCATTGCTGCGGGCCAGGGCGCGGGCAATCGTCTCGCGCTCGGCCCTGGCGCGGGCCGAGCGGAGGTCCAGGCTTTCCATGGGATCCTGGCCGGCCGGAGCCAGCTCGAGCTCGGCCGCGCTGATCAGCGGCCCTGCCGCCATCAGCACCGCGCGCTGGATGCGGTTGCCGAGCTCACGGACATTGCCCGGCCAGAGATGTTCGGTCATGGCGGTGATCGCACCGTCCTCGAAGCCGCGCAGGCGCCGCTGGAACTCGTTGCCGTAACGGGCGAGGAACCAGCGGGCCAGCAGCAGGATATCGCCGCCGCGATCGCGAAGCGGGGGCACGCGGACGGTCAGCGAATTGAGCCGGTACAGGAGGTCCGCGCGGAACTTGCCGCTGCCCGCCTGCTGCTCCAGCGGCTGGTTGGTGGCGGAGACGACGCGCACGTCCACCCGCACCGGGATGCGGCCGCCGACGCGCTCGAACACCTGGTCCTGCAGGAAGCGCAGCAGCTTCGCCTGGAGGCTGCCGGGCAGATCGCCGACCTCGTCGAGGAAGAGCGTGCCGCCATGCGCGGCCTCGACCCGACCCGTCATCTGCTTCACGGCGCCGGTGAAGGCGCCGCGTTCATGGCCGAAGAGCTCGCTTTCCAGCAGCGCCTCGGGGATCGCCGCGCAATTGATCGCGATGAAGGGACGCGAGGCGCGGGGACCCATATCGTGCAGGGCGCGTGCCAGCGCCTCCTTGCCCGTGCCGCTCTCACCGAGCAGCAGGACGGGCGCGGAGACGGTGGCGAGGCGTTCCACCATGCGGCAGACCTTGAGCATGCCCTCGTCGGCCGTGATGATATTGGCGATCGGGCTGGGGCGTGGAGCGGCGGCCAGGCGATGGTTCTCATCCTCCAGCTCTCGCAGCCGCAGCGCCCGGTCGAGGACGGTTCGCAGCACGTCGAGATCGACCGGCTTCTCGCAGAAGTCGTAGGCGCCGAGGCGAATGGCGCGGAGCATGTTCGTCCGCTCGCCCTGCCCGCTCGCTACAATGACGGGAAGGTCGGGAGCGATGGCACGCAGCGCGGCCAGAGTGGCGAAGCCTTCGGAGGTCCCTTCGGGGTCCGGCGGCAGGCCGAGATCCAGCAGGGCTACCGCCGGCTGCTCGCGCCGGGCCGTGGTTTCCGCCTGGCGGCGGTCATGGGCGAGGACCACGCGGAAGTTCGGGAAGGCCCAGCGGTATTGCGCGCAGAGACCGAGATCGTCCTCGATGACGAGGAGGCGTGGCTTGCTCATGCTACGGCCTCTCGGGTGCGTTCCAGTAGCGGCTGGCAAGGCAGCGTGATCCGCATGGTGGTTCCCGCGCCGGGCGCACTGATGACGGTGATTTCGCCGCCGGCGCCGCGCAGCAGGTCGCGCGCCTGCCAGGCGCCGATGCCGTTGCCGCCGATACGGCCGGAGATGAGCGGGCGGAACAGCGTGTCGCGGACGAATTCAGCGGACATGCCGGGCCCCCGGTCGGAGATGTCGAGCGTGAGGCAGGCATGTTCTCGCCGCAGCGACACGCGTACGGGAACGCCCCGCGGCGAGGCTTCCACCGCGTTGTCGAGCAGGTGGCGAATGGCGGCATCGAAGCGTGCCGGCGCAATGGAGAGGATGCAGTGCTCCGCTCCCTGCTGCTGGACTTCGACCGGATGGCCGATGCCGGGGACAAGGGCGCGCAGGCGCTCGAGCGGGGCGACGCGCGGGATCTCCTCCTCCGCATCCGGCTGGCGCAGCCGGGCGACGAGGGTGTTGATCCGCGCGGCGGCGGCACCCACGGTCATCAGCAGGTCCGCCTGGAACTCCGGATCGTCCATGTGATGCTCGGCATTCGCGTGCAGCATGGTGAGCTGGCTCGCGACGGTCTTGACGTCATGCGCCACGAAGGCGAAGCGGCGGGCGTAATCCTGGATGGTGAGCTGGTCGTGCAGGCGCTCGGCCGCGCGGCGCTCGGCCAGGAACATCGCGACCTCGCTGCCGATGGAACGCAGCAGGTCGAAGACCTCGCTATCCAGCGTGAAAGCGGCGCGCGGCGGCGCGAGAAGCACCACGCCGAGCAGGCCGTCGCGGTGATGGCGCAGCGGCACCGCCATCCAGAGCTGCGTGCCGAGATCGGCCGGCACCTCGGTCGCGATCCACTCGCCCCCGCGCAGCGCGACGGTCAGCGCGTGATCGCCGGGCAGGCAGATGCTGGTGACGGGGAGGTTCCACGAACCGGCCCAGCGAAGCGCGTCCTCGCCGGGCTCGCGCAGCAGCAGCAGGCCGGCCGGGCTGTCCACCGGATCGGCCACGGCGGTGATGGCGCGCTGATAGGCGTCGGCCCCATGGGCGGAGAGCGTGGCGACGCAGCGCAGCCATTCGCGCCGGTAGTCGAAGCGGGCGGTGAAGAATTGGTCGACCACGCGCCGGTGCAGCCGCGAGCGCATGGAGCGCGAGCTCGCCGCGACGGCCAGGACCATGACGGCACCGGCCAGCAGGCTGGCCTGCGCCGCGCGGCCCCAATCGGCGCCGAGATGGCGCAGCGCCTCGCCCGCGGCACCCACGCCGAGGAGAAAGGTGCCCGCGAAGATCAGCGTCGCGCCGTGGAAGACCGCCTGGCGGGAGACCGGCGGGTCGCGCCGCCAGCGGCGGTCGCGCATCGCGGCGATCGCGAGCAGCGGCATGGCCAGCGCGGCGATGGCGGCACGGGCATCGAGCAGCACGGTGGAATAGGCGCGGGAGAGCGCGGCATCGGAATGCAGCAGCACGTCGAAGGCGGCGAGCGACCCAAGCGCGATGCAAGGAAGGATGACGTGCCAGCGGGCGGCGTCATCGGCATTGCGGTAAAGATTCTCGGCCGCCAGCAGGACCAGGAGCGCGAGGCCGAGCCGAGCCAGCAGGCCGGGCGAGCCGAGCGTCGGCAGGATCGCCGGACCCGGCAGCAGCGCGACGAGCGCCACCGCCGTCAGCAATCCCGCTCCGATCGCGAAGCGCCAGGTCAGGGCGTTGGACCATGCGCCGCCCATGCGCCGCGACAGCCAGAGCAGCACTGCGCACCACGTGGCGCTGCGCAGGATGTCCAGCACGCCGGCCGCGCCCGAGAGCGGTTCCTCCGGATTCAGCGCGACCGCAAGCGCCCAGGCGCTGGTCACGATGCAGGCGAGCGCCAGCATCCATGAGGAGCGCCCGCGGCCCGCCGTGAGGATCAGCAAAACCCAGGCAACGCAGATGGCAGCACTTCCCGCATGCAGCAGCGGCGAGGCTACGGCATTCATGCCGCGCGCTCCCTCACCGGGCTCCCTCCTGGAAGAGGACCACGCGAACCGTCGAGAGCAGGATTAGCACATCGAGGAAGAGGCTGCGGCGGCGGATGTAATACAGGTCGTAGGAGAGCTTCATCCGCGCATCCTCGACCGAGGCGCCGTAGGGGTAGTTCACCTGGGCCCAGCCGGTGATGCCGGGCTTCACGACCGCACGGTCATGATAATGCGGGATGATGGCGCCCAGCTGCTCGACGAAGCCGGGCCGCTCGGGGCGCGGGCCAATGACGGACATGTCGCCGCGCAGCACGTTGATCACCTGCGGGATTTCGTCGATCCGGCAGAGCCGCAGGAAGCGGCCGACGCGGGTGACGCGCGAGTCCCCGCGTGTTGCCCAGCGCGGGGCGCCCTTGGCCTCGGCATCGGGGATCATGCTGCGGAACTTCAGCAGGTCGAAGGTGCGCCCGTCCCGGCCCACCCGTTCCTGGCGGTAGAAGATCGAGCCGGGACCGTCGAGCCTGATCGCCAGCATGGTCAGGACGAGCAGCGGTAGGGTCAGGATCAGCAGGCTCAGCGCGAAGGCGATGTCCAGGGCGCGGCGCAGCGCGTCGCTCCAGGCCGAGGACTTCGTCGCATTGGCCGAGGCGAGCCAGCCCTCCGGCAGCTTGTCGATGTCGATGCGGTTGAGCCCGTATTCGCTGAACTCCGCCTCGGTGAAGACCTGCAGGCCCGCGGCGCCGCAGCGCTTTTGGGTGGCCGGGGCCAGCGGCGCATGGCTCGGCGCGACCACGGCCCAGATCCGCCAGGCGCGCAGCCGGCCGCGCTCCACCGCGTCGAGCAGCGCCTCGCCGACGGGCAGGGCCAGGGTGACTTCGTAGGGCAGGTAGCTGCGGTGCGGATCGGCCGGATCGCCGATGCCGAACTCCGGCTGGCCGACGAGGGCGAGGCGCTGCAGGGGAAAGCGCAGCAGCCCGAAGACGAAGCGCGCCAGCACCATGGCGGCGACGGTTCCCGCAATTGCCGCCGTCAGCGCCTGGCCGAAGGTTCCGGGACCGCGGCTGAAGGGCAGGATGCCCGTCAGTATAGAGACGGTGATGGCCAGCAGGACGACGCCGGTCACGCCGCGCACCGCCGATGGCCGCAGACCCTGGAGCGCCGTTGGCCGGTAGAGGCCGATCGCCCCGAAGACGAGGCCCGCGCAGATGGCGACGAGCACGGAGAAACCCGCGGCAGCCGCCATTTCCGAGGGTGTGGCGCCCGCCGCCGCGACCGGCAGCAGGGCGAACACGAAAAGGGCTATGGTACAATTCTCGATCGCGTATAGGGCCAGCATTTCCGAGCGGACACTGTGGCTGAACAAGCTCGTCATCTGTCTTATATTCCCAGCTAGCGGGTATCGCGGCTGGTTCGCATTCAATCTCCAAGTTTTGTTCTCATCAATGAAAATATAGAATTCACTAAAATAATCAACTCTCGCGCTACTGCCGAAAATTTACGCTAGATGAAAAAACATAGCATTTTTTTGCTTGCCAACTAATAATCTATACCTGGGTTGTAGTCGATTGCATTAAAGTGTTGTCAAATATTGTATTGCCATTGGCTGCGGCCCTTTGTAGATTTTGATGATGCAGCAAGGGTTTTCGCCCCAATCGCACCACCGCGTTCCATCCAGGGAAGACAAAATGACCAGGATTTGGAGAAACGGGCTGAGTGCCCTGCCCTTGCTGGCGCTCGCCCTTATGGGCTGCGAATCCTCGCGGCGCATGCCGCCGATGGCGGCCGACGGCGGTGCGCAGCAGGTGGCGTCCGACTACCTGCTTGGCCCTGGCGACACGGTCACCATCTTCGTCTATCGCTCCCCCGAACTCAGCGCGACGGACCTGCCCGTGCGTCCCGACGGGCGCATGTCTCTGCCGCTGGTCCCCGATATCCAGACGGCGGGCCGGACGTCCACCCAGCTGGCCCGGGACATCGAGGAGCAGCTCAAGCGCTATATCCGCGATCCCAACGTGACCGTGATGGTCCGCTCCTTCGTGGGCCCCTCGAGCCAGCAGGTTCGCGTCATCGGCGAGGCGGCACAGCCGATGGGCCTGCCGTACCGCGAAGGGCTCACGGTACTGGACGTGATGATCGGCGCACGCGGCCTCACGCGCTATGCCGCCGGCAACCGCGCCGAGATCATCCGCCGCGGCGGCCCTGGAGAAGGGCGTGAGGTCATCCCGGTTCGCCTGAACGACCTGCTGCGCGGCGGCGACGTCTCACAGGACGTCGCGATGCGGCCGGGCGATACGCTGGTCATCCCGCAGGGCTGGTTCTGAGCCATGCACCCCATCGCCCTAGCCCGACGCGCCCTCGCGGCGGGAGCCCGGCACCGCTGGCGCGCACTCGCGCTGGCCTGGCTAGTCTGCATCGTGGGCTGGACCGTCGTCGCCAAGATTCCGAGCCAGTACGCATCCACGACCCGCGTCTACGCCGATGCGGATGCCGTCCTGGGACTGCTGTTGCGCGGCATCGCGATCGACAGCTCCCCCGCGGGCCAGGTCGAGATCCTGCAGCGCACCCTGCTCAGCCGGCCCAACCTGGACAAGATCATCAACCGCACCGCGCTCGAGCAGCGGGCGCAGGACGACGTCTCGCGCGAGAAGCTGGCGGTCCGCCTGGCGCGGGACATCCGCATCACGACGCAGACGCGCAACCTCTTCACCATCGACTATCGCGACAGCGATCCCCGGCTCGCCCATGACGTGGTGCAAACGGCGCTGGGCCTCTTCATGGAGGCGGCTACCGTCACGGACCGCCAGCAGATGGAGAACGCCCGCGCCTTCGTGACGCAGCAGATC
>JAQGHY010000099.1 GCA_028291455.1 Rubritepida sp. | reverse complement strand
AGATTGAGCGTCAGCCAAACGACAGGAAATTCATGCGGCCGCTACGCTTCCGCCATATGTTTTCGCCGGAGGAAACCCCACAGCGCTGGCAGCCAACGTGGCTCTGGCGGTAATTCGACAAGTTTAGCAGACGTCATCATCCCGAGAGTTGATCTGGAGACTGCGGCTCTCCTCGTTGGCACTTCTGCGTATAGCAGCCTGATCCCGCCGGCCTCGGCCATGCGTTTGAACTGCTCGCGATCCTCAAGCGGGTCCGGCAACCGGGCAAGAGACCGCTCGTACCGATCCTGCCCCTCCTCAAATGTGCCCCGCTTCTCGGAGGTACTCACGCGTTAGTTCTGCCCCGCTCAGGAACCTCGCGACGATAGAAGCCGAGCGAAAAGCTGCGAGAGGTGTTTCGGAGTGAGACGCGCTTCCTCCATCAGAAAATTTGGAGCGTGCTCTGGAGCACTGCAGGCCGTGCTCGGCGGCGAAGTACAGCGGTTAGTCATAGTGATCGGAATGCTTGGGTCATCGTTAAACTCTGTCCGCACCGATGACCCGGGTGATACGAGCCGAGAGAAGAGTGCAATTGCCGTTGCAGATCGTTTCGACTTGGTCCGCAGCTCGTTCGACGTGTCGGTCGAAGGCACTCGAAGCAATGCCCGTGAAACGATCACTTGGCGTCCGGAACATTCAATCCTGCTTTCGCCAAATCTGTGGTCAACCGCGATTGCTGGAAGCGATTAAATCGATTAAATTAAGCATCTGCATCGATCGATAAGGTCGCATGGGAGGAAAAAATGAATTCATTCAAGGTTACGCCTATCACTCCGTCGTTCGCGGCCGAAGTGAGCGGCATCGATCTCTCCAAGCCACTCGCATCCGGCATCGCCGCTGAGATCGACGCAGCGATGGACGCCTACGGCGCGCTCGTCTTTCGCGACCAGATGCTCGGCGACCCTGAGCAGCGGGCCTTCGGTGAGGCGCTAGGTACGATCGAAACCTCTCGCGCGACGGTGGACGTGGAGAAGAGCCGCCTCCAGGACAAGACGCTGAATGACATCTCCAACCTGGCAGCGGACGGCACCATCCTTGCGGCCGACGCGCGGAAGCGGATGTTCAACCTCGGCAATCAGCTCTGGCACAGCGACAGCAGCTTTAAGGCCGTTCCGGCCAAGTACTCAATGCTGCACGCCCGCGTGATCCCGCCCAGCGGCGGTGCGACCGAGGTGGCCGACATGCGCGGGGCCTGGGACGCGCTGGACCCGGAAATACAGGAAAAAGTGCGGGACCTTATCTGTGAGCACAGCCTGCTCTTCTCCCGCCAACTGCTTGGCTTCACCGAGTTCACCGAGACCGAGCGCGCCTCCTTCGCTCCGGTCCGCCAACGCCTGGTCCGGTACTTCCCCTCGACAGGGCGGCGCAGCCTGTACCTCTCCGCGCATATCGGCCGCATCGTGGGCTGGCCGGTGCCCGAGGCACTGGCCTTGATCCGCGACCTGATGGAGCACGCAACGGAGCGCCGCTTCGTCTACAGCCACACCTGGCGGGTGAACGACCTGCTCATTTGGGACAACCGCACGACCATGCATCGCGGCAGGCCCTATGACGACAAGCGCTACCCGCGCGACATGCGGCGCGTCACGCTGACGGACGTCGCCTCCACGCTGCAACAGGCGGCCTGACGCTTCGCTGAGTACTCTACCTGGCACGGTGAGCGCGGTCGGCCGAAAGGCCGGTCGCGCTGCCTGCCGTTCCAGGTCAACGTGACGCAACGACAAGGGAAACAACCAAGATGTTCAAAAACATCCAACGCCAGAAACTCCTGGCCGCCTCGGCACTGAGCCTGCTGGCAGCCGGCGCGGCCTCCGCCCAGACCGCCCTTCCGGACCGCCCCTTGCGGATCATCAGCGGCTTCGCCCCAGGCGGCTCGAGCGACACGCTGACCCGCGTGATCGCGGATGCCGTCAGCCCGACCCTCGGCCAGCGCGTCGTCGTGGAGAACCGGACCGGCGTCAATGGCGTGGTGACCGCGGCCTATGTCGCGCAGAGCCCGCCGGATGGATCGATGATCTACCAATGCTCGATGAGCACGCTGGCCATTACGCCACAGCTCCAAGGCGCCACACTGCCGCTTGATCCAGGAACCGAGACAGTGCCGGTCGCCAATGTCGCGCTATCCTCCTACGGGCTCTTCGTGGGCGCGAACGCCGAATACCAAAGTGTCGCGGATATCCTGACGGCGGCGCGCGCGCGTCCCGGCGTGCTGACCTTCGCAAGCCCGGGCGCTGGATCGGCGCAGCACCTTTCCGGCGAGCTGATGAAGAGCCTTGCGCATGTCGACATGACGCATGTGCCCTATCGCGGCACGGCGCCCGCGGTGCTGGACCTCATGGCGGGACGCATCGACTTCATGATCGGCAATCTGGGCGACGCGGCGCGCCAGGTACAGAGCGGTGACCTGCGCCTGCTGGGGATCGGCGATCCGACACCCTCCCCCGTCTTTCCAAACGCGCCGCGCATCGCTGAAACCCTTCCTGGCTTCGACGTCACGGGCTGGTTCGGCATGTGCGGGCACAAGGATATGCCCGACGCGCTGCGGCAGATCTGGGCTAATGCCATCGGCCGCGCGATGCAGAACGCGACGGTGCGGCAGCGACTGGAGGATCTCGGCTTTACCCCGCATTTCGAGAACACGGCTGATTTCACCCGAAGGCTCGAGGCCGACCGGCGCACCTGGCGGGAGGTCATCCGCGCCGGCAACGTGACGGCGAACTGACGATTTAGGTGCGCTGTGCGGTCGTGCCGCGCACCCGAAAGCCAGGCTGAAGGACGACGTTGCGGATCGGCTGCGTGGGGTCGGCGATCCGCTCCAACAGCAGTTCGGCAGCGTTCACACCGAGTTCGCGCCGGGGCACCGAAACCGTCGTCAGCTGGATCTGGGGCAGCGCCGCGACGAAGGTGTCTTCGAAGCCCACCACCGACATATCGGCTGGCACAGAGAGGCCTCGCTCCGCGAGTGCCATCGTCGCCCCCAGTGCCATGAGGTCCGAGGTGGCGATGAGCGCCGTCGGCGGCTCGGGGAGATCCAGGAGCTGCTGGGTCGCCTCGCGGCCGCCCTCGATCGAGATTTCCGCGGCGAGGATCGGCCCTGGCTCCGTGCCATGCGCGATTAGGAATTCCTGAAAGGCATTCTGCCGCGCTTCGCTCGGGCTGGATGCGATATGCGCCCGCAATAGCCCGATCCGCCGATGGCCGAGCAACCAGAGATGCTCCAGCGCCAGGTTCATGCCCACTGCATCGTCCATGCCGACAAAGGTCGCCTCGCGGCCGCCCGGACGACGCCACAGCGCCACCAGCGGCACGCCGGCCCTCAGCGCGCGCGTGGTGTCGGCCGTCTCCGATGAGTAGGAGAGCAGCAGGATGCCATCGACCATGTGCCGCAGCAGGTGGGCCACATGCCACTCCTGCAGATCAGCGCGAGACTCGGTATTGCAGATGATCGTCTGGTAGCCGCGGGGTGTCAGCACACTGCTGATGCCGAGGAGGATGTCGGCATAGAAGGGATTGGCGAGGTTTGAGACCACGATGCCGACCGTGCCGGTGTGGCCGGTCCTCAACGCGCGCGCGATGGGCGAGATGTGGTAGCCGAGTTCCTCTGCCGCGCGCCGGACCCGGGCCTTGGTCTCGGCGGTAACGATGGGCTTGTTAGCTAGCGCGTTCGAGACTGTCGCCTCGGATACGCCCACAAGTTTCGCGACATCTCGGATGGTGACGCGGGTCACGCTACAGCCTGGATGAGTGGATTCGCACCTTCGAAGGTTAGCTTAACGGCAGGGCCGCGGCGAATGTCTCCGGCTAATCGACGATTAGGCGGTGTGCCGCGCGCTACGCCTCAAGGCGCCCTGCCGGTATAGCCTCAGCCGGGTCAGGGCTCGCGCGAACCCTGACCCCAATCCCTACCTAGTATCGGCCAACCTTTGCCATCTGCAACTACTCTGCCTCAGACAGGTCATGCTGTTCTCAACGCAGCGCGGGATAGAGCTTGAAGGATCGGGCTATTTGCTCGGAAGAGCGCAGGCAAGCTGCCAATTAGCCGAATTTTCCCACAGCTTTGTCGCGTGAGGGGATAGCGAGGAGAAACCGTATCATCCCGCTTCGACCGCTCGCTGGACTGCGTCTCTCGTGCTGTGCCAACTGGAAGTTCGCCGGGGTCTGACGTAACGAACAATCCAGCGGAGCGAGTTCCGTAAAATTGATACAGGTCGGCGCGGGCGTGGCATTCGCGCAGGGAGGGATCGTAGGCTTCGACGCCCAGATTACGCTCAAGGCGCTGTGGCGGATCGGGCTGCCGAAGGTCGACCGCGGTTCTCTATGCGTGTTCCGAGGCGCCGGTCGAGAAGTCGGAAATTCCTGGCTGAGGTGTAGCAGGATTCTCTTGGCCATCCACGATGGTGCCGAATCATGGCAGATTACCTGACGTCACAGACCTTCCTGGCATCCATGAAATCAGCCGAATCAAAACCCTCATTGATCCGGGCGAGCAGACCTGAAAGCATTACCTGTCCCTCACCGAGTATTCCCCCTTCCTGCTGTATCCGCGCCAACGTCGTCGCCGATCGCAGTTGCCATGCCAGCGCACCTTGGCTGGAGGCGATCTCCATGGAGATCCGCAGCTCGTTCTCAGCGATCCCGATGTTGGCGCGGGGATCGTCCTTGATGGCGATCTCGGCACGAAGCCGATGAAGCTCCGGTACACACCACATCTCGGTGTCGCGACCTGTCATGCTCATGGCGCGGTCCAGATGTTCTGACGCCTCCGCGGTTCGCCCGGCGGTCGTCAGCCCTGCTATCAGCGTGCAGCTATGCGCCGTCTCATATTGCACATACCCGCCCATTCGCAGGCGTCGCAAAGCCTGGGTGAGACGAGGCCCACCCGCTTCCAGATCTCCACGTCGGATGGCGATCTCGGCTTCGTAGCAATCGCCATAGCTTAACCAAACGTCGTAGGACTGCGCCCGGCAATGTGTTCTAAGCCGCTCCGCCAGCGTCGCCGCCTCGTCCAGGTCCCCACGCAGCAGCGCGACTGCGCAGGCCGATTGCGCCAGCACGTTGCATTCGGTCAGCAGGTGGCCTGACGCCTGGGCTTGGGCAATTGCCGCGTTCACCAGGCGTCGGGCGCTGTCTGGGAGGCCCTGAACCCACAGCACCCTCGCCAGCATCATCCGGGTCAGTGACGCCTGTTCGAACTGGAAGCGCATGATGTGGGCGCTGGCCGGTGGGGGCTGGTAGTTCTGCAGCATCGTTTCAAACCGGGTTCGAGCCTCAGCCTGCCGACCCAGCATATGAAGCGCGACACCCGCCAACCTCGCGCCGACCCAGTGGTCCTCGCCACCCGCGGCCAGGGTTTCGACGCGCTCAGCCATGGTCAGCGCGGCCTGCCCTTCTGCCAGGTTGATGTGATCGGCCCACAGCGCCCACAGAGCACGCAGCTGGTAATCGCGGTCGCCCAGTTCCTCCGCCAGTGCGAGTGTCACGCGCCAGGTCGCGGCGCCTGCACCCCGCCCTGAGCCGCGGGCATAGAGCATTGGCCCGCCCAGTGCGGCGTGAAACCGCATCCGGCTGCGGCGGCTGTCGAACGGCGCACTCTCCAGCCAGGCCAGCGCCGCCATCACCCGTTCGGCGCATTCCGGTATGCGGGATAGATGGTACCAGATTGGAATCGCCGCCTCGGTCAGCGCGACTGCAAGTCGCATGTCGCCGCCCGGTGAGAACGCCCAGTCGAGCGCCGCCCGCAGATTGTCGATCTCCAGCGCGCAGCCGGACAGCCAGTCCGCCGCGGCTTCGGCCTCGCCGTCCGGCGGCCTCATCCGCAGGGCGGCCAGGAAATGGTCCGCATGCGCCTTGGCAAGCGTTCCCCCTTCGGCGCCAAGCTTCTCCTGGGCATAGGCGCGCATGGTCTCAAGCAGCCTGAAGCGCGGCTCGGACCGGCTGTGGTCCGCCACCAATAACGATTTGGCCAGGAGGTTCCCCAGCCGCTCCTCGGTAGCCCCCAGCGTCTCCGTCGGGATGCCGGCAACGGCATGCACCGACGCAGGGGTGAACCCGCCGTTGAATACGGCCAGCCTACGCAGAAGCGTGCGCTCATCCTCCGGCAGAAGGTCATGGCTCCAATCGAGCGTCGCCCGCAGTGTCTGGTGACGTGGCAACGCGGTCCGGCGGCCTCGGGTTAGCAGTGTGAAACGGTCGTCGAGGCGAGCAGCCAGCCCCTCGAGCCCGAACGTGCTGAGCTGTGCAGCGGCCAGCTCGATGGCCAGTGGAATCCCGTCGAGACGGCGACACAGCTCGGCGAGGCAGGACAGGTCCTGCTTGGAAAGATGGGCAAGTTCCGGGTCTGGCGCCGCGCGATCCCAGAATAAGGCAACGGCCGGATAGGCACCGATCGTGGCGCCATCGAGCACGGCCTCGGCGGCTGGATATTCGAGCGGCTCCAGGCGCATCACCACCTCGGCCTCGGCCCGCAGCGGCTCGCGGCTGGTGGCCAGGATGCGCAACGCCGGTGCGCCGCGCAGCGCCTGCTCGGCGAAGAGTGCCGCGTCGCCAATGAGGTGTTCGCAGTTGTCCAGGATCAGCAGCCGCGCATTCTGGCCGAGGGCGGCAAACAGGCCGTCCAGCGGATTGTCAGGATCGGGACGGTGACCGAGCAGGCCGGTGACCAGAAGGGGCAGCTGCCGCCCATCGCGCAGTGGGGTCAGATCAATGAAGCACGGCTCGCCCACGCCGTTGGTCAACGCAGCCGCCGCGGCGATAGCGGCCGTCGTCTTGCCGATGCCGCCCACGCCAACCAGCGTGACCAGCCGCCCGCGCGTGACGGCGGCGCCGATCCTGGCAATCACGGCCTCGCGGCCATGCAGCCGGCCAACTGCAGCGGGCAAGCCAGCGCGCGACGCTACACGACGGTTTTGCGGCTCATCATTGCGCCGGACGGCGAGCACGAGGCGGTAGCCACGGCCGGGCACGTTCAGAATGACAGGACCGCCCGCGCCATCGTCGCCCAGCGCGCGGCGCAACGCGGTGAGATGAACCCGAGGGCTACTCTCATCGACATTGAGGCCGGGCCAGACAGCGTCCATGATTTGCGCCTGGCTGACCAGCTGGCCACCGCTTTCGGCCAGAGTGCAGAGGATAGCGAAAGCACGCCCGCCGAGGTGGATGGGCAAGCCGTCACGCCACAGCGCGCCTTCCGCAGGTCGCAGCTGGAATGGCCCAAAGCTGACCGCTACGCCCCGCCCTTCCATTCTGCTCCTCGGCGCTATCCCTGCGCCGAGCATGGCATCCATCGAGGTGGCGGTCACCAACCTTCAGCTTAACAGGTTTTCGCAACCTTTAACTGTCGCAACCCTGGGGGCGCCGGGCAGTCTGCCGCCATGACAGACAGATCAGACAGACCGAAGAGCTACAGCAGGATCTGCATTGTTGCCGCCGCGCTTCTCCTGATCGGCAGTGGCGGATTCATGATCCTGGCGCCCGCCACCTGGTATGCGACCGTCCCGGGCGTCACCCTGACCGGGCCCTACAACCACCACTTCATCGTCGACGTGGGCCTGGCCTACCTGGTCTCGGGCCTTGGCCTGATGGCGGCGGTGCGCCTGGGCGACCGTCGACTTGCCTGGTTGGCCAGCGCCTGGCCGCTGTCCCACGCCAGTTTCCACATCCTGCTCTGGCTGACGCACGGCCTGCCCCACGGGGCTGCACTGTCGGCGGAGCTGATTGGCGTCCTGGGCACTGCCCTGCTCGCAGTCTTCGGCGCCGGAGGGCTGCCTGGCCAAACCCGAGCCAGAGGAAAAATGACATGACGCAACGCCTCGCCTACGCCAAGGCCGCCCCAAGTGCTTTCAAGGCGCTCCTGGGGGTGAAGGCCTACCTCGACGCCACCGAGCTGGATCAGGCGCTGCTCGACCTGGTCTATCTGCGAGTCTCACAAATCAACGGCTGCGCCTACTGCATCGACCTCCACTCCCAGGACCTGCTGAAGCGCGGCGGGGCCATGGACCGGTTGGCGCTGTTGCCTGTCTGGCGCGAGGCGCCCGGCCTGTTCACCGAACGGGAGCGTGCAGCCCTCAGCTGGGCCGAGGCGGTGACGCGGCTTGGCGAGGCAGGCGTGCCTGACGCCGCCTTCACCGCGGCCTTTGCGGTGTTCAGCGACAAGGACCTGGCCGACCTTACCGTCGCCATCGGGCTCATGGGTGCCTTCAACAGGCTGTCTATCAGCTTCCGAACGCCGCCCCTCGCGCTGCAGCGCCATCACATCACGCAGGAGGAGCAGATATGACCGACATCTGGCTACCAAGCCTTTTGGCTGAAAATCCACAGGCGGGGTTCGAACTGGCCATCAAGCTGTCCCGCCACAGCGTGAAGGCCATTCAGCCATCCGATGAAATTCGCATGAAGCTGCGCGGTGCCTATGCGAACGACACGGCGCAGCTCATCGCAAGCTCTCAGGTGATCGCAACATTCTTTCAGTCGGTCGGGGCGGCTAATGACTGGTGGCGCTAAGGTCGGGGCGACCCACCCGGGCCTTCGGCGTTGATGCCTTCTTCGAGTCAGCTGGCCAGCGCCCTCTGCTCAGCGAGCATGCAAGCCAGCGCGAATGGCTAGGCCCGCCCGGCACATCCACAGCCGTAGACGGCGCGGTGTTGACCACGACCATCCCACGACACGCAAATTCAGGAGACACAAATGACCGCACGTCGAACGCTGCTCGCTTGCCTGGTTGTCATGCCTGTGGCCGCGCGGGCCGAGACGAACCTTGGCGATGAACTGGTTGACGCGCTGGAGGGCGCTTTCGGCGTCCATGCCGGCATGCGCCGCGTACACGCGAAAGGACGGCTCTATGACGGCCGCTTCCTGCCACTGCCGGCGGCTGCCGGGGTTTCGACAGCGCCACAGTTCACCGCGCCGACTCCAATCTTTCTGCGGTTTTCGGATGGTCCTGGCATCCCCAATATTCCGGATGGTGATCCGAACGCGCTACCGCCGGGACTGGGTCTTCGATTCCTCACGCCAGGAGGGGCGGCCAACGACATCGTCGCCAATGCGGATGAAGGCTTCCCGGTCCGGACCGGCGAAGATTTTGCGCTCTTCCTTCGAGCCATCGCGGCCAGCGGGCCGAGTGTCGCGCAGCCGACACCGCTGGAGAGCTTTGTCGCCACGCATCCCGAGACGCAGCGCTTCCTCGCCCGTCCGCGCCAGGTGCCACGTAGCTTCGGAACCACGCGCTACTTCGGCAACAATGCGCTGGTCTTCCTGGCCGCCGACGGTGTGCGGCGCGCCTTCCGCTACGTCATCGAGCCTGAGCCGGGCCTCGCCGCCTATACGCCCGAGGAAGCACGCCGCCAGCGGCCTGACTTCCTGTACGAGGACCTCGCTGCGCGTCTCCGCCAGGGGCCCGTGCGCTTCGGCCTCGTTGCCCAGATGGCTGGGGCGGGCGACCGCACAGACGACGTGACCCTGCTGTGGCCGGCCGATCGTGAGCGCCTCCTGCTCGGCACGCTGGAGGTCACCGGCGAGCATCCGGACCAGACGGCAGAGCGTGAGCTGTTCCTGGACCCGAACAACCTGCCGCAGGGTATCCTGCTGTCGGACGACCCAATGCTGCCCGCACGGCAGCAGGCCTATGGCGTTGGCATCAGCCGACGCTTGGCGCGGTGAGTAAGATCATCCGCCGATGCGCGATATTCTGATGTCCGGCGACGATCGGTCCATGGCCTCCGCTACCAAAAGCGAGTTGCCGTGCGTGGCGTATGTCGCCCGGGGCGATACCCGGCTCGGCAGGGCCACGTGTGTCTTACCGTGACGGAGGCAAAGGCATCGGTATCGTCTGTATCGCCGCGCGCGGCCTGGCTCGGGCTGATGGCAACCGGCCTCGGCACCCTTGCCGGCGGGCTCTCGGCGCAGGCTCAGGCGATGGCCGGCGCCGACCTTGGCGGCGGGTTTGGCCTTTCGGCCGATGAGGCTTCCTGGATCCAGACCGCAGGGTCGATGGCTGAGGTTGCCTCTGTGCTGATCGCCGCACCACTGTTTGCTGCGGTTGGTGGCCGGCGACTGGTAGCCGGAGGCGCGCTTGTCACTGGCATGTTTGCGCTCCTTCTGACGGCAGCGCCGGCTGCGACCGCGCCACTGCTGCGCGCCGGCCATGGCTTTGCCATGGGCATGCTAACGGTTGCGATGATGGTTTGGGCGATGCGGGCGTTCCCGCCGCAGCGGCGCGGATTGCCGCTCATGCTCTTTGCCTTTGCATCTTCGGCGCCCACCGCCCTTGCGCCTCAAATCGCCGGCTGGCTGACCGCGCATCTGGGCGGCCGCGGGGTGTTTTATTTCGACATCATCTGGGCACTGCCGGTCGCGGGGATCGCCTGGGCCTGCCTTCCGCGGGAACCCCTTGCATGGCCGCGCCTGCTCGGCCTCGATTGGCTCGGCTACGCCTTGCTGGCCGGTGGCAGCATGGCGCTGGTCGCCGTTCTGGCGCAGGGAGAACGGCGTGTCTGGGGCGCCGCGCCTTGGATTCCAGCGGTTGCGACGCTGGCCGCCATACTGATCGCCGCGGCGTTGACATGGATGCTGGCGACGGCCCGGTCGCCATTGCTCGACCTCGCCCTGTTTCTCCGCCCGGGGTTCGCCATCGCTATAGGGGAGGCCTTCTCGCTGCGGTTTGCGCTTCTGCTGGCGAGCTTCGCCGTTCCACAAGCATTGGTGCGCCTGGCCGGCTTCCGCGTCGAACAGGCGGGAGAGGCAGTGCTGTGGATGCTCGGGGGCCAGCTGCTGGGCTTTCCGCTCGCTTGGTTCTGGACGCGAGGGCTCGACGCCCGCTGGGCGCTCGCCGCCGGCCTTGCGCTGTTCGCCGCCGCCGCACTGTGGTGCTCGCGGCTCGATGCTGCCTGGGGTGCGGAGCAGTTCGTGCCGGCCCTGGTCGCGGCCGGCATTGGCCAGGGGCTGTTCCTGACCAGCGTCATGACGTTCGTCACGCATGGCTTGCCGGCTGCCGCTGGTGCCACCGCGGCGGGACTGTTCAACCTCACCCGCGTGCTGGGCACGGCGCTCGCCACCTGCTGCGTCGCGGTTCTGCTGCGCGTAAGGGAGAACGCGCATTCTGCGCGGCTGGGCGAAGGGCTGACGTTCGGCAACGACAACTTGGCGCGATGGGTCGAAGCCATGGCGGCTAACCATTCGCAATGGTCGCCCGATGCGGCCGCGGCTTCGGGCGCGGCGCTTGGTGTGCTGCAGGGCGCCGCGGCGCGCCAAGCATTCGCACTCGGCTTCGCGGATGTATTCCTGGGCATCGCCGCGGTGCTGGCGCTCTTCACCGTGCTGGTGCCGCTATTGCCGCGGCTAGCACCTTTCCAGGAGGGCTCCTGACCATGGCCACCGTACGTCGTCTGTTCATGACCCTGTTCGTCCTGCTCGGCACTTTCGCCGCAGGCATCTACGGATGGCGTCAGTGGGATCTGCGCGGCGACGTGCAATTCACCGCGGACGCCTATGTGCGCGGCGAGATTACTGCGCTCGCGCCGCGTGTGGCGGGCTATGTCGTGGCCATCACGGCGGACGAGAACACGTCCGTCGCCGCGCACGAGGTCCTGGTGCAGATCGACCCGCGAGACTATCGCCTCGCGCTCCAGCGCGCGCAGGCGGCGGTCGCGCAGGCGCAGGCGCAGCGCGAAAGGGCGCAGGTGCAGCGGCGCAACCAGACCCTGCTGGTCACTGCTGCCGAAGCGGCGGTGGCCTCGGCGCGGGCGCAGGAGACGCGCAATGAGGTCGACCTCGGACGGGCGCGCGACCTTCGCGCCAGCGGCACCGGCACCCAGGTCAGACTCGAAGATGCCGCTGCCGCTGAACAGGTCTCACGGGCATCGCTGGCGCAGGCACAGGCAGCCCTCGCGGTGCAACGCCAAGTCATCGAGCAGGTCGACGCCGACGAGCGGCTGGCCGCGGCGACGCTTGCCTCAGCCGGCGCCGCCGAGATTTCGGCCAGGCTCGCGCTCGAAGATACCGGCGTGTGGACTGCCATTGCCGGTGTGGTGTCGAACCGACGCAGCCGTGTCGGCGAATATGTCACGCCAGGGACGCGGATGCTGTCGGTGGTGCCTATCGAAGGGCTCTGGATCGAGGCGAATTTTCGGGAGACCCAGCTTGCCCGTATGGCGCCGGACCAGCCGGTCGCGATCCGCCTCGACACCTATCCTCGCCACGCGCTGTGCGGCTATGTCGAGAGCATCGGCGTCGCCTCAGGCAGCGAATTTGCGCTGTTCCCGCCGGACAATGCGACCGGCAACTTCACGAAGATCGTTCGCCGCTTCCCGGTGCGCATCCGCGTCAATGCGATGGACCCTGGCGTGAGGCTGCCGCGTGCCGGAATGTCCGCGGAAGTCCGCGTCGGTGTCACCGGCGACGTGGGCTGCCACTACAATGCCGTGCACGACCGCCAACCGGCGAGCCTGCCGCGCATGCCTTACCATCCTGGCCTCGACCCACGGCTCTTGCCATGATGGACTTATCGCTGCTGGCCACGCCGCCACGCGGGCGCAGGCTTGGTATATCTCTGCGATCCAGCCCCGTGGACCATGACGTTCAGCCAGACCCCATTATGGGTGCGCCGTCTGCGCGCCAGCTGACAATGAATAATGGCTTCACCGTGAACATGGAGAATCATGGGGGCGAGACTGCCTGCCCATACTCAGTCGTACCTCCTGCCCTCACGCAGCGCTCAGCCCGGCCGCGCGGCTCCTGGCACGCACAGCTTCCATGGACGCCGGCGAAACGAAGCGACGATCTGCTAGGGACCATTCATATCCCGTTGATAGAGCCAGGGGTGCCTCGCAGTAGAGAAGATTAATAGTCTGCGGGCTGATCTCGAGGAGGATGCATCTCACAACAGCGCTCGTCTAAGAATAGAATTTTTCATTTAAGCCGAATATTCAACAATAGTGATTTGCCTAGACAATATTATTCGAAAGCGCTACTGACAATTACTGCAAAAAAAAGAATGGAGAAAATACATGTTTAATATAAAAACGCTGCTTGCGATGTCTGCGAGCTTGGGCATCGCTGCGTGCGACATGACGAGTACATCAACTGCGCGGAGCGAAATGTACCCTCTCTTGGACAACACGGGCCGAGTGGTAGCCTATGCGCCACCCTCGGCGGTGAGGAACGCGCCGGCGGGTACGGCAGTGCGACTTAACATCAACGGCCAGGATCAAACGGTGACACTCGGCCCGCGTACATCGCAGGGCGTTTCGGCGGGTATCCCTGTGATCGGCACTGAGAACGGCCGGCCCGTGGTGACTCATGTTGGGCCGGGCGTCGGTGATTTTGCTCCGAGTGGGACGCCCGTAATTACGGGGACCGGCGCGGACGGACGACCGATCGTCACCTACGTGCAGCCGGGCCAGCAGGCTCCGACTGGTGTTCTGGGCGGCCAACGCCAGCGGGCGCCTGGTACCCTTGCTCCGGGACCTTCGCCAGTAGTCGAGCTTGCTCGGTAAATTCACTCTACGTGCGAGTTGGAGCGGCGAGTTGCTTCTATGGCTCGCTTCGTAGAGAGCCCATCCTCATCAGGAGGGTGGGCTCTTTGTTTTGCGCTTCGTCTTCTGTGCTCAAGCTGATTGTCGCCGCTCCTCACCCATCGTCGCCTCGGACAACTCTTCACGACGTATGGCCGCTGGCAGAACTCACTCTCCCCATGACAGCCGGAACAGTCGGCACTTCGCCCACACAACGTTGTCGTCTCAGTTCCTATCGCCGCAGCGAAAGGAACTGAGACGACAACGTTCTCTGGGCGACGGATCAGCTGCAGGAGAACCTTGGACGCAGAAGCAAGGCGAGTGAGTTCCCAGATGCCCTGCCTAGGCGCAGGAAAGTGCTGAGCGGCTTAGGGCACCAATAGCCCCGACAGTGTCGAGGGATTTTACAGGCGGGTGAACGGCCACCCCATAAGTCACTGAACTAAAAGAGAGGCACGGTTCTTGCCCTTTGCTAGCCCTGGTAACACGCCAGATTAACCGAAAGGGCGAGACCAATGCGCAGAGCAATGTCTGTCACCGCGATGGCGGTCTGTTTGGGATTACTCGCAGGGACCGCTCT
>JAQGHY010000306.1 GCA_028291455.1 Rubritepida sp. | reverse complement strand
CGCCGACCAGCGCCACCACCTCGCCGGCCCGCAGCGTGAAGCTGAGATGGCGCACCGCCCATCGCTCGGCGCCGGGATAGGCGAAGCCGACATCCTCGAAGACGAAGCCCTCGCGGATCGGCTGCGGGAAGGCGAGCGGGTTTTCCGGCGAAAGGATTTCGGGCCGCACCTCGAAGAAGGAGAAGAGGTCGTTGAGGTAGAGCGCCTGGCTCGCCGTGGAGGAAAAGCCCGAGAGCAGCCCCTCCAGCAGCGTGCGCAGCCGGCGGAAGGAACCGGCGAGGAAGGTCAGGTCGCCGACCGAGAACTCGCCCGCCAGGGTGCGCCAGACGATATAGGCGTAGGCCAGATAGTAGCCGACGGTGCCGATCGCGGCGAACAGCCCGCCCCAGCCCGCCCGCCGCAGCGCCAGCGCGCGGTTGGCCGCGTAGAAGGCGGCGGAGAGGCGGGTGTAGCGGTCGATCAGGAAGCCATGCAGGCCGAAGATCTTGACCTCCTTGGCCGTCTCCACGCTCGCCGCTGTCTGGCGCACGTAGTCCAGCTCGCGCCGCTCCGGCGTGCGGCCGAAGTCGAGCGAATAACTGCGCGCATTAAAGTGGGATTCCCCGAGGAAGGCCGGCACCAGCGCGAGCAGCAGCAGCACGATCAGCCAGGGCGCGTAGATGAGCAGGCCGGCGGCGAAGCTGGCCACCGTCACCGCATCCTGCGCCTGGTTGAAGAGCAGGCTCATCAGCGTGAGGCGGCCGCTGGTCTGGCGTCGAGCGCGCTCCAACTGGTCCTGGAACTCGGCATCCTCGAAATCCTCGAGGTCGAGCGCCGCCGCGTGTTCCATCAGCCGCACGCTGGAGGCATTGGACACGCGCTCGGAGAGCAGGCCGTCGATCAGCGAGACGACGCGGCCGAGCAGATCCGCCAGCACGGCCAGCGCGAACTCGGCGGCGAGCAGCATGGCCAGCCCGTACAGCTTGCCGCTGTGCCACCACTCCGCGAGGCTAGCGGGGCGGACGGGCTCGCCCAGCAGCATCACCACGTCGTCGATGATGAGCTTGCCGATATAGAGCGTCGCCACCGGCAGCAGCGCACGCACCAGCCGCAGCAGCAGCGATGCGCCGGTGAGCAAGGGGCTCGTTCGCCACACCATCGCGAGAAAGGGGCGCAGGTTGCGCAGCGCGCCGACGCGCTCCTTCAGCGACTTCCCGCGCGGCGGCGCCGCGCGGCCCGGGCCGGCGGCGGCCCTCTCAGCCATGCGGGCCCGCCGTCATCCCGTCACCATGGCGATCTTCCCGAAGTGCTGGTTCGCCTTCATATGCGCCAGCGCCTCTACCACCTGATCCAGCGGAAACACCTTGTCGATCGGCAGGGCCAGCTTGCCCGCCTCCAGCGCCGGCCACAGATCGGCCCGCATCTTCCGCACGATCTCGCGGACCTCCTCGGTGCTGCGCGTCCGGAAGGTAACGCCGATATAGGAGATGCGCCGCGCCGCATGCAGGTCGAAGTCGAACTCCGCCTTGGCGCCGCCGAGCCGTCCGACATTGACGATCCGCCCAAGGATCGCCGTCGCCGCCAGCGTCTGCGAGACAAGCGGCCCGCTGATCTGGTCCACCACCGCATCCACGCCGCGCCCGCCGGTCGCGTCCAGCACCTGCTTCACCCAGGTCGGATCGTTGGTATCGACCGCCAGGGTGGCGCCGAATTCGCTGAGCCGCGCCCGCTTCTCGGAGTTGGTGGAGGAGCCCACCACCACCGAGGCCCCCATCAGCTTGGCGATCTGCATCCCCATCAGCCCCACGCCCGAGGATGCTCCCTGGATCATGATGGCCTTTCCCGGCGCGCAGAGCCCATGCGTCACCACCGCGTCATGCATGGTCTGCAGCGCGACCGGCAGCGTCGCCGCGACCTCCCACGGCATGTTGGTGTCGGGCACCAGGCTCACGCGGCCCCAGTCGGCCAGCGCATATTCGGCGTAGGAGCCGGCCATGCCGCCCATCACGCGCATGCCCGGCTGCAGGGTTTTCGGCACCTCGGAACCGCATTCCACGATCTCGCCCGCGCCCTCCAGGCCCGGAATGGCGCCGACGCCGCCCTGCGAGCCATGCGCATGCCCGGCCGCGACGCCAAGATCGGCACGGTTCAGCCCTATGGCGCGCAGCTTCACCAGGATCTGCTGCGGGCCGGGCTTGGGCATCGGGACGTCCTGCAAGGCGAGGCCCTGCGCGGTGACTACGGCGGCTTTCATGTGGAGTGCTCCCTCAAGCGATGAAGATGAGACTACGGCGCATTCAACCATCGGGCGAGGCACCAGCGCGCCGGCGGCTCATGGTCTAACGCTCAGCGCAGCTCCACCGCATATCGAAGTTGGGTTGTTTCCAGCCATGAGCGGCGACGTTCCACCGGACGGTCCATCACGTCGAAGGCGATGCGCTCGATCAGCAGCAGCGGCCACTTCTCTTCGCACTTCAGCATCCGCGCAATCTCGATGGGCGCGGCGACGGCGGAGAGCTTCTCCTCGACCCGCATGATCTTCACGCCATGGAAGCGCTCGTAATGCACATAGAGCTCGTCAGTCAGCTCCACGCCGACGGGCAGCGTGAAGCCGGGGAACAGCGCCTCGGGCAGCGCGATCATTTCCAGGATGGAGGGCGCGCCGTTGACGAAGCGCTGGCGCGTCAGCCGGTGCACCCGCGCGCCCTTGGGCAGCTTCAGGGCGCGGAGTTCCTGCGGCTGAGCGTCTTCGGTGTCGAGGCTGTGCAGCATGCTCGTCGGCATCGCCGGCGTGCCATGGATGGATTCCGCGCGGAAGAAGTGAAAGAGCGCGCGTTCGCTCGTGGTGGCAGCGACGTAGGTGCCGATCCCCTGGCGGCGCTCGATCAGCCGCTGGCGTTCGAGGCCGGCGAGCGCCCGGCGCAGCGTGCCCTGGCTGATGCCGAGGCTGGCGGCGAGCGCGGGCTCGGTCGGCAGGGCCTCGCCAGGCTTCCACTCGCCGCGGGCGATGCGCGCGCGCAAGTCGGCCTCGGCGCGCGCATAAAGCGGCGAGCGCTCGAGGGTGGGGGCGGCGCCCTCCCGCATCACGCCCGCCGAAGATTGGGCGCCGCCAACCCCTCGATCAGCACGTTGACGCAAGCGGGCTTGTTGCTGGCAAAGGCCCGTTCCAGCGCCGCCGGCAGGTCTTCCGCGCGCTCGACAAATTCGCCGTGTCCGCCGAGCGCCTTCACCACGAGGTCGTAGCGCGTGCCCGGCGCCAGCTCGCAGCCATGGGCGCGGTTGGCGCCGTAGTCGCGCTTCTGGATCTGGTATTCCGCGTTCCATTTCGCATCGTTGCCGACGACCATCACGAAGGGCAGGTTGTGCCGCATGGCCGTATCGAATTCGGCCATGTGGAAGCCGAAGGTGCCGTCGCCCAGCACGGCGAGGATGCGCGCGGCGGGGCGGGCGGCACGCGCGGCCAGCGCGAAGGGAATGGCCGCGCCGATCGAGCCGGCAACGCCGTTGATGATGCGCTCGGGCGCGCGGAGCATGGCCTGCATCCATTGCCCGATCTCGCCGCCGTCAAGGACGAGCACGGTATTTGCCGTGACGCAGCGGCTGAGCGCGGCGCCCAGGGTGGCCGGATGCATCGGGCCGCCGGACTTCCCGGCAAGCGGACCCCAGGCGTCGGGGCGATAGGCGAAGGCCTCGGCCAGGGCTTCGGACCAGTCGGTGCCGGAATGCGGCTGGGCCTGCGCGGCGAGTGCGGCCACGGCCTCCAGCGGAGCGGCCATAGTGGAGACCGCGATGCGCGGCCCGAGCGAGGCGACGGCGCGGGCGAGCAGCTTGCCGTCCGGCTCCACCACGATCCAACGCGCGGCGGCCGCCACGGCGGGCACCCTGCCGAAGCGCAGTGTAAAGTCGAGCGGCTTGCCCAGCAGCACCACGAGATCGGCCTGGGCCAGCATCTCCGCAAAGGCGCCTAGCGACGGGTCGCCGAGGCCGCGGGGGCTCTCCATCAGCGCGATGGGCAGGCCGAGGGCTGCCTCCAGCGCGGCTCGGGCGCGCTTGCCGTTGGGCGTGTTCAGCGCCGGCCCGGCAGCGAGAAAGGGCCGCTTCGCGTTGGCGATGGCGGCGAGGATGGCGGCGGCGCCCTCGGTCGAAAGCGGCATGGGCGCGGGCTGATAGTCGGCCTCCACCGGCAGTTCGGAGGCGGCCTTGCCCTCGAGCACATCGGTCGGAAGCGAGATATGCACGGGGCCGGGCCGGCCGCCGCGAGCGATGCGGAAGGCGCGGGCAATGTCGGCGGCCAACGTGGCCGTGTCCTGCGCCAGCCAGGCCGCCTTGCAGAGAGGGGCGGCCATCTCGACCTGCGGCGTCTCCTGGAAGGAGCCGAGGCCGAGCTCAGCCAGGGGCGCATGGCCCGAGAGCAGGAGGACGGGAACCTCACCGGCGAGCGTGGTCGGCAGGGCGGCGATGGCATTGGCGTGCCCCTGCCCGCCCGTGACCAGCGCCACGCCGACCTCGCCGGTCAGCCGTGCCCAGGCGTCGGCCATGTGGAGCGCGGCGGCCTCGTGGCGGACATGGATGATCTCGATGCCCTGCGCGAAGGCAGCGTCGTAGATGGGCATGATGTGGTTGCCGGAGAGGCTGAAGACGCGGGTGACGCTGCCGCCCTTCAGAGCACCCCAAAGAAGATCCGCACCCCGGATTTCATGCTGCATGATGTGTTTCCTCGCTCTTGAGGCAAACGTGCCGTAGTCTTGTATAAGATACAAGATCTGGCAGATTGGCGCTCATGTCGCTCGAACTGCTGATCCTGCCGCTAGGCTTCTTCGTTGCCGCCTTCTGCTCGGGTCTGGCGGGCTTCGCTTTCAACCTGATCGCCGCCGGCATCCTCTTCCATTTCGTGGCGCCGCAGGTCCTGGCGCCCGTGCTCGTTATGGGCAGCCTCGTCACGCAGATGGTGAGCTTGCCGCATATCTGGCGGGCCATCCGCTGGCGCGCGCTTATCCCGCAGATGCTCGCGGGGGTAATCGGGACACCGCTCGGCGTGCTGATCCTGGGCGTGGCAGATGCGAAGCAGGTCGCCGTCGCCGTCGGCATCCTGCTGGTGGGTTATGCGGGATATGCGCTGGCGCGGATCGCGCTGCGCGTTGCTCCCGCGCGCTTCGTGGCGCCGGCGGCGGCGGACAACGCGATCGGCTTTGCCGCCGGCATCCTCGGCGGGATCGGCGGTTTCTCCGGCGCCCTGCCGGCAATCTGGACCGACGCGCAAGGCTTGCCGAAAGACCAGGCACGCGCCCGGATCCAGCCCTTCGTCTCGGTCATGCAGATCGTCGCCGGCACGAGTCTCGCCCTGGGCGGCTTCTTCACGCGCGAGAGCGGCCTGATGTTCCTGAGCGCGCTGCCCGCCCTGCTTCTCGGCACGTTCCTCGGCCTGCGCGCCTTCCGGATCATCCCGGCCCAGGGGTTCCGGCTGGTTCTGCTCGGCCTGCTGCTGATCTCCGGCCTCTCGCTCCTCGCCTGAGTCGTTAACGGGACCGAAAGCTCTCCCGCCCCAGGCTGCGCAGGTGATGGATACTGAACCTCGCCGATGACCCCCCGCCCGATGCCTTGCTGTTCGCCGCCCTGATCGATGCGCCGCCGCGCGCCGCCCTGCCCGAGGCGGAGATGGCGCCTTTGATCCATCGCCTCGCCGCCTCCATCCGTGAAAGCACGGCCATCCTGCGCGAGGCCTCGGCCGGGCTGTCCGCCAGCCACGGCGTCGCGCGCCTGCCCGAACTCCTGGCCCGTGCCGAGGCCGCCGCGCAGGACCAAGCCGAATGCGCCCGCGCATTACTGCGCGGCCTCTCGGCCACGGCACGGCACAAGGCCGCCGCCTAGGACGGATCCGGGTCGGCGCTGTCCTCGCCCGGCCGCGAAGCCACCAGCATGTCCACGAAGGCACGCACCTGGGCGGGGCGGAAGCGGCCCGGCGGAAAGACCACATGGATACCTCCCGCCGGCAGCCGCCACTCCGGCAGTAGCCGCACCAGCCGGCCCGCCTCCAGATCGGCTGCAACGAGGAAATCCGGCAGGACGGAAATGCCCGCGCCCGCCCGCACGCCGCCATGCACGGCAAGCGTCGAGTTCATCGCCATCGCTGGGCGAGGCTCGATGATCCGCACCGTCCCGCCGGCATGCGTGAACCGCCAGTGCAACGGCGATTTGAGCGCGAGGTTGGCGATCCAGGGCAGCCCGGCCAAATCCTCCGGCAGGGCGGCGCCCATGGCCACCGCGGGAGACGCGACCAGGACCTGCTCGAAGCGGTTCAGGCGCCGGCTCACTGCGCCGGACTGGATCAGCCAGCCCACCCGGAAGGCGAGGTCCAGCCGCTGCTCCACCATGTCGACCCGCGCATCGGAAAGCACCAGTTCCGGCGTCACCGCGGGATAGCGGCGCACGAAGCCGGACAGGAAGGGTGCCAGGACCGCAGTACCGAAGGCGAAGGAGGCGGTGATACGCAACGGCCCGCTAGGCTGGCGCGACGCGTCACCCAATTCCGAGATCGCATCGTCGGCCTGCCTGAGGATATCCACGCAGCGCGCGTGGAAGACGAGGCCCGCGGCGGTCGGCTGGGAGCGGCGGGTGGTACGGGCGATCAGCGTAGCGCCCAGCGCCTCCTCCAGCCGCGCGATCTGCTGGCTGACCACGGCCTTGGATACGCCGAGCCGCGTGGCCGCCGCGGTAAATGAGCCGGCATCCACCACGGCGACGAAATAGGCGAGCCGGTTCAACTGCGCGGCGTTCGGCATGGCGCGGCCTCACCCATTCGATTGTCAACATTCCCTATACACTGTTTCGCAATCAGGACTGTTTCGCTTACATGCATGAGATGCGATGCTCTTGAATCTGGAGTCTGCATGACCGTCGCGACCTACCTCTTCGATCCCCTTTGTGGCTGGTGCTACGGTGCGGCGCCGGTCGTGGAACGGCTCGCCGCCGCCGGGACCGGCGTGGAGCTCCTGCCCGTCGGCCTGGCCGAGGAGGCCCGGCCCATCGATGCGGAGTTCGCCGGACTCATCTGGGGCATCGACCGCCGGATCTGGAGCCACACCGGGCAGCCCTTCACCGCCGCCTATCGCGCCCTGCTTTTCTCCGGCCTGGCGGTCTACGACGCCTGGCCTGCCACCCTGGCCGTGATCGCCGTAGCGCGGACGCGTCCTGAACGGCAGCTCGACGCTTTCAGCGCCCTGCAGATCGCCCGTTTCGTCATGGGCCGAGACACCGGGGACGCCCTGGTGGTCGAGACCGTGCTGCGGGAGATCGGCCTTCGCAACGCGGCCGATTTGCTGGCCGCCGCCAACCCCGTCCTCATCGCCGCCGCGGACGCCGCCGTGATCCGCGGCCGGCGCCTGCTGCGGGAGAATCAGACGGACGGCGTGCCAGCCCTGCTCCTGGATGGCGATCGCCAGGCCGCGCAGTTCCTCGGCGCCAAGGCGCTGATGGACAGTCTCGATATCCGCGCCCCGGATCCCGCGCTGACCCTGACCTGAAGGGAATACCGGGAGAGGCTTAACCCCGGCCCAGCGCCCGCCAGAGCTTCTCCGGTGTCGCCGGCATCGTCACCTCCGCGCCCACCGCGTCCCTCAGCGCCGCCACGATGGCCTGGGGTGCGGCGATGCAGCCCGCCTGCCCCGTTCCCTTCACACCGAGGCCATTGGACGCCGTCGGCTGGTCCTCGCGCAGATGGATGTCGAGGTCCGGCAGGTCGGCGGCGCGCGGCATGGCGTAGTCCATGAAGCCTGCGGAGAGCAGCTGCGAACTTTCCAGGTCGTAGGCGATACGCTCCATCATCGCCTGGCCGATGCCCTGCGCCACCCCGCCCTGTACCTGGCCGCGCGCCAGCATCGGATTGAGCAGCCGGCCGTAATCGTCCACGGCGGTATAGGCGAGCAGCCGGATTTCGCCCGTCTCGGGGTCGAGCTCGACCTCGGCGGCATGCGCGCCGTTGGGGAAGGTCACGAGGTCGAGCGCATGCGTCACCTCGCCCTCCAGCGGGCCTTCCTCGGCGGCGAGCTCCGTCAGCGTCATGCCGCGGCCGTCGATGAGGCCAAAGCGGCCGGCTTCGTAGTGCAGCACCTCGGGCGTGGATTGCAGCAGGCGGGCGGCCACGCTGCGCGCATGGGCGAGGAGCGCGCCGGCCGCCTGGCGCATCGCCTCGCCGCCCATATGCAGGCTGCGCGCGCCGCCATGGCCATTGCCCGTGACGATCCGCGCGGTATCGGCCTGGACGTAGCGGATGCCCTCCATCGGGATGTCCAGCAGGTGGGATATATATTGCGGAAAGCTCGTCTCGTGGCCCTGCCCGTTGGATTGAGTGCCGACCGCGACCTCGACCAGCCCGTCCGCCGTGGCGCGCAGCCGCGCCCATTCTCCCGGCGCGCCGCGGGCCGTCTCCAGGAAGCAGGTGAGGCCGAAGCCGCGCCGCTTGCCGCGTGCGGCACTGGCCGCCCGTCGCGCGGGAAAGCCGGCGCGGTCTGCCAGACGCGCGCATTCCTCCAGCCGCGCCAGGAAATCGCCCTCGCGGATCTCCATGCCGAAGGCGGTGCGGTAGGGGTAGGCGGCGATGAGGTTCAGCTCGCGCAGCGCATGCGCGTCCCTGCCCGTCTGCCGCGCGGCGGCCTCGATAAGCCCCTCGATGATGAAGTTGGATTCGGGCTTGCCGGCGCCGCGATAGGCCTCCATCGGCGCGGTGTTGCTGAAGGCCCCGCGCACGGTGAAATGGATAGCGGGAATGGCATAGCAGCCGCCCATGGCGGTCGCCGCCGCATTCGTCGGGCAATGGGGCCCGCTGCCGGAGAGGTAGGCGCCCATCTCGGCCACGGCATCCACATCGAGCGCCAGCATGCGGCCCTCTGCATCCAGCGCCAGTCGCGCCTTCGCGTGCAGGCCGCGCCCATGGGCCGCGGCGGCGAAATCCTCGCCGATCTCGGCCACCCAGCGCACGGGACGCCCGGTCAGCCGCGCCGCGTGCAGGATGGAAAGATGCTCGGGGAAGGACACGTTCTTCACGCCGAAGCCGCCGCCGATATCCGGTGCGACCAAGCGCATCTCGGCAGGCTTCATGCCCATCGCGATGCAAAGATGCGCGCGGATCGCGTGCAGGTTCTGGCCGTTGCAATGCAGCGTCAGCAGCCCGTCCTCGGCCACGGCCAGCGCGGCGCGCGTCTCGATCGGCGCGCAGGTCACGCGCGGGTTGGGGATGGTCGCCTCGACCACTGTCGCCGCCGCCGCGAACGCCGTATCCACCGCCGCGCGGTCGCCCTTGTGCCATAGGAAGGCGAGGTTGCCCGGCGCCTCCTCATGCAGCTGCGGCGCGCCCTCAGCCAGCGCGGCGTGCGGGCAGCTCACGGCATCGAGCGGCGTGTAGTCCACCTCGATCAGCTCGGACGCGTCCTGCGCCTGGTCGCGGGTTTCGGCCAGAATGCACACGACGGGCTGGCCGACATGGCGCACGGTTCCCTGCGCGAGGCCGGGGCGCGGGGGGATGATGAGCGGCCGCACCGCGGCGAGGACGGCGCCACAGGGCAGGCTGCCGATTCCAGCGGCGGCAAGGTCCTCCCCCGTCAGGATGAGATGCACACCGGGCGCTGCGCGCGCGGCGGAGACGTTGATGGCCTCGATGCGGGCATGGGCATGCGGGCTTCGCAGGAAATAGACCTGCAGGGTGCCGGGCACTTCGGCCAGATCGGCCATGTAGCGACCCTGCCCCCGCAGGAACCGATCATCCTCCAGACGCCGGATGGATTGCCCGAACATGACCGTCTCCAAAATAGTTGGACAGGTCTACGCGCAAAGCGCGCGGCTTGGCAGCGGGGGTGCGGCTATCTTGCCGCCCGGCCCGCATCCGCCAAGCCGAACAGCCCGCGCAGGAAGCCCGGCGTCAGCGCCGCCAGCGGATTGACCGTGATCTCCGCATCGTCCGGCGGGCCCTGCGCGCGGAAGGTCGCGGCGAAGACGCCGCCGCCCGCCTCGGGGCTGAACAGCCGCCCGATCAGCGGCAAGTTTCCCAATAGCGTGTTGAAGAAATAGGCGGGAACGATGGTACCCTCGAGATCGAGGATTGCCCTCTCCCGCAGCACCCGCCCGCGCGCGGTGATCCCGAGGGAAGCCGAGAAGGCCCGCGCATCCGTGATGCGCAACTCCGCCGGCGTCAGGCTGAAGGGCACCACGGCGCGGTTGAAGAGCAGGCCGTTGCCGCCCTGCACCGCCTCCACCAGGCCGAACAGCGTCATCGCCTGCAACAGCTTGCCCAGAGCGGGCGCGTTGCGCACGGTGAAGTTCTCCAACTCCGCCGTTCCCGTCAGCGGCGAGCCGGGACGGGATTCGGCATATTGCGCCGTCGCCGTCAGCCGGCCGCCCCGGATGGTCTCGACGAGACCCAGCGCGCGCAGCAGCCCGCCGCCATCCTCGGCCGTGCCGCGGAGGTTGCGGGCATCGCCGCGTGGCGTCATGGCGATCTCAAAATTGCCGGTCTGGCGTGCCGTGCGTCCGCGCAGATTGCCCTCGCGCAGCACGCCGGTGCCGTCGATGCGCCCCCGGCCCTGGATGCCGTAGATCTCGCGCTCCGGTCCCAGCAGGACCTGGTCGAAGCGCAGGTCGAGCGCCAGCGGCGCCTGGTTGCCGCCAGGGGGGTCTGCGGGCGGTTCGGGAGATTGCCCGCGGTCGCGCACGCCGCCGCCGGAAACCTGGCCGGGCGCGCCGAAGATCGACCGCAGGTCCAGCACCGGGCCGCGCATCTGCACGGTCCAGGGTTCGCCGGCCGCCGTGGGCGCACGCGCATCGCCCACCATCCGGCTGGCGCCGAAGCTGGTCTCCTGCAGCTCGATGCGCTCGATCCGTCCCGCGCGGGCGGTGGCGCGGGCCCTGAGGGCGAGTTCCAGCGCCTCGACGCGGATATTGTCGATGCTGGTCAGCTGCTCGCCCTGAAGGCGGATCACCGCCTCGGCGATACCAGGGCTTCCCTCCGGCTTGACCCAGCCGAGCGGCGAGAAGGTCAGCACCGCATCGCGCAGGTCACCGCGCAGGTTGTAGCTGGCCTGCCCGCTGCGGCGCCGCTCACCGCGCGCCTCGATCGCCACCGGGCCGCGCAGCAGGGCGCCGGCATCGAAGCCTAGCTCGGCGATCCGCGCGGCGTCGGCGCGTCCGGTCAGGGTTTCGCGCGAGACCACCTGGGTCGCTGGTCCCGGCCGGAAATCCATCTCGACGCCGAGGCGCACGGGAATGCCGATCAGGTTGCCGTGGCCGGTCACCCGCAGCTGTTCCGTATCCGTGGTCAGCTCGAAGCTCGCATCGTCGAGGTCGCGGTTGAAGAGGAGACGGGTGAGGCGCGCGTTGGTCGCCCGGGCCTCGGCGCGAATGCGGACCTGATCCATGTTCAGCTCCGCAATGAGCGGGAAGCCGATGGTCACCCGCCCCTCCAGCGCACCGGCCGCGACCTGCACCGGGAAGGGCCGGCGATCGAAGAGATGCAGGCGCGGATGGCGCAGAACTGTCACCATCTCGGCCAGCGGGCCGCCGACGTTCAAGACCATCTCGGTGCGCGGCGGTGCGCCGTTCGGGAAGAGGAAGCGCAGGTTGGAATCGCGGATTTCCAACCCGCCCAGCTGGCCGGCCTCGTTCTCCTGCCGCCCCCCGGTCGTGACCACCGTGATCTCGTCCAGCCCGAAGGTCACGCGCCCGCTGGTGACGCGGGCCGGCGGCATCGGGCGCAGCCAGTGCACGGTCCCCGCCCGCAATTCCGCCTGCCCCGAAAGGCCGGTGACGGAGGCGCCGCTCAGATCCTCCGGCGCCTCGGCCGTGAGCTGCCAGCGCCCGGCGTTGAGCTCGCCGGCGGTGATGTTGCGGGTGATCCACTGGCGCGCCCCGGGCACTACGCCCTCGGGCCAGATGGCCGGCAAGTCGGCGAAGCGGGCGCGGTCGAGCCCGAGGTTCACCGCGCCGCGCCAGCGGCCTTCGCGCAACGCTGCCTGGCCGTCGGCAGTGATGGTGGTGGGCTGCGCGCCATCGCCTGCCGGGGTGGACGGGCGCAGCATCAGGCGTTCGAGCCGGACAGAGTCCGGCCGTGCCTCGACCGCGAATTCGACAGCGGATAGCGCGGCCCGCGGACCGGTCGGGCTGACCAGCAGCGCATCGGCCAGCGCCGCCTCCAGCCGGCCGGCGGGGACGTGCCATCCAGTCAGCGCGGCATCGGCCGTGAGCTCGATGCGAAGGGTGGCGTCGCGCAGCGTCCCGCGCGGCAAGGCGAGGCGCGCGGCCTCCCGCGTTTCCGGCGCCATGCCGATGGGCCAGAGCGTGGGAAGTTCCGCGAGGTCCAGCCGGGCGAGGCCGAAACGCATCTGCCCCGACCAGCCGGTGCCGCCGCGCGAGAGCTCGCCGGTGGCGTTCAGGGTGGTCCGGGTGGGGCCGGCGAGCTCGATCCGCGCCTCCTCGAGCGAGAAGCGGCGGCGGTTGCCGTCGAGCCGGGCCTCCAGCCGCGCGAAGGGCAGCCGGGCCTGGAAGTCCAGGCGGAGGTCGCCGCCCTCGTTGGCCTGGAGGTCGAGCCCGAAGCGCAGGGGCCGCCCCGCCGCGTCGAACTCGGCCGAGGCCTGGATGGCGACGGGCGCGTCCAGGATGGCGAGTGGTGCCAGCGGCGGCAATACGTTGGCCAATTCGGCCGGGCGGAGCACCGGCAGGTCGAGCCGGAAGAAGAAGCGCATCGGCGCGCCCTGCGCCCGGCCCTGGAGGTGCACCGGCAGGTCGACCTCGCCCACGCGCAGCTTGGCCTCGCCGTCGCCGTCGATGCCGCCCTCGGGCAGGCGGCGCAGCTCCACTTGCGGGTCGGTGAGCGCCCAGTCGCGGCCGATGGCCTGGTCGCGCACGGTGATCAGTCCGCCGGCGACACGGATCCGGCGGAGCGAGGTATGGGCGGCCCGTTCCTCCGGAGGTTGCATCAGGTCGGCCAGGATATGCCCGCCGGCATCGGCCTCCGCCTCCACAGGCGCGGCAGCAGGCGTGGCAGCGGCCGGGGCGCCGAGGTCGAGCGAGAGCCCGCCTTCGGCATCGCGGATCAGCACGAAATTCGGGTTCCGCAGTTCGATGGAGGCCGGCGCCAGCACGCCGCGCAGCAAGGGGGCGAGTGCGAGGGTGACGGCGGCATCGGGCAGGCTGCCGCGGCTATTGCCGGCGGCGTCGCGCAGCACGACGCCGGAGAGCCGGATGTCCAGCGGCGCGGCATCACCGTGCCAGCCCTCCCAGGCGACGGCGGCGCGGCTGATCTCGATGCGCATCGCCCGGCCGGGGCGGTTCACAGCCGCCTCGATCTGGCGGGCGATCAGGCTGGATTCGATCGGCCCGTGCGAGAGGCGCCAGGCCAATGCGCCGAGCCCGAGCCCGCCCAGCATGGGCAGCCCCACGAGGACCGCCAGCACCGCCACGCAGCACAGCCGCGGCAGGGCCCAGCGCCATGGGGCTTGACCCTGGCTCATGCCCGCGTCTCCCCTATGGGATGACGCCCGCTCCCCTCTACGACCGGCAAGCCGCCGAACGCCTGCGTTCCCGCCTCGCGGAGGGAGACGCATCGCAACAGGCGCTGGCCGCGCGCTCCGATGCCACGGGCCTGTTGGACGTGATGGGCGCGCACAGCCCCTTCCTGGCGGACCTCTGCTGGGCGGAGGCGCCGACGCTGCTGCGCCTGCTCGATCGGGGCGCCGAGGACGCGTTGCAATGCGCGCTGGACCCACTGACCAAGGCCGACCCGGCCGCCGCGCGCGATGCCGTGGCGAGCCTGCTCCGCCGCGCCAAGCGCCAGGTGGCGCTGATCACCGCCGCGGCCGACCTCTCCGGCGCCTGGACGCTGGACGGGGTGACGCATGCGTTGAGCGATCTGGCGGACCTCGCCATCGACTTCGCCTGCGCGCATCTGCTGCTGGATGCCGCGCGGCGCGGCCAGATTCGGCTGGCCCGGACGAAGGGCGAGCCGAAGCAGATCACGAAGGGCTCGGGCCTCATCGTGCTGGGGATGGGGAAGCTGGGGGGACGCGAGTTGAACTACTCCTCGGATATCGACCTCTTGCTGCTGCATGACCCGGATTCGCCTTCCTACCACGAAGAACACGGGGCTGCGCCCTACATACGGCTTGGGCGCGACCTGGTCCGGCTTATGGAGGAACGTACATCGGAAGGTTATGTTTTCCGGACGGATTTGCGGCTGCGGCCCGACCCGGCGGCGACGCCGCTCTGCGTCAGCGTTCCCATGGCGCTCTCCTACTATGAAAGCCTCGGCCAGAACTGGGAAAGGGCGGCGATGATCAAGGCTCGGCCCGTGGCCGGGGACCGTCCGGCGGGCGAGGCCTTCCTGAGGGAGTTGCGGCCCTTCGTCTGGCGCCGGCACCTGGATTTCGCGGCCGTCGCCGACATCCATTCGATCAAGCGCCAGATCCATCTGCACAAGGCCGAGCGCGGCGCTGGCGGCGAGATCGCAGTCGCGGGCCATGACGTGAAGCTGGGGCGCGGGGGCATCCGCGAGATCGAGTTCACGGTGCAGGTGCTTCAGCTCATCTGGGGCGGGCGCGATCCGGGACTGCGCGATCCGACGACATTGGGCGCCCTGGCCGCGCTGGCGGCCGCCGGCAAGATCGACCGGCGAGCGGCGGCCGACCTCGCCGACGCCTATGTCTTCCTCCGCAAGACCGAGCACCGGCTGCAGATGGTCGCCGACCGCCAGACGCACCGCCTCCCGGAATCCGCCGAGGAACTGACCCGCATCGCCAACTTCATGGGCTATGCCGACAGCGACGCCTTCGCCGAGGCGCTGACCGCGCATCAGCGCCGGGTGCAGGGCCATTACAGCAAGCTCTTCGAGGCCGCGCCGCGGCTGACCTCGGCCGAGACCGCGGGCAACCTTGTCTTCACCGGCGTCGAAGACGATCCCGAGACGATGCAGACCCTGCGCGGCATGGGCTTCCGAGATCCCTCCTCGATCGCCGCCATGGTCCGCGGCTGGCATCACGGCCGGCCCCGGGCCATGCGAAGCGAGCGGGCACGGGAACTGCTGACGGAAATGATGCCCGCCCTCCTCACCGCCTTTGCCCGCCAGCGCGAGCCGGATGCGGCGCTGGCCCGCTTCGACATGCTGCTGCAGCGGATGTCGGCCGGGGTGCAGTTCCTCTCCATGCTCGACCGCAATCCGCGCCTGCTGCTGCGGCTGGCGGCGCTGCTGGGCGCGGCGCCGCAGCTGGCCGACCATCTGGCGCGGCGGCCCTCCGCGCTCGACGGGCTCCTCGCCGGCAGCTACGCAGCACCCGGCGAGAAGCCGCTCGCCGCCCTGCCCGCTTTGCTGCGCGAGGCCCGCGACGTGGAGGAGGCGCTGGAAGCCACGCGCCGCATGGTCACCGAGCGCATGTTCGAGGTGGACGCCGCGGAGCTGGAAGGCCGGCTGGATGCCGATGCCTCGGGTGAGGCGCGCAGCGCGGCGGCGGACGCGGCCATCTCCGCCCTGCTTCCCGCCATCCAGAACGATTTCGCCCGCCGCTTCGGGCGCGTGACGGGCGGCGGCCTTTGCGTGCTGGCGCTGGGCAAGCTCGGCGGGCGCGAGATGCTGCCCGGCTCGGACCTCGACCTTATCTTCATCTACGATCACGATCCGGATACCGAGGCGAGCGAGGGCGGCGCCCGCGCGCTTGCTCCCTCGGAATACTTCATCCGCCTCTCGCACCAGATCGTCTCCGCCCTCACCACCCAAGGGCGCGACGGCTGCGCCTTCGAGGTGGATATGCGGCTGCGGCCCTCGGGCAATAAGGGCCCCGTCGCGGTGCGGCTCTCCGCCTTCGCGCGCTACCACGCCGAGGAGGCCTGGACCTGGGAGCGCATGGCGCTGACGCGGGCGCGGATCGTCGCGGGACCGACCGCGCTCGCCCGCCAGATCGAAGCGGCGGTGGATGCCGCCCTCACCACGCCGCGCGATGCCGCCAAGGTGCTGGCCGACGCCGCCGCGATGCGGGCCCGCATGCTGCGCGAATTGCCCGCGGACGGTCCGTGGGACCTGAAGGCAATGGCCGGCGGGCTGGTGGAGGTGGAGTTCATCGCCCAGGCCATGACCGTC